>LUZA01000015.1 GCA_001603455.1 Bacteroidales bacterium Bact_09 | reverse complement strand
CAAAACTCTAGTATCCAGAACACCAGTACCGGTCCTGACAAACACATACCCGAGCCCGCCACTTCCGATCAACGAATTAACATATTGAGTATACAAACATAATACGACTGACATTTTCACTCCCGGGATTTCTCTGCGAATATAGGAAATTTGCCGGTTTTGCCAACGAGCAGCACACTAGCATAAGCCGGTCACTAGGTGAAAAAATGCGGTTGCGATTTCCTCTGAAAAAAAGCTGATTTCCATAGGAATGATCCACCCTGCTATACCGCACCCGGAAAGACGTGCAGCATCTTTGGCTGTTGTGATCAAATGCCAGCCGGGATGCTCGTCCAGCATGTGTTTTATCCGGGATAAATCTCTTTTCGTAAACCGGTGGTGATCTGAAAATTCCAGATGGTATTCCACTTTAAACTGCTCCTGCAGATGATCCCGCAGGGGTGCGGCATTGGCTATGCCCGTCAGCAGCAGGACAGAAGATCCTCTTTCCGGCATGGTTCCCGGATTATTCAGTGGTACCGGATCCCCGTAAAACATCGTAGTGGAAAAAACCGGTATGTCCCGTAACGATCTTTCAATGATTCCGGCAAACGGACTTGTGGGCTGACAGCGTGTAAAAACAAGGCAATCTGCCCTGCGTGCCGCAGATGGCAGGTCCCGCAGACGCCCAAAAGGAAGGAGCGTATCTTTCCAGAACGGCCTGGAACAGTCCGTCATCAGGATGTTCTTCCCGGCCCGTATTCTCCTGTGCTGGTAAGCGTCGTCCAGTATGATCCAGGGATCTTGAGGATAGTCTGCCAGCAGACAGCGTACTCCCCTTACCCTGTCCTCACATACTGCCACCACTGCCTCGGGAAAACGTTTCTTGATCTGGATCGGCTCATCCCCTGCCACAGAAGCTGTAGTGGAAAGGGTGACATACCGGAATCCCCTGGTTTTTCTTCCATACCCCCGGGAAAGGACCATGGGTTTTTTGCCTTTATCCAGGAGTCTGCCCACCAGGAATTCGGTCATGGGCGTCTTCCCCGTTCCACCAACGGTTATGTTCCCTACACAGATCACGGGTACCTGGAAAGACCTGGATCTGAGGATACCCCTGTCATACAGGTAATGCCTCAAAGCGATCCCCCATGCATAAGGCGATAGCCAGGTAAGATATGTTTTATTCATCCCCATTTTTCTGCAATATAATCAAGAATAAAGAACAATTGCTGCGGATCGTTCTCGGTTACCAGTTTTAACCGTACAGGTTTAAACTCGGGGAGCCCCTTGAAATAACTGTTCAAATGACGTCTCATTTCCAGGACCCCTACCCGCTCTCCCTTCACTTCTATGGACTTGGCCAGATGCCTCTTGGCCAGTGACACACGTTCGGCAACACCCATCGGGGGCAGTTCCTGCCCTGTCTGCAAATAATGACGGATCTCGCGGAACAACCAAGGATGACCGAAACTGGCCCTCCCTATCATAATACCGTCAACACCATAGGTGTCAAATGCATAGCGTGCCTGTTGCGGAGTACAAATATCCCCGTTCCCAATTATGGGTATATGCATGCGCGGATTAGCCCTGACCCGGGCAATGGGAGTCCAGTCTGCCTCTCCTTTGTACATCTGGGTTCTTGTCCTTCCATGGATGGTGAGGGCTGCAATACCCGCATCCTGCAAAGCTTCGGCCAGGTCCTCAATAATAATGGATTCTTCATCCCATCCCAGACGGGTTTTAACGGTGACAGGCACTTTTACCGCCTGGACCAGCCTGCGGGTAATGTCCACCATACCCCCGGGATCGCGCAACCAGCCACTTCCTGCACCCCGTTTGGCAATCTTGTTTTTAGGACATCCAAAATTGATGTCTATCACATCGGGACAGGCTTCCTGGGCTATCACGGCAGCCTGGAGTAAAGCTTCGGGGATATGTCCGTATATCTGTATCCCGATGGGTCTTTCCCTGTCTGCGATCACCAGTTTTTCACGACTTTTATACACATCGCGTATCAGCCCGTCAGCAGAAACAAATTCCGTAAACATCATGTCCGCTCCGTATTCCTTGCATATATAACGGAATGATGCGTCACTCACATTTTCCATGGGAGCAAGCAAAAGCGGTTCTCTTCCCAGATCTGTACCGGCTATTTTCATACGACAAAGATAATTTTTTCTACTTTTGCACTCATATGAAAAAGATCAAAACTATTGGAGTTCTCACTTCCGGCGGGGATGCTCCGGGGATGAATGCTGCTATTCGGGCTGTGGTAAGAACATCTACATATCACGGATGCCATGTTCTTGGGATACAACGCGGATTCACCGGCCTTTTAGAGAACTTGTTCATACCTCTGCAAAATCATTCCGTGGCACAAAAAATATCACTTGGGGGCACTTTTCTCAAATCTTCGCGCTGTCCTGAGTTCAAGACAAGGAAAGCCCGTTCTGCCGCCTGGCAGAACATCCAGTTACAAGGGATCGACGCCCTGGTAGTTATAGGCGGGGACGGATCCTTCAGGGGAGCTGACCTGCTGGTTAAAGAATTTGGCCTACCTGTGATCGGAGTACCAGGAACCATAGACAATGATATATACGGCACCGATTACACTATAGGTTTCGACACAGCCGTCAATACGGCTGTTCAGGCCGTGGACAAACTTCGTGATACGGCCGATTCGCATAATATGGTGTTTTTTGTAGAGGTCATGGGCAGGGATGCCGGGTTCATTGCACTGAACACCTCTATCTCTACGGGAGCAGAAGCCACCATGATCCCCGAGGTGCAGACCGATATTGGCAAACTGTGCGAATACCTGGAGTTGGAACGGCGCAAGAACAAGACATCCGGCATAATAATCGTTGCCGAAGGTGAGGAACAGGGCAGCGCTTCTGCAGTAGCTGCCAAGGTTAAGGAAAGACTGCCCAACTACGAAACGCGTGTAACAACCCTGGGACACGTCCAGCGGGGCGGATCTCCGACAGCCAATGACCGGGTGCTGGCAAGTATTCTGGGGCACGATGCCGTGGTAGCCCTTCTGGATGGAAAAACGGGGATGATGGTAGGTGTTGTCAACAACCAGACTGTGTTCACTCCCTTCCATGAAGCCTATTCTCGTCACCGCGAAATTAACAAGCGCTGGGTCAACATTGCTTACATACTATCGCTTTGATTTCTAGAAAAAAGTAGTATCTTTGCAGCCCCTTTTAATTTTAGGATCGCAATTTTATTATATTATTTTTCTAAAAATCAACCAGGTGAACACATTATCCTACAAGACCGTAAGCGCCAACAAAACCACAGTCACCAAAGAATGGGTGGTTATAGACGCTGCCGATCAGGTGTTGGGCCGTCTTGCCGTTAAAGCAGCTTTCTTGTTGCGGGGCAAGCATAAACCCAATTATACCCCTCATGTGGACTGCGGTGACAACGTCATCATAATCAATGCAGACAAGGTCCGACTGACGGGGAACAAGATGGACGACAAAATGTACGTCCGGCACTCCGGATACCCTGGCGGTCAACGCAGTGAATCAGCCAAAGAGCTGCTCAGGCGTAAACCGCTTGCTCTTGTGGAACACGCTATAAAAGGCATGCTCCCCAAAAACCGCCTCGGCTCTGAACTATTCCGTAACCTGTATGTATATCAGGGCCCGGAACATCCTCACCAGGCACAGCAACCCAAACAAATTTATTTAAACGAAAACTAAACAGAGCATGGAAGTTATCAACGCCCTTGGAAGAAGAAAATCAGCTGTAGCTCGCGTTTACGTTCAAACCGGTAAAGGAAATATCATCATCAATGATCGTCCTTTGGAGGACTATTTTAAGGAAGGCACTCTCCAGTATATAGCCAAGCAGGCTCTGGAACTGACAGGTACCACTTCCCAGTTTGATGTCAAAGTCAACCTGGACGGAGGAGGTGTTAAGGGACAGGCAGAAGCATTGCGCCTGGCCTTGGCCCGTGCCTTATGTAAAATTGACTCTGACGCTTATCGTGGTGTATTAAAGTCTAACGGGATGCTTACCCGCGATGCACGCGAGGTTGAACGTAAGAAACCCGGCCAACCCGGAGCGCGCAAACGCTTCCAATTCAGCAAACGTTAAAAGCTGATTTACCCGTGCACGGCAATTGTCAAAACAACTGCGATCAATTTATTGCTACCAGATGTTTCGGTTGTCGCGGAAAATTAAAGCGGATTGTCATAGACACTACCCTTTAATTGCTAAAAAGAGTAAAAATCAAAATTAAAAAAAACAGTAATGCCAAGAACAAATTTCCAGGACCTTCTTGATGCAGGCGTACATTTCGGCCACTTAAAACGTAAGTGGAATCCAAAAATGGCTCCTTATATTTTCATGGAGAAAAACGGGATCCATATCATTGACCTGCACAAGACCATCGTAAAAATAGATGAAGCGTCAAATGTTGCCAAACAACTTGCCAAGGCCGGCAGGAAAATTCTTTTTGTCGCTACCAAAAAACAAGCCAAAGACATAGTTGCAGAAGCCGCCAAATCGGTCAATATGCCTTATGTCACTGAACGTTGGCCGGGCGGTATGCTAACCAACTTCCCGACCATACGTAAAGCCGTCAAGAAAATGAACACCATTGATAAAATGATGACCGACGGCACCTTTGAAACCCTTGCCAAACGGGAACGACTGCAAATAACGCGCCAGCGCGCCAAACTGGAGAAGAACCTGGGGTCCATAGCCGACCTGAACCGGTTGCCCGCTGCCCTTTTTGTAGTGGACATCCAAAAAGAGGTTAATGCCGTAAGGGAAGCATCTCGTTTGAATATACCGATAATAGCCATGGTTGATACATGTTGCGATCCTACACCCATTGATTATGTAATACCGGCAAACGACGATGCAGCCAAATCCATCGCCCTTGTAATAGAACTCATTCGACAAGCCGTTAGCGAAGGTCTTGAGGAACGTAAACTGGAGAAGGATAAAGAGATCATAGTTGAATCTTCTGGGGAAGAAAGTGAAACACCCTCCAGACGTACCCGTACACGCAGGCAGCGTATAGATGAAGATAACGTACCCGCTAAGGAAGAAAAAGCTCCCTTAAAGGAAGAAAAACCTGCCAAGGCAGAGGAAGCTCCAGTAAAGAAAGATACGTCAAAGGAGGTATCTGAGGACAAAAAATCTGAATAAGCAAAAAATATATATGGAAATCAAAGCAGCCGACGTAGCAAAATTACGTAAAATGACCGGTGCCGGTATGATGGATTGTAAGAATGCTCTTGTTGAATCCAACGGAGATTTTGAACGGGCACAGGAAATTATTAGAGAAAAAGGAAAGTTGATAGCCGCCAAACGCGCTGACCGCGAAACGACAGAAGGTTCAGTCATCGCACTCACAAACCAAAAGAAGGATCGTGGTATCCTGGTATGTTTGGGATGCGAGACCGACTTTGTGGCAAAGAACAATGAGTTTCAGGAGTTGGCATTGGGTATAGCCCATACAGCACTGGAACATATGCCGGATTCACTGGAAGAATTGCTAACCCTTTCCTATGGAGAGAGCACCATTGCCGAAGCCGTGACACAGCAGACGGGAAAAAGCGGTGAAAAACACGCCGTTCCTTTTTACGGCAAATTGGAGGCACCCTATGTCGCTTCATATATACACATGAACAACAAGGTTGCCACTATAGTGGGATTCAACAAGCCTATATCACCGGAAGCAGGAAAGGAAATTGCTATGCAGATCACTGCCATGGTCCCCGTTTCCGTCAACCGAGACTCCTGCCCCAAAGAAATCATAGAGAAAGAATTGCACATTTACCGCGAACAAATCCGTATGGAAGGTAAACCAGAAGAAATGATAGAAAAGATCGCCATGGGCAAGCTCAATAAATTCTTCAAGGAATACACCCTGGAAGACCAGGTGTTCGTAAAGGACGGCAAGATCACGGTAAGGGAATACCTTAAGGCCGAGGATCCCCAGGTAAAGGTTACCGGCTTCTTCCGTTATTCACTGAACGACTAGGACCAACAAGCGAACTTCGCGGCGTTGGCAACTCTCCTCCGGAAGGAATCCGGTTCTATTGAGCGGGCATGGAAAGGCGGAGATCAGGATGAGGCAGCAGATACAAAAAAAAAGAGGGTGACTATCAGTCAATTTGACTTTTTAGTCACCCTCTTTTTGGGGGGTCAGGGTCTAATTCCAGCCAGGATTCTGAGTTATGGTATACCCTTTATCCGTGTACATTTCAATAACATCTGTACAAATGGGCTGCAGGTAGTTCCTGACGGTAAAACCATCGCGGTTCTGAACACCCTGAGGTATGTAGAAACCTACCATATCGGACTTGTTGGTCCCGTCATATGCCACAATTGTTCCGTCCGGTTTCATGACTTTCAATGCTTTGGCATCTCCTTTATCTATCTGTTTCCCCGGGATCAGGTAATTGAAATTGATATCATTCCCGGATTGGGTTGTATTGAAATCACACCAGGATCCCAGTAACAAGTCGGGATTGTTGGACCCATCCATTAATTCCATTTTTCCCCATCTGCGAATATCCAGAATACGATTGTTCTCAAACACAAATTCCATACGGCGTTCCCGGCGTATTTCCCAAAGCAGGGGATCGTTTACAACACCTGCAAGCGTATTTACTTCACAGGATGCTGTACGTGCCGGATCGTTGGGAATAGCACCAAGCATTAACGGAGCTGTTTTCTGAACCCCACGGGTAATGGCGTGTTTATCCAAAGGCCTGTTACGTATGGCATTGATGGATTTGTCCAGATCGCTTTGTGTGAGGGCAGGACCTCCGTAGGAAAGAGCCAGTTCCTGTTTGGCCTCTATCCAATTCAGCACCACTTCTGCAAGACGTATCACCGGGAAGCCGTTCGTATTGGTACTTGATCCGTATTTTGCAGGACGGGGATCCGAACAGTTGTCAAAAGAATATGTTACCCCTACCCTGTCAATGAACTTGCATACATAGAGAAGTGTTGCTGAAGATTGCAAAGGAGCGCCCCAGAATGTGGCTTCAAAGCGCGGGTCACGGGTAACTGCCATCTTTTTCAGATCAAAATTTCCGGCTTCCTCAACCGTTGAATTCTGCCAAGGTCTCCCGTCATTGCAAATGAACGATTTGGCCAAAGCCAGGTTCGCGGCAGGAGTCTGTGATTCCGTAAGATTGGAATACGAAGCTATACAGTGGGTTGTGGACAGTTCTGCACTGTATTCCCTGTACAGGAGAATTTCGTTACCCGGTTTGCTGTCAGAGCCGAATAGCGAACGAAAATCGGTATCAAAAGCATATTTGCCCGAGTTTATAACCATGTTACCTGCCGACACAACCAATTCAAGAAATTTCTTTGCCAGATCATTGGACCCTGATCCGGAATGATACTTGTACCAGGTTCCTTCAAAGAGCATATAACGCGAAGCCAGCGCTGCTGCTACATATTTGTTGACATAATTATCTCCGTCGTTTGCCCTGATATTTTCCATGGCATAAACAAAATCTTCATACACCTTATCCATCACGGTTGTCCTGGGATCCCTGTCTTTGTACTGTTCATCCATATCGGTGTCACTTACAGGATGATCGTAATACGGAACATCACCGAATGATTGCACCAGGCGACTGTATTCCATACCTCTGAAAAGCCTGGCTACTCCGTTCCAATGGTTATACTGCTCATCTGTCAGGTAGCCGTTTTCTTTCATTGTGGCCAAGCGCTCAATAAGTATATTCCATTTCCGGACCCACCCGAAATTCCATGCAGATGCTCCGCTTTTATAAAGCCAGTAAATGGTGGTTGCCGATTCCGAACGGTACCAGTTGTCAGCGGGAACGGCAGCAAGAAATGATGTTTGTTTCCCGGCAGAAGTCATGTCGTCATTGAAGTTTGCCCCCCTGTAAGGAACGTAAGCGGTACCCCACGATCTATCGTATCCGTTGAAATAATTAGGATAACCTCCATTTACAAACAGACGTACATTTGATTCGTTGGTCCAGTAGTTTGAATCGTCCATAGCCGTTTTCTGGGGACGATCCAGAAAATCGCTGCACCCCGCAAGGGTGAATGCGGCTAATAAACTTAAGATGATTATTTTTTTATTCATTGTGTCTGGTTTTAGAAAGTTAACTGAAGGCCGACAGATGCGCTTTTAAAGGTAGGAGCTCCTACACCTGTACGGGAAGAATTGTAATTACTCGTATTAAGATAGGAATACCCGGCTATTTCCTCCGGATCTATGGGCAGACCGCGAAGGTGATCGAAGGTCAGGAAATTTTCCAGAGATACATAAATACGTACATGGCTGATCATAGCCTTCCGGGTCAATTGCCTGGGCATGGAATACCCTATGGTTAGGTTTTTCATTCTCAGATAGGCCATATTCAGCAGATACCTGTCGGATACCTGCATGTTGTTACCGGTACTGCTAGCTCCCAGGTTGTATGCACGGGGATAAAATGCATCGTAATTACTGTCAATCACATTGCCGCTCCCGTCTAAGGTTTCGTACCAGAAGTCCTGGGCTATGACCTTAGGCATGGCACCATCGGAAGAGTTAAACCCGGGAATAGCAAGCGGGCTGGCTCCCCACATATCACGTTTGCCAATACCCTGGAAGAATACCGAGAAATCAAACCCTTTGTATTCCATGCCAAGACGGAAACTGTATTCATAACGGGGAGTAGTGTTTCCAATCACGGTTAAATCTCCGTGATCATCAATAAGCTGACTTCCGTTATTGATTACGCCGTCCCCGTTAAGATCCTTGAATTTAACATCACCGGGGCCAAACCTGAAGTTGGAGCTTGTCTGTAGTTTACCCTGTGTTGGCGCGTTAGGATCTGCCAATTGGTAAATGGTATACCCATCCGAACTTTTGATGGTTACAAATTTTCCATTCTCATATACAAAATCTTCGTTCTGATACAGTCTGTCAACCCGGTAACCCCATATTTCACCATACGTTTTGCCTTCATACCAGGCATTGATGCTCTTAGTACTTCCGTATTTTGTAATATGTGTAATGGCATCGGAC
This sequence comes from Bacteroidales bacterium Bact_09, assembly GCA_001603455.1. Taxonomy (GTDB): domain Bacteria; phylum Bacteroidota; class Bacteroidia; order Bacteroidales; family UBA932; genus DMER64. The sequence continues at coordinate 53,562 of LUZA01000015.1, read as the reverse complement.
AAAGCAGCGCTGGCAGTGATACGAAGTCCGTTCCCGAATTGGTGCCCGAAATTCAGCGAAAATTCCCAGCCTTTAGTTCTTAAAGAACCGAAGTTACCTTTGGGAGCCGTTGTCCCGAATGTGTAGGAGAAACCTTCCCCGGGAACAATCATATTTTTGGTATCTCTCTGGTACCAGTCAAACGAAGCACTCAACTCACCGTTCAGCAGACTGATATCAAATCCCAGGTTGAGCGTAACAATATCCTGCCATGTGATAATGGAGGATACAGAAGCCGGGGTGCCAAAATAAGTATCTCTTGCTCCCGCGTGGAGCCAGTAAGAGTTGGCACCGCTCATGGTAGGAACATACAATGCATTACTAACAGACTGGTCACCAATGGACCCCCAGGATCCGCGCAATTTAAAGCTTGTGAGAGCAGGTCTGGCAAAACTCATCCAAGGCTCTTCCATCAATCGCCATCCGAACGAGAAAGAAGGATACCACCGCCATTGAAGGTCTTTGGGAAATTTGGATGTCCCGTCGTAACGAAGATTGGCCTCTATAAGATATCTTTCCTTAAAGTTATAGTTGATACGTCCAAAGAAACCAAGTTGTGAGTCCCAGCGGGAATCGCCGCCCGATGTTTGGGTCCCGGAAGCCAGATCAAATTGTGGATTGGTATAATCCAGCAATTGCAGTTTCTGAGACCAGGAGTAGTTATAATCATAAGCCACAGCGTTCATCCCCACCATAACATTGAACATGTGGATATCGTTTATATTCAAATCATAAGTAGAAGTAAGATTCAACGTGCCGCGGGTACGGTTGGCTGCAGACCTGTATATATGGTCCGGATTGGATCCCGGAGCCGTATATCGTGAATATTTGAGCATATAGGCCGGAATGGAAGCTCCCAGGGAATTAAACTCGTTCCATTCATTATCCCTGTATACCCTTGATCCGTTTTCATTATTCAAAGGAACGGCGGCAACCCAGGTATCCCCGGCCATAAAACTGGTCCCGGGATTAAGTTCAATGGTTTCCTGATTGGAGTAAGTATAATCTAGATTGATATTCCAGTCTTTCACCGGGGTAAGTGTCAGTCCTGCGTTGGCACTGGTATAGTTATTGGTGATAGATGCTGTATTGGCCACGGCCGTTTCATAAGTGGCATTGCGAAGCGGATTGCCGCTTTCATCAGATTTTGCCATAGGGTAAGTCGGCCCCCATCTATACATATAATACCATATATCTGCCGTCGTGGAAGACGTGGCATAAGCCCACCGTTTTTGTGTTTTTGAATACATCAGTCCGGCATGTACAGAGAGGTATTTATTGATCTGGGTGCTGACCCTTACCGATGCGTTCCAGCGTTGGAAATCGTCATGTTTGGCCGTTTTCATCATACCGTTCTGATCCAGGTATCCCAGCCCGATATTAAAATTGGTTTTCCCGGATTTGCCATTGACCGATAAATTGTGGTTTTGAGTGGGAGCCCATTGCCTGATCAGGTAATTGTACGGATCGTACGTTCTGATTCCGATCTTCCGGTTGCTGGCGTCTACATACCAGTCGCGGCCATAGGTCATGGGATCATAGGGGTCAATGGTTTTTCCGTACTTCTTGTCCCAGGCGACTGCCGCATTGTACCCGGCTCTGTCAATCAGCCAGAAGGCCCCAACAGGCGTAGTGGTCCCAATACGTTCAGCAGCTTCAACCGTGTAATGCAAAGCATCTACACCGGCCATTTCGTATTTTTTGGACATATTCTGGAATGACATATTCCCCGAATAGTTCACACTGACACTTTCTGTCCTGGCTCCCTTTTTAGAAGTGATCAGAATGACTCCAAAAGCTGCTTTAGACCCGTAAATAGAAGCGGAAGCAGCGTCTTTTAAGACAGAGATCGATTCAATATCATCCGGATTAACCAGTTGTATGTTGGGGATTTCCACGTTGTCCAGCAATATCAGAGGGGTTGTGGACCCTTCAGCAGAGCCGACGTGACCACGTATCTTCATAATGGGATTGGAGCCAACTTCACCGCTGCCTACCTGGACGGTAAGACCGGGCGTGGCCCCCTGGAGTGCACGTCCCACGTCTGCAATAGGACGTGATGTCAGGGCCTCTTGAACGTTAACGGAAGATACAGCTCCGGTCAGATTCACTTTTTTCTGGGTGCCGAATCCAACGACTACGACATCTTCGAGTATAATAACATCTTCCTCCATAATAACGTTTATCCTGGTTCTGCCGTTGACAGCTATGTCAATGGTCTTGTAACCAAGAGAGGAAAATGAGAGTGTGGCAGAAGCGGGTGCCGTGATGGAATAATTTCCAGCCAGATCCGTAGTAGTAGATGACACCGTCCCCTGCACAACAACCGTAACCCCGACAATGGGGCCGGTCTTATCCGAAACATTCCCGGTTACGGTAATGTTCTGAGCGCTTGCATACGCCACTGTCAGCATAATGCAAACCATGAGGATAGTTTTTCGTAAAAGCATAGGTTATGTTGTTTAGGTTATATATGGATAAATGGGCAATAGTAACAACGTATAAAGATCCGTGCGACCAAGGGTCTTTCATGTTCAACTGCACGTTCTGGGGGCAAAAAAGGGGACAAAGCGGGAACCGGAATTTGATGGAACGACACGAGGCGTCATTTTTGCGAATATAAGAAATTATTTGAAATCTATTGCACAGCAATTTTCACAAATATTAACCAATTACACTACTTAATTAAATCACTTATGGATGTTTACAGAAAATACGACCTGATTTTTATCAGCCTGGCGGCTTCATTTTTAATGACTGTTCCATTGCCTGTACAGATGTAAAATCATCCGTTGGGTTTTATCTCAAAGAAGATCATTTCTTTAGAACATATACCGTGAACTTACTTAAGATTTGTGTGGTTTTGAGCAAAAAATAGCATAACTTTATGCGCTTGAATTATTCAAAATGTATATTACTAATCAAACTACTTATTTACTAATCTAAAACTTCACTTATGTTCGTTACAAAAAGACTAAGTCGCTTTTTGGTGGCTATGTGTGTCTTAGTTCTCTCGATGGGAACTGTTTGGGCTCAGAACGTAAATGTTACCGGAAAGGTAACAGACAGGAACGGAGAGCCTATTATTGGGGCCTATGTACTCATCCAGGGCACAAATACAGGCACATCCACTGACATCGATGGAGCGTACAGCATTCCATCGGCTCCTGCAAATGGCACTTTGGTATTTTCTTTCATCGGCTACAAAGACGCAGTAGTTCCCATTAACAATAAGGCTGTGGTAAACGTTGTTATGGAAGAAGATGCGCTTATGCTTGAAGAAATGGTCGTTACCGCCTTCGGTATTAAGAAGGAAAGAAAATCATTGGGATACGCTGTAGAAGATCTTGGTTCAAACGAACTAATGAGATACAAAACAGCCAACCCAATTTCTTCCCTTTCCGGTAAAATTGCCGGGGTAAACGTTACCCAATCTTCCGGTGCTGCCGGTTCAGGCGCACAGATAATTTTACGTGGGGGGACATCCGGTTCAGAAGGCAAGGACAACCAGCCTCTGTTTGTTGTTGACGGTGTTATCTATGATAACTCTTCCACCCTGGTAGGGAACTCGGCATTTGACGGTTCCTACCGTTCCGCCACCACAACTTCCAACCGTATTATGGACATGAATCCCGAGGATATTGAGAACATGTCTATTCTTAAAGGCCCCGCTGCATCTGCTCTTTACGGTTCACGTGCTGCCAACGGTGTCGTTCTCATTACTACCAAAAAAGGAAAAGACGGTGTTGTGGAAGTGAATTTTAACTCTAAATACACCACTTCCTGGGCAAAGAGCCTTCCCGAGGTACAAACTCAGTTCACCAGAGGTTATATGGAAGACCAGTACGATAGCAACAAAAACTATACGGGAACGATGTTTAATGACTTCTCTTACAACTCCTGGGGTGAAAAATCCAACAAAACGACCTACGACAACATTGGAAACTTCTTCCAGGGCGGGAATATCTTTGATGAAAGTTTGAGTATTGCCGGCGGTACCAAAAACAACAATTTCTATTTATCCGGATCATACTATGACCAACAAGGTCTTGTTCCCAAAACCGGTTATAAGAAATATACTTTCCGGTTCAACGGTGAACAAAGAGCAGGTATCTTCACATTTGGTGTAAATGCTGCCTATTCGCAAGCCCATACAAACAAAACCCTTACCGGGGCGGGGTTGTACGGCTCTTCCGGGACAGGTACTCTTTATGGGGTATACAACTGGTCTCCGTTTGATGACATGACTCACTATGCTAACGAAGACGGTTCCCGCTACAGAATGTTTGGGGATCGCCTAGATCCCTGGGATGAACGCGATAACCCGTATTGGATTATCAACAGAAACAAGATGTTTGAAGATAATGAACGTCTTACGGCCAACGTAAGTGTGAAAGCAGACATCACCAAATGGTGGTTTATACAATACCGTTTGGGTGTTGACTCCTATACATTGGTAGCTTCCAACCGTATTGCTGCCGGTGGCGCCATCAAGCAAGTATGGCAAAACGGGATGATGAGTGATAACAGCAAACGTTTCCAATACTTATCACACAACCTCATATCAAATATGTCCAAACAATTTGGGGATTTTGATATTAACCTCTTGTTAGGTGCGGCCCTTGATGATACCCACAGCGACCTCAACTACAAGATGGCCTACAACTTTTCTGTTCCCGATTTTTATTCCTATGCCAATGCTACCAGAGACAATAAATCGTTCTCACACAGTGCCTTGCAAAAACGTTTGGTTGGGGTATTCGGGGAAATCCGTGCATCCTGGAAGAATATGCTATATTTGACCGTTACAGGACGCAACGACTGGACTTCTACCCTTCCCATTGAAAATCGTTCTTATTTCTATCCTTCGGTAAGTGGAGCTTTTGTATTTACTGAACCATTCCAGAATGCAGGTATTATGTCAAACGACATCCTTAGTTTTGGTAAAATCCGGGTATCCTGGGCGAAGGTAGGTAAAGACACCGGAGCTTACGAAACCAATACGGCTTTATGGCCTGTAGGTACTTACCTGAATGGAAAAATTGGGGTTGGTAACTCATGGACACGGGGGAACCCTTATTTAAAACCCGAGATGACAAAATCTACCGAAATTGGTGTTGAATTGAGCTTCTTCCACAATCGTTTACATATTGACTACGCTTATTATACCAATGACTCCTATAACCAGATTCTTAGTCCCCGTGGTCCTCAGTCTACCGGTTATATTTTCTGCTCCATCAATGCAGGTAATGTATACAATAAAGGTATGGAGTTGTCCATATCGGGGACACCTATTGAACGCAAAAATTTCATTTGGGATATGGGCTTGAATGTGGCTGGAAACCGTGGTACATTGGACGGACTACCTGCCGGAATGGACGTTATGTATGTTACCGATGTACAATATGCAGGCGCACAGGCTGCGTCTTTTAATGGTGGCAACTTTATGGCCATTGCCGGCACGGAATGGAAGAGAAACGAAAATGGAGACATCATTCTTGACAAAAACGGCATGCCCACCTATACTACTTCCTTATCTGCAGTCGGGAACCGTGAAGCAACGTTCAGTGGTGGTTTCAACAATACATTTACATGGAAAAACTTCTCTTTAAATATGTTGTGGGAATTTCGCGTTGGCGGTGACGTAATCAATGGTACACGCTACGCAATGGATTATTCCGGTGCCAGCAAATTCTCCGGTGATGTTCGTAACCAAACCCTCACCGTAACCGGTGTAGATGTCAATGGAAATGCGGTATCCAATAGTTGGAACATCAATGACACTTATGTGTTCAATGGTGTGGAAACCAGTGGCTATAACATTATTCAAAGCTATTATCAGACTTATTACCCCAGAGAAACGGCAAACTATATTACCTCCGTAAACTTGTTAAGGTTGCGTTCTCTTTCTGTTTCCTATACACTTCCTAAGATAAACAAGCTTGGTTTTATTAAACGTGCCTCTGTTATCGCTTCTGCCAACAATATACTTCTCTTCACAAACTACGAGGGAGACCCCGAAGTCGCAGCTTCCGGCGCCGGTGTGGGTGGTTCTTCTTCTGTCGGATTCGACTATTTAGGGGTACCTGCAACATCTGGTATGACATTTGGTCTAAACTTGACTTTCTAAAGAGTTAAAAATATTTAAAAAGTGATTTTATGAAATTAATTCGATCTATAATATTATGTGTCGCTGTCTTGACGAGCATATCCCTGTCTTCTTGCAGCGAATGGCTTAATGTCAACACAGACCCGGAGAATCCCTCTTCTATGAGTGCTACGTTCCCCACACGTTTGGCGCATATTGAGTTCTACACGAATAGTGCTAATCAATTTGCCGCCTGGCGTAGCAGCCTGTCCATGGGAGACTGGACAAGGTACTACAATGGTGGTACTTACTGGCATATGTCTTATTGGAATCCGCAAACGGGTGTCACGACTACTCCCTATCAATGGTGGTTTGTAGGTGCTGCCTGTAACATCGAAGATATGTACAACAAGGCCATGGCTGCCGAAGCCTGGCATTATGCTGGTGTTGCCAAAGTTATACGTGCCTACGGATTTATGCTTATGACCGACCTTTACGGGGAAATGCCTTATACAGACGCTGTTGGTGAAAACGCCACTCCTTTCTACGATAACGGCAAAACCATTTACCTGGGTTGCTTGAATGAATTGGACGAAGGGATTGATTTGCTCAAAAAATCACAAGCTCCAGCTGTTCCGGCTTTGTCCGAAGGTGACTATTGGAACAACGGTGACGTGAGCAAATGGACCAAATTTGCCTATTTATTGAAAGCCCGTTACTGCAACAAACTCAGTAAAAAGGCAGCCGGTAGTTACTTAGAAGGAAAATATGACGCTGCCGCCATTTTGGATGCCCTTTCCAAAGGTCCTTTGAGCAACAACGACAACACGGTAATCTACCATACCGATGATAATAGCACCACACACGACGTTTTGGGCTGGGACGAACCTGTAGACTATTCACCTCTTTATTCCGTATGCGGGATGAATGCAGGTTATATGGTTACCGAGATGCTTTACAATAACCTTACCAATTTTGCCGGCTATGGTGTAGAAGACCCACGTGCAGATAAAATCATTCCATGGGCCTGGTCAGAAAAATCCGCTTCCACTCCCGAAGAAATTAAATGGGAGGGTAACTGGAGACGTTCTTTGGGTGTAGATATGACATCTACCAATGCGCCCAATCTTGTAGGTGGTCCGTTAAGAGCCGGATTCAAAAATGGTCACTGGTATATTAACAGCGACTCTCCCGAACGTTTGGGTGACACCGTCTATGTAGAATGTACAAGTTCCTCCAAAGGCTACGCTGCCAATGTGGATCTTCTCTACAGAAGGGTCCCCGGTGTCGATGAAGCCAGAGAATCGGGTTCTTTCTACACCCGTGTTTCCTCTCCTACATATATGGGTACTTATGCAGAAGCCTGCTTTATCAAAGCAGAAGTGCTGTTCAACCAGGGTAATAAATCAGAAGCCTTCAATGCTTACAAAGAAGGTATTAAGGCCAGTATGGATTGTATGAACGTAAAACTGGAAGCCTGGTGTGCAGAAGATAAAAACCTCGCCAACTGCCCATCTTTCAGTCCTATGGAACAAGCAGACATAACAAACTTTCTGAATAACGGTATTGGTTCGGCAGCAAATCTTACTCTTGGTAAGATTTTGACACAGAAACGCATTGCGCTCCATTTCTCGGTAGAAATCTGGAATGATATGCGCCGTTACGATTTTGATCCCAATCTGTTCCTGCACTGGGATAAACCGGCTTACTACTCAGTGAGTGCGCCTGCCCTAAAAGGTATTCCTGCAGGCAAACAATTCCGTCGTTGGCGTCAATGCTCACACGAGCTGAACTACAACTCTGCCAACCTGCATGCTATCGGTGCAGAAGTTCCCGGAGCCAACACTTCTCTTGACCAATGGAACAGTGCGGACGATGTTTGGACCATCAATGTATGGTGGGATTCCACTCAAGAATAAGCGAAGTAATTCTGCTTAAGTAAAAAAGGAGGGTGACTTTATGAAACAGTCACCCTCCTTTTTTCATTTTATACAAAGCCAACACTCATTCTATAATGGCCCCTGCAACAATATTAGCTATCCGGGTACGCATAGCTACAGCAGAGCCGTCGTCATAAGGATGAACCCTGTTGGCCAGTATTATGACCGCCGTATCGGATTCCGGGTCAATGACCATACTTGTTCCGGTATACCCTGTATGTCCGTATACTGTGCCGGGATTAAAAAGATTCCCGTTCCAGGATCCTTCCCTTGCCCAACCCAGAGTACGTCCAAAGGCGGTAACGTTTTCCGGCACCCGTGCCATGGCTTTTACCGTAAGAAGCCCCAGAATGCGTTTTCCGTTCACTTCCCCGCCGTTGAGCAAAGCCACCGCAATAACAGCCAGGTCCTTAGCATTGGAAAATACCCCGGCATTCCCGGAATTCCCTCCGTTGAGCAATCGTGCCAATGGATCGTGTACATTTCCCACCAGGGGCAGCCCGTCTTCCTGCAATTCTGTAGGAGCACATAAGGCCAGTGTCTCCCCTTGGGGCATATAAGTGGTATGCTGTAAGCCGAGTTGATCAAAAACGTTTTTCTGTGCGTACTCGGCCAATGTCACTCCGGTAATCTTCTCCAGAATATTCTGCAATGTTATGAAATTCAAACAACTGTACTGATATCCTGTCTTTGGTTTAAAATCCCTGGGACATTGACAGATATATTCCATAAGACCTCCCGGGTTCGGTGACCCGTAACGTTCTATTAACTCCTGCGTAGGTCCGTAAGGAGGGAGCCCCGAGGTATGGGTCATCAGGTCTTCTATAGTAATAGGAACATTGTTGCCCGTTTCAGGATCTGTCCAGGACTGAAAACCGGGCAGGTATTGATCTACCCGGTCCATCAGACGGAGCCGGCCTCTTTCCACCAGTTGCATAATGCTTAAGGTCGTTCCTACGCATTTGCTGACAGAAGCCAAATCGAATACCGTTTCCACAGTCATGGGAAGCGTGTCGGGGACCAGTTGCCGGTTCCCGTATGCTTTCAGGTAGGCAATCCGGTCATGACGCACCACGGCCAATACGGCACCGGGAATATCTTCGACCTGAATAGCCTCTTGTATCACCCCGTCCACAAGTGCCAAACGCTCTGGATCCATTCCCACTGCTTTAGGAGAAGCAACAGGTATAGCCATGTTTGTTGTCGTTTGGGTGCAGGCGGCAACGGCCCACACCCCAATCAACAATACAAAAATCCTGATTTTCATTATATTATTTCAATAAACCCCGGTTACGTAACAACGGTATTTCGGTCGGTTCTTTCCCACGGAAGCGGAGGTATTGATTCATAGGCTCGTCCCATCCGCCTTCGGTGAGGATGTATTTCCGGAATTTTCCGGCGATTTCCTGGTTAAATATATCGCCTGTTTCTTTAAAGGCATCAAAGGCATCGGCATCCAAAATCTCAGCCCACAGATAGACATAATAGCCCACAGCATATCCGCCATTAAAAATATGTGAGAAATAGGTGGACCGATACCTGGGAATGATCTCATCTATCAGTCCGTATTTCTTCATCGCGTTCTTTTCGAACTCATTTACATCATACTCCTGTTCTTGGGATGATGCATGCCATTCCATATCCAGGAGTGCTGCAGCGATAAATTCCACCGTTATGAATCCCTGATTGAAATGACTGCTGTTCACCAGCTTTTGCATAAGCTCCCGAGGCATAGGCTCATTTGTTTGATAATGAAGGGCATAGACCTGCAACACTTCCGGCTCTATAGCCCAGTGTTCATTGATCTGGGAAGGTAATTCCACCATGTCACGCGGCAGGGCACCACATATACGGTCGTAATTGCCACGGCCAAAGAACCCGTCCAGGGCATGTCCAAATTCGTGGAACAACGTTTCGGCTTCATCCCAGCTCAGCAATACCGGCTGATCATCAACCGGTGCCGGGAAATTGGTTGTTACGGTTACCAGCGGGAATTGTTCGCTGCCGTCAGGCAGTTTTTTGTATCCGCGCAAACCGGAACACCACGCCCCCGCATTTTTTCCCTCACGAGTGGGATAATCCAGGTAAAGGATTGCCAAGTGGCTGCCTTCTTGGTCTTTTACTTCGTAAGTTTCTACTGCGGGATTGTAAACCGGAATATCCGTACGCTTTTCAAAAGACAGCCCATACAGTTTACTGGCCACATAGAACATACCGTCCCTGACATTTTCAAGTTTCAGATAAGGTTTGATCTCCTGCTCGTCCAGATCGTATTTTTCTTTGCGCAGCTTCTCGGCATAATACCACCAGTCCCAGCTTTCCAGCTTGAATCCGGCCCCTTCACTGTCAGCGATCTTCTGCATGGCGGCCAGTTCTTCTTTAGCCACTTTCAGAGCAGGGTCCCAGACCCGCTGCAGAAAGGAAAATACGGCTTCCGGGGTTTTAGCCATATTGTTGACCAGTACAAAATCGGCATAAGTATCAAATCCCAGCAGTTTGGCACGGCGTACTTTCAGATTAACAATTTTACCTATGATCTCTTTGTTGTCATTTTCGTTGTTGTTGTCCCCCCTCATAAAATACCCACGGTACAGTTTTTCCCTGAGCTCCCTGTTATGTACATACTGCAGGAAAGGTATCCAGGAAGGTTTGTTGGGTGTGAAAACGTATTTCCCTTCCATACCAAGTGATGTGGCCAGACTAGCAGCAGCCCGGATGTTGCTCTCGGGAAGCCCTGCCAAATCCTCAACATTATCCACTATCATTTTAAAAGCATTGGTTTCGGCCAGCAGATTTTGCCCAAACTGAAGGCTTAGATTGGAAAGCTGGGTATTTATGTCTTTTAATGTTTCTTTATCCTCATCGGACAAAGCAGCTCCACCACGGACAAAGTCATCGTAATATTTTTCCAGGGTCCTCCTCTGCTGGGAATCCAGGTCCAGCTCATCGCGTTTCTCATACAGCCGGCTGATCCTTTCAAAAAGGACAGGATTCAACTGGATCTCGTTACGGTGTTTTGTCAGTTCAGGTGTTATTTCACGGGCCAGTGCCTGCAACTCTTCATTGGTGTCGGAACCGTTGAGCGTAAAAAATGCGGCGTTTACCCGGCTCAGTAGTTCTCCTGCCCTGTCGTAAGCGGCAACAGTGTTCTCAAAGGTGGGTTCTTCCTGATTGTTGACAATGGCGTCTATCTCGATCTTATGTTGTGCCATAGCCTCCCGTATGGCAGGCATAAAATGCTCTGTTTTTATCTTGTCGAACGGAGGCGTACCAAAAGGAGTGTCATACTCCTGTAATAAAGGATTGTTTTTCATGGGGTCAGATGTACAGGCTATAAGTAAGCCCAATAAAAGTAACAGAATTGGTTTTTTCATAATATTATGGTTATTTAGATAGTTTTTGACTTTTTAGCCTGCCGGCAAAATCGGTGAGATCAAAAGCAAAGCGGTCCCAGGTAAGTATGGCCTTTTCCCTGTTGATATTAGCTTTAAAAAATTCCCTGTCCATAGTAAAAAATTTTCTGATGGCCTGGACCAAAGAACAGGCATCTGTCCCCGATGCAACCAGACCTGTACCGGGACCTTCGACCGCTTCTGCCAACCCTCCTGCCGGCGTTACAATGACAGGTACCTGAAAATGATAGGCCATGGCCGAAATGCCGCTTTGGGTAGCTGTCCGGTAAGGCAACACGCAAACATCGGCAGCAGAGAAAAAAAGCGGGACCTCTGAATCTGCAATATACCTGTTGAACACTTTTACAGCCGGTGGGTTTGGTAACAACCGGATCATTTTTTCGTATTTTTCAAAACTTCCGTAGCATTCTCCTGCAATGACCAGCTGATACGTGTCTCCCAGATCCCGGAAAGCTTCCAACAGCAAGTCCAGTCCTTTGTAATCCCTTATAAATCCAAAAAACAGCAATGTTCTCCGGTCCGGCTCCAGCCCCAGCCTGTACCTGGCTTCTTCCGGTTTCTGCAAAGCTCCAAAATGGTCATATAATGGGTGGTTACGAAGGATGAGGGGGATCCCTGGACGTAAAGCCAGTATGTCATTCCGCACCGATGTACTCATAGCCACACACCCGTCGTTCTGGTCAAGGAACCACCTGGAAAGGGGGTTGTCCAGCAATGTCCTTTCGTGCGGGATCAGATTGTCAATGATAGATATTATCGTTGTGCCCCTTTTTCTGACTGAGCGGGCCACCGATCCCAACGAAGGGGCAAAGAAGGGCATCCAGTATCTCATCAGAAGCAGGTCGGGCTCTTCCTTTATAATATGTTTTGCAGTTATGCGATAGGAAATGGGATTAATGGAATCCAATACGGGTTCGCTGGAAACGGAGACGGCCGGGTCCTGTTCCGATACATGTTGCGTCTTGCCGGGGAAAAACAGTGACGGGTATTGTCTTTTGAAATTATAGGCCTTTACCCGGTGTGTTTTATCCAGTGCCTGAAAAAGATTGGCATTGAACTGGGCGATTCCGCCCCGGTATGGATAAAAAACGGATAAATAAGCGATTTTCATACTACAAAGTTAATGATTTTGAAATAGTCGGCACATAGAAATTCGGTTTTGTTCAAAGAAACCACAATAAATATAAGCAATGAAGGCAAAACCGCTCAAAAAAAAAGGCACTCCTTCCGGGGTGCCTTTTAGTAAAAAATACGTCTTACTATTATTGTCTTCTCTCTCTTCTTCCGCCATCCCTGCGATCACCTCCTCGGCTATCCCTGCGGTCTCCTCCGCGACGGTCCCTGCCTCCACGGCCTCCTCGGCTTCCGCGGCCTTCAGAAGGCATTTTTCCGGTTCCGGCTGCAGTGGCTGCCGTTCCTACGTTGGGTGACAGGTCGCGTTTTCCGTAAACCTCGCCGTTACAGATCCATACCTTTATGCCAAGTACACCTACTTTGGTATGGGCTTCGGCCAACGCATAATCAATATCGGCACGGAAGGTATGTAACGGTGTACGACCTTCCTTGAACAGTTCCCGGCGGGCCATTTCGGCTCCCCCCAGACGACCCCCTATCAACACCTTTATCCCCTCGGCACCCATACGAATAGTCGATGCCATAGCCATTTTGATGGCACGGCGGTATGAAACGCGGCCTTCGATCTGCCTGGCTATGTTATTGGCAACAATGGTGGCGTCCAGTTCGGGACGTTTTACCTCAAATATATTGATCTGTACTTCTTTATTGGAGATTTTCTTCAGCTCCTCTTTCAGCTTGTCAACTTCCTGACCGCCTTTTCCAATGATGATACCCGGGCGGGCCGTGTGAATGGTAACAGTAATGAGCTTCAGGGTCCGTTCTATAACTATGCGTGATAAACTGGCTTTTGCCAACCTTGTGGTAAGATATTCACGGATCTTGGCATCTTCTGCCAGTCTTTCTGCATAATTCCCGCACCAGCTTGAATCCCAACCACGGATGATACCTATACGGTTACTGATAGGATTAGTTTTTTGTCCCATATTATGCTTCTTTTACTGTTTGTTGTTTTTTATCTAATACTATAGTCACGTGGTTTGAGCGCTTGCGGATTCTTACTGCACGTCCCTGGGGTGCGGTCCGTATTCTTTTTAGTATTCTTCCTCCGTCAACGGTAATACTTTTCACGATCACATTCCCGCTTTCCAGTTCTTTCCTTTCTCCTTCATTCTTAACCTCCCAGTTGGCAATGGCAGATTTGAGCAATTTTTCAAGTCTGATGGAAGGTTCGTTTTTTGTATATTTTAAAATATCCAAAGCACGGTTCACCTCAACACCCCGTATAAGGTCAGCGACAAGACGCATCTTGCGGGGGGATGTAGGAACATTGTTCAGCTTGGCATAAGCTGTTTGTTTCCTTATTTCTTTTTGGCGTTCGGCCATTTTTCTTTTTCGAGCTCCCATTAGTGTTCTTCTTTATTCTGTTAACGATTGCCCGAGTGCCCCTTAAACGTGCGGGTGGGCGCAAATTCACCTAATTTATGACCGACCATATTCTCGGTTACATATACCGGAATAAATTTGTTTCCGTTATGCACGGCAACCGTATGGCCTACAAAGTCGGGAGAAATCACACTGGCTCGGGACCAGGTCTTCAGGACTTCTTTCTTTATTTTTCCTTCATTCATGGCAATAATCCGTTTTTCGAGACTTGCTTCAATGTAAGGACCTTTTTTTAATGAACGACTCATAATGCAAATTTTATCCGGTTATTTTTTCCTTCTGTCTTCAATAATGAATTTCTTGGAATTCTTTTTAGGATTACGCGTCTTGTAACCTTTGGCGGGCAATCCCTTGCGTGAACGCGGATGTCCACCGGAAGCACGGCCTTCTCCTCCGCCCATCGGGTGATCTACGGGGTTCATGGATACTCCGCGGTTACGGGGACGACGGCCAAGCCATCTTCTTCTTCCGGCTTTACCATGTTGTTCAAGACTGTGGTCAGGGTTGGAAACGGTTCCTACAGTTGCGCGACAGGTTATCAGTACCATGCGCGTTTCACCCGAAGGTAAACGGAGAATGGCATGATTTCCTTCCCTTGCGGTCAATTGCGCATAAGAACCGGCACTGCGTGCCATGACGGCGCCCTGTCCGGGATGCAATTCCACATTGTGCACCAGTGTCCCGAGAGGGATCTCGGACAAAAGCAATGCATTCCCGATTTCAGGAGGGACACCGGGACCGGATTCAATTTTCTGTCCGACCTGCAAACCGTTGGGCGCTATGATATAGCGTTTCTCACCGTCTGCATAAGCAACCAGAGCAATGCGGGCACTGCGGTTGGGGTCGTATTCTATCGTTTTTACAGTGGCGGGAAACTCGTCCTTGTTCCGTAAGAAGTCAACGATTCGGTACTGACGTTTGTGACCGCCACCCAGGTAACGCATGGTCATCCGCCCCTGGTTGTTCCTTCCGCCCGAGCTCTTTCTGGGAGCCAGAAGCGATTTTTCGGGAACAGTACAGGTGATGTCATCAAATGCGCTTATGAGTTTATGTCTTTGACCGGGTGTTACCGGTTTAAATTTACGTACTGCCATAGCTTAAATATTGCTGTAGAAATCAATTTTGTCTTCACCCTTCAGCGTTATGTACGCCTTCTTAAAGTGATTGGCACGTCCGGTAAGGAACCCTGCCTTGGTATAGCGGCTTTTACGTTTCCCCTGGTAATTAATAGTATTAACATCTACCACGGTAACTCCGTACACGTTCTCAACCGCTTGCTTAATCTGCAACTTGTTGGCTCTGCGGTCAACAAGAAATCCGTAACGATTCAATTTCTCGCCCTGAATCGTCATCTTTTCCGTAATTAAAGGCTTTATTAAAATATTCATCGTCAGGCAGATTGAGTTGTCCCTAATTGTTCATTGATCACAGCCTCGACACCCTCTATGAGAATAAGGTTCTGGGCATTTACAATGTCGTAAGTATTCAGGTCGCTTACCGTGACTACTTTTGTTCTTTCCACATTGCGGGACGACAGGTAAATATTGTTGTTGTTATCGGGAAGCACCATAAGAATCTTTTTCCCTTCTATTTTCAGGTTCCTGCAAATTGCCAGAAAATCCTTTGTCCTGGGTGCATCCATGCTAAACGGTTCAAGAATGGTGATCGCCTGTTCCTGAGCCTTGTAGGTCAAAGCGGAACGACGTGCCAGCTGTTTGAGCTTCTTGTTCAGTTTAAAACGGTAATCCCTGGGTTGGGGTCCGAAGATCCTGCCGCCGCCTACAAATGTCCCCGCTTTCAAACTTCCGTGGCGTGCACCGCCCGATCCTTTCTGACGGATGATCTTTTTTGTACTGTGGGCAATTTCCCAGCGTTCCTTGGTCTTATGCGTACCCTGACGTTGATTTGCCAAGTACTGCTTTACATCCAGGTAAATCGCATGGTTGTTGGGTTCAATCCCAAAAACGGTATCGTCCAGGATCACTTTCTTTCCGGAATCCTGACCGTCAATTTTATAAACAGAGATTTCCATACGACTATACCTCCAAAATTACATAAGAACCATTCGCCCCGGGAACAGAACCTTTCACTACTACAAGGTTGTTCTCCGGAATGATCTTCATTACCCTGAGATTTAAAACTTTTACTTTGTCTCCACCCATACGACCGGCAAGGCACTTGCCTTTAAATACACGTGAAGGCCACGAAGATGCACCCAGAGATCCCGGGGCACGGAGACGATTATGCTGACCGTGTGTCTGGCCTCCTACTCCGGAAAAGCCATGGCGTCTGACGACTCCCTGAAACCCTTTTCCTTTTGTAATGCCGGTCACGTCCACCCAGTCAATCAGGCTGGGGTCAAAAATGTCATTAACGGTCACGGTGTCGCCCAGGCTCAATTCTTTGTCGAAATCATTGGGAAATTCCGCCAATTTACGCTTGGGTGTGGTATTTGCCTTTTTAAAATGGCCCTTCAGGGCCGCGCTGGTGTGTTTATCTTTTTTCTCGTCATAGGCAAGTTGCACGGCGGCATAACCATCTTTTTCTTCCGTCCTAACCTGCGTAACTACACACGGACCAGCCTCAATCACAGTGCAGGGGATATTCTTCCCGTTACTGTCGAAGATCGAAGTCATTCCGATCTTCTTTCCAATTAATCCAGGCATTGGTTGTTAATTTGGTGTTTATCAATAAAATGAACGAATCCCGCAGAAAAATGCGGGCTGCAAAGATAGGCGTAATTTTGGTAAATGCAAAAATTTTCAGTATTCCTGCCAACTCCTTATCTGAATATCTTCAACTGAAAGAGAGCAGAAAGCTGTTATGAAGGCATCGGCCAGCCGGACGTTGGTCAGCAACGGGATGTTCAGGTCAATGGCAGCCCGTCGGATTTTGTATCCGTTGTCCAACTCTCCCGAGGTAAGGTTCCGTGGAATGTTCACAACAAGATCTATTTCTTTGTGGTGCAACATGTCAAGCGCCTGGGGGTGTTTTTCCGTTTCACTTGGCCAGTACACCCGGTGACTTGGGATCCCGTTTTCCTTCAGAAACCGGTGGGTACCACCTGTAGCATAAAGCTGATATCCTTTTTGATGCAACAATGCTGTTGCGTTGAGCATATCCACTTTTTGGCGCGAAGTCCCGGTGGAAAGTAAAATATTCCGGGCAGGTATTCTGTAACCTACAGCCAGCATGCTTATGAGTATGGCTTCTAGTGTGTCCTCTGCGATACAGCCCACTTCACCTGTAGAGGCCATGTCCACACCCAGTACCGGGTCTGCCTTTTGCAGGCGGTTGAATGAAAACTGAGAAGCTTTTATCCCCACATAATCCAGGTCAAACTCATTCTTTTCCGGCCGCTCCACATCGAGCCCCAGCATGATCCGGGTAGCCATTTCAATAAAATTGATCTTCAGGACTTTGCTTACAAAAGGGAAACTGCGCGAAGCCCTCAGATTGCACTCGATCACTTTGATCTCATTGCCCTTGGCCAGGTACTGAATGTTGAAGGGACCCGAGATATGCAATTCCCGGGCGATCTGCCGGCTTATCCTTTTTATTCGCCTGACAGTTTCTACATAGAGTTTCTGCGGGGGAAACTGGATGGTGGCATCACCGCTGTGTACCCCGGCAAATTCCACATGTTCGCTAATGGCATAGGCGATGATCTCCCCGTCACGGGCTACGGCATCCATTTCCACTTCCTTGGCGTGTTCAATGAATTGGCTTACCACAACAGGATGTTGTTTGCTTACATTGGCCGCCAGCTTGAGGAACCGTTCCATTTCCTCTAGGTTGGAACAAACGTTCATGGCTGCACCACTGAGCACGTAACTGGGCCTGACAAGGATCGGAAATCCCACTTCCCTGACAAACGCTTCTACATCCCTCATGGAAGAAAGCTCTTTCCACCGTGGCTGGTCTACCCCAATGCGATCGAGCATGGCCGAGAATTTGTGACGGTCTTCGGCATTGTCTATGTATCTTGCAGAGGTGCCCAGGATAGGAACCTGTTGTTTATCCAATATAACAGCCAGGTTGTTGGGGATCTGTCCTCCGGTGGAAAGAATTACTCCTTTGGGGGTTTCCAATTCCACAATATCCATTACCCGCTCGTTGGTCAGCTCGTCAAAATAAAGCCTGTCGCACATATCGTAATCAGTCGATACAGTCTCGGGATTGTAATTTATCATGACAGAACGCCAACCTTCCCTGCGAATGGTCAGCAGTGCCTGAACCCCGCACCAGTCGAATTCCACCGAACTGCCTATACGGTAAGCTCCTGAACCCAGAACGACAATGGAGCGGTCGTCTTTCTCATAATCAATGTCGTGCTCCCTGCCTCCGTAGGTCAGGTACAGGTAATTGGTCTTGGCCGGATATTCCGCTGCCAGCGTATCTATCTGTTTTACCACCGGAGTGATTCCCAGTGCCTTTCTTAACCGGCGAACCTGCAGCGGACTCTCCTGGGTCATCTTCTTTTTCCACAACGCACGGGCGATTTGAAAATCCGAGAATCCCTGCCGTTTAGCCAGGTACAACAAGTTCTTTTCTTCATCTCCCCAGTCTTTTCCTTCAGGATCTGAGGGCGGGCTTAGTTTTTCCAGTTTTTTCCCGGTCTCTATGATCTCCATGAGCTTTTGAAGGAACCACCTGTCAATCTTTGTAAGATCGTAAATCTGGTTCAATGTGTATCCGGCCTGCATAGCTTTGCTAAGGACAAAAATACGCATGTCGGTAGGTTCGCGCAACGCCTTGTCTATATCCTCTATCACCAAGTCCCTGTTTTCCACGAACCCGTGCATACCCTGACCTATCATACGCAACCCTTTCTGTATGGTTTCCTCAAAAGTACGACCGATGGCCATCACCTCCCCCACCGATTTCATACTGCTGCCGATTTCTTTGGCAATACCCTGGAATTTGCCCAGGTCCCAACGGGGAATCTTGCACACCACATAATCCAGTGCCGGTTCAAAGAAGGCGGGAGTCGTCCTGGTTACCGAATTTTTCAGTTCGTGCAATCCGTATCCCAGTGCCAGTTTGGCAGCCACAAATGCCAGCGGGTAGCCCGTTGCTTTGGATGCCAGTGCCGAAGACCGGCTCAGACGTGCATTCACTTCTATGACCCTATAGTCTTCACTGGCCACATCAAAGGCATACTGAATATTGCATTCGCCCACAATCCCTATATGACGGATGATCTTTATGGCCATCTCTCTCAGGTGCTGACACTCTTTGTTGTTGAGCGTCTGCGTGGGCGCTACGACAATGCTTTCCCCGGTGTGAATCCCCAGCGGATCAAAATTCTCCATATTGCACACCGTGATACAATTGTCGTATTTATCCCGCACTACTTCATATTCTATTTCTTTCCATCCTTTCAGGCTCTTCTCTACCAGCACCTGGGACGAAAAGGCAAATGACTTTTCCGCCAGTGCCACCAGCTCCTTCTGGTTATCGCAAAAACCCGAGCCGAGGCCTCCCAGGGCATATGCCGCCCGCAGAATAACCGGATATCCCAGGTTTTGGGCGGCAACTTTTGCGTCTTCCAGTGAATTAACCGCAATGCTCCGAATGGTCTTGATGTTTATCTGATTCAACTTGCGGACAAAGAGATCCCTGTCCTCTGTCTCCATAATGGCCTGAATAGGGGTCCCCAGCACTTCCACCCCATATTTTTCAAAAACCCCGCCCCGATATAACTCCACCCCGCAATTCAGGGCTGTCTGTCCTCCAAAGGCGAGCAATATACCGCCGGGCCGTTCTTTTTTTATTACCCGTTCCACAAAAAAGGGAGTTACAGGTAAAAAATATACGGTGTCGGCCACCCCCTCGGATGTCTGTACCGTGGCAATATTAGGGTTGATCAAAACTGTCCCGATACCTTCTTCACGAATAGCTTTCAGCGCCTGGGACCCGGAATAATCAAATTCGCCGGCCTCCCCTATTTTGAGAGCTCCGGAACCAAGCACCAATATTTTGTCAATCTTCATCGGGTTAAAGAATTTTTGTGAATTTATCGAAAATGGGAACGGTATCGGTAGGCCCACTGGCTGCTTCCGGATGGAATTGCGATGAAAAGAAAGGCTTCGTTCTGTGGCGTATGCCCTCATTCGTTCCATCGTTCAGATTCGTGTACAACGGGACCCATTCCTTGCCAAGACTATCTGGATCCAGTGTATATCCGTGGTTCTGCGACGTGATATGGCACATTCCTGTATCTTCGTCACGCACCGGTTGATTATGGCCCCTGTGACCGTACTTCATCTTATACACTTTTCCCCCGGCGGCAAGGCCAAGCAACTGGTGACCCATGCATATGCCGCAAACGGGTTTTTCCCCTTCCAGGGCCTGTTTCAGAAAAGCAATGGTTGGTATACACATATTGGGATCTCCGGGTCCATTGCTTATAAATACGCCATCGTACTCCAGTTTCCTGAAATCGTAGTCCCAGGGAACCCTGACAACCGTCACCCCGCGCTGCAGCAAGCAGCGGATGATATTGTGTTTGACGCCGCAATCTATCAGGACCACTTTCTTTGACCCGGGGTTGCCCCGGTAAGTGATAACCTCTTGGCAGGAAACCCGTTCAACCAGGTTCATCCGGTTGGGGTCCGTAAAGGGAATAAGAGCGGGATCATCTCCGGCGACCACCAGCTTGCCCTTCATGGATCCTTTTTCCCGCAACAGTTTTGTAAGCGCACGGGTGTCAATGTCATAAATGCCGGGGATTTTTTCACTTTCCAGCCACTGGTGGAGGCTTTCCCTGGCATTCCAATGGCTGTAGGAACGACTGTAATCGAATACGACCAGCGCTTTGGCGTGGATTTTCTCACTTTCCATGTACAGGGAAAGTCCCTGGTTATCGACAGCCCTTTCAGGAACTCCGTAATTTCCCACCAGGGGATATGTCATGACCAGGATCTGTCCTACATAGGACGGATCGGTCAAAGATTCGGGATATCCCGTCATGGCCGTATTAAAAACAACTTCTCCGGAAACAGATCTTTTACAACCGAACGATCTCCCTTCGAATTCCGTCCCGTCCTCCAGGATGATGCGTGCTTTACTCATTAGTACATGCTAAAAACCGTGCAAAGTTAGGAAAAATGATCCATTACGGAAGGATCGTCACTTTTTTTTCATGTCACAAAGACAATCAATTAATAAAACAAAATATGTACATTTGTGTTTATTAACAACACCTAACCTAATTGATAATGAAGCGTATTTACTTTATTACCATTTTGCTTTTCATGTCTTTGTCCCTGTTTGCCCAAAGACCGTACTTCTGCATTACGGAAGGGGCAAACCTGGAGTATGAGAATTACGGGCAGACAGGCAATACGGACAGTTATGTGCGCATGCACATTAAAAATGTTGATGGGAGCGATGGCAACTACACCATTACCTATGTCATCCATGCCTATAATCCCGACCAGTCTCCCTCTTTCGATCCCCTGGAAATGACCGTATCTATCCGGGACGGGAACATGACGGCCGGTTTCGGATCCGTTAACATGATGGAGATAACCGGGGATGTTCCCGTTATTCCGTCCAGGCTGGCCGTTGGACAAGAACTCAGCGGCGGATTGATGAATATCACAGCCATGGGTTTGAATTTTAAATCCGAGATCCTTTCCCATAAAGTGACCGGACGGGAAGAACTTTCTACCCCTGCCGGAACGTTTAAATGTTACATTGTGGAAATGGTTACTGAAACCCGTGTCCTTGTGGAAAAATCTGTCACCCGCACCCTTACCTGGTATGCCAGGGGAGTCGGCAGCGTAAAATCGGAGACATACGATGATAAAGGCAATATCACAAATTCCCAATTACTTATTAAAATCAATTGATCATGAAACGCTTATTTATGACCATAATGATTATCTGCGCAGCTGTATCGCTGTCACAGGCACAATCCATCCTACGCAGACTGGAAAAAACAGTCAGGAGTGCAGCTGAACGCACTGTGGAACGAAAAGTGGAAGAGAAAGTTGAAGAAGGTGTTTCCAAAGCGGTGGACAAGGCTTTTGAGGGAAATACACAGGAGGAAGGTGAAAATGCCGATAAATCGGGTAAAAACAAAAATTCCCGAGCTACATCCAGGAGAGTTGTCGGGAATCAGGATCTGGAATTCGATGACTGGGACCTGGAAAAGGAAGACGTAGAAATGATCAAAAAAACAGGGCAGACCTCCAACCCGGCCACAGGCCAGGAAAGTCCCCAAAACCGGCGGGCTGCGATGGAATGGGCCAAATCCGACTTTGTGGCCGGCGACGAGATCTTCTTTGAGGACAATCTGGCGGGAGAAAAACTGGGTGAATTCCCTTCCCGGTGGGACATCATTGAAGGAAATGCCGAGGTGGTCCGCATTGACGGAGAAAACGCTATTATGCTGCTGGACGATGCCCGTATCATCCCTTTTATGGAAAACCAGCAACGTTTTCTACCCGATGTTTTTACCCTGGAATTTGACTTTTATTTGCATCCCTGGAACGAGGATTTCGAGGAATCGGGAGAATATCCATACAGCGATTATATGTTGTTCTTATTCAACGACCGGAACGGAGAATTCGACAGAACTGATATGGAAGTGCTTGAATTCAACATGGACACCAAGGGAAAATCGATCCTCTGTTATTATCATTCCCCGTCATACGACAGAAGGGATGCCAGCGTGGAAGATATCGATTTCCAATATGGCGGATGGAGTCATTTTGCCCTGTCTTTCAACAAAAGGGCATTAAAGATCTATCTCAACGGAAAGCGGATCGTCAATGTGCCCAATATGGTGGTACCGCAACGTTTGGTGCTGGGACAGGGCTGGGGCCTTCCCAATACCACCTACATCAAAAACATCCGCCTGGCCAAAGGAGCCGTACCCCTGTACGACCGTATGATGCAGGACGGCAAGTTCATCAGCTACGGGATCACCTTTGATGTGGGCAAGAGCATCATCAAGCCCGAGTCCGCCGGTGAACTGAACCGGATCGTACAGCTAATGCAGGAAAACCCGTCCCTGCGCTTTAGCGTGGAAGGCCATACCGATGCCACCGGCTCTGCCCCCACCAACCAAAAGCTTTCCGAGGCTCGTGCCGAGGCGGTCGTTTCCCGCCTGGTGGAAATGGGCATTGACCGCAGCCGCCTGATTTCCAAAGGCCTCGGCCAGAACAATCCCATTGCCGACAACGCCTCTGCTGAAGGCCGTGCCAAAAACCGCCGCGTGGAATTTGTGAAGCTGTGAGCTGGACTGTTAAGTGCGAGCCATCTGCCAGGACCGGGAACAATCTATATCAACTCGTGCATACCACTTTCCAGGAAAAAACAGTTTCTTTAACTTCGTAACATTGGATTTGCAGGGAAGAAATGAACAATGGCAATTTATCTCACGAAAAGAAAAACTCAGATTGGCTGCACGGTTCAGGCGCCAGGGCATAGGTACTGACCAGATATCCCGGTGCTTGGTAATATCTGAAGACTTACTAAGAATTTCTGTAGGATCTCCGGAACATGACCAGCTTTTCAGGTGTAATAGTAAACTGAGGAGAATGTGCTGCCGGATTAGAATTTGATGGTTCCGGGGAACATTTTTACCACTTTTTCGACCGGGAGGGCTTCAACGGTCAGGCCATTTTTGCCTGTCATGGTTTCCGCGGCAAAAAGTGAATTGAGGATGGCTTCTTCCACGGCTTCTATAGCAGCCATAAACAGGGCAGAGCATTCATTATTATGTAGATAGGTAGGCGTATAAGTGGGAGAATACGGTTCTGTGGCAGAAGTATATTCCCGTATCAGATTTCCGGGAGCTACGGATAATGCCAACACATAATCTCCGCTGCCATTAGAAGCTATGCCTCCGGTTCGCGCCAGTCCCATTATGCCTCGTTTGGCCAATCTTTCCAGGTTACGTTCGTTGAGTGGTGCATCTGTAATAATGACAATCATACAGGACCCGTCCGGAGAATCCTGATCCTGGTTAAAAACTGACCAGCAATCTTGATCTTCAGGGCCATTGCTAGTATGGGCAGGAGATGTCTTTTGAAGTTTTTTTTGTTTTTCCAGATCGTTTTTATAGGAGTATCGTCCCAGCCGCTCTCCCACATTCACCCCTGCAATCTGTAGCACACCCCCAAAATTTGTTTGTACAATCACACCAACCGTATAACTACCCTGTCTTTCGGGCAGCACACGACTGGCAGTCCCGATTCCTCCCTTAAACCCAAAACAGACAGTCCCTGTTCCGGCACCCACATTTCCCTCTGCCACAGGTCCCGAAACGGCTCCCTTCAAAGCCTCCAGAACATGCCTGGGCTTTACGTGCCGTCCACGGATATCATTCAGTCCGCCGTCATTTGTTTCCCCAACAACAGCGTTGACAGATTGTACATTTTTGTTATCCGGCTGTTCCATCGTATAGGTGATCAATCCTTCCATTCCTGCAGCCACTGAAAGTGTGTTGGTAAGGATGATTGGGGTTTCTATATTACCCAGTTCTTTTATCTGTGTGGTTCCGGTCAGTTTCCCGAATCCGTTGCCGGCCCAAAATGCAGCCGGAACTTTTTCCCTAAAAATATTGCCCGGATGTGGAATAATGGCTGTCACTCCGGTCCTGACACTATCCCCTTCTATCAAAGTAACGTGCCCAACAGATACCCCTTTGACGTCTGTTATGGCATTCAGAGGCCCTGGCTGCATGACGCCGGTCCGGATCCCTAAATCACGCATCCTGGTTTTTTGGGCAAAACTGTTCAGTGGTGCAAATACAGATACGGAAATAATGAACAACAAGATGAAATGCTTCATGACTCATTTTTTAATATACAGACAAAGATAAAAATTCCTTTTACCACCCAGGTATTCAATCAGACCAAATACGGACAAAACGCACAAACATAGGACTGTACATCATGGTACTGGCCGGACAATCGTTCTTCGTCATTTGATTTCCCGAGCACGCATCCTGCAGATTTTAAAAAAATTGCAGCCATATTCGAAAATCTGGACGAGGTTGCAAAATACTACCGGAATCCGGAATTGAGATGAGGTTTTGCTAACTCAAGCCCGTGATTACTCCGTTGTTAATATCCATAAAAATAGCCTGAGGCTTTTTAGGAAGTCCGGGCATTCGTAAAATATCGCCGGCTATGGCCACGATCATCCCTGCCCCATTGTTTACAATTAATTCGTGTATGTTCATCTCAAAACCGGTAGCCACACCATAAGCTTTCGGATCCGTAGAGAAGGAGAATTGCGTTTTGGCTATGCAGACAGGATAATGGCTCAGGCCAAGTTCCTCTATCTTCCGCAGGTTTTCTCGTGCTTTTTCGTAGTAGAATACGTTACGTGCTCCATATATATTGTGTGCTATCTTCCAGATCTTTTCTTCAACCGTATCATTCTCCTGGTAAGTAAACACCAGCGGACCTGAAGGTTTATTTTCTATTGCATCCACAACGGTATGGGCCAGTGCGGTTGCTCCTGCACCTCCCTGTGCATAGGCATCATTGATCGCAAAAGGCACGTCAAGATGTTCACATCGTTCACGTACCAGGGCAATTTCTTCTTCTGTATCGGTTGCGTACCTGTTCAAGGCTACAACAATGTTTTGTCCAAAAGCCCTCAGATTAGCCACGTGCTTTTCCAGATTGGCCAGTCCTTTGGTCACACTTTCCGGATTTTTTTCCAGCAATTTGGAAATATCATGACCGCCGTGCATTTTCAGCCCTTGCAGAGTAGCTACCAAAACGGTCAGTTTGGGTTGCAGTCCTCCTTTCCGGCATTTGATGTTAAAGAATTTTTCGGCCCCGAGATCGGCCCCGAAACCTGCCTCTGTAACAACATAATCGGCATATGTCATTGCCATCTTCGTGGCAACCAGCGAGTTACATCCATGGGCGATGTTTGCGAAAGGTCCACCGTGTATAAATACCGGTGTTCCTTCCAGACTTTGCACCAGGTTGGGATGAATCGTATTTTTTAACAAAATAGTAATAGCCCCGGCAATTCCCAGGTCGTTGACATATAACGGTTTGCCATCATGTTCATAACCCAGGATGATCATCCCGATCCTTTTTTTCAGATCTTCCAGATCTTTTGCCAGGCAAAGAATGGCCATGATCTCCGATGCCGGAGTAATATCAAATCCAGTGGCCCGGGTTATGCCGTTGGTTTTACCTCCAACCCCGGAAATGATGGCCCTCAGCGTACGATCGTTCACATCCAGCACCCTTTTCCAGACAATTTCGCGCAGGCATATGCCGTTGTTCTGACTGTGGTAAAGATGGTTTTCCAGCAAAGCCGAGATCATGTTATTGGCCGCCGTGACAGCATGGAAATCCCCCGTGAAGTGAAGGTTGATGTCTTCCATGGGAACTACTTGTGCATAACCACCCCCTGCAGCTCCTCCTTTCATCCCAAAACAGGGACCGAGAGAAGGCTCCCGCAAAGCAACTATGGCTTTTTTCCCAATATGGTTCAAGCCCATGGACAATCCTATGGAAACCGTGGTTTTCCCTACTCCCGCAGGAGTAGGTGTTATGGCTGTGACCAGGATTAGATTACTCTTCCTGACACTGGTTTCGTTTATACAGTTAACCGGGACCTTGGCCATATAATTTCCGTAAAGTTTCAAATCTTCACGGGCAATGCCTGCTCTGGATGCTACATCCCTTATATTCTGCATTTTATACGCATGGGCAATTTCGATGTCTGTTTTCATATCATAGTTCAAATTATCTTTAATTCAAAAATTTAAAATCCCGCCGAATTTTCTATCATTCGTCAAGTAATTCCATTTTTATTCAGGGGGGGTGTGTGCTCGGGACGGGAATCGAACCCGTACGGACATTTCTGTCCACAGGATTTTAAGTCCTGCGTGTCTACCTATTCCACCACCCGAGCAGTTTTACTGTCAGTGCTTTTTTCAAAAAAACCTCTCGCCGGGAGAGGTTTGGAGCGGAAAACGAGATTCGAACTCGCGACCCTAACCTTGGCAAGGTTATGCTCTACCAACTGAGCTATTTCCGCATAAAATGCAAAATTGGATTGCAAAGTTAGCGATTTTTTTTTCCTGACAAAAAAAAACAGCTCTTTATAGCAGTCCGCTCTGAAACTGTTCCAGGAACCGTACATCATTCTCGAAATAATGACGCAAATCCCTTACCTGCCATTTGAGCATGGCTATACGTTCAACACCCATTCCTAATGCAAACCCCGTATACTTTTCCGGATCAATTTCCAACGTTTTCAGAACATTGGGGTCCACCATACCTGCACCCATGATTTCCAGCCAGCCGGTGTTCTTACAGATATTGCAGCCTGCCCCTCCGCAAATATTGCAATTTACATCAACTTCTGCCGACGGCTCGGTAAACGGAAAATACGACGGCCGCAAGCGTATCCTGGCAGAAGATCCGAACATTTCGCGGACAAAAATCATGATGGATTGCTTGAGGTCTGCAAAAGACACATTTTCATCTATATACAATCCTTCTACCTGATGAAAAATACAGTGTGCCCGGGCCGAGATGGCCTCGTTGCGGAAGACCCTGCCGGGACAAACCACCCGGATGGGCGGTTTTTGCTTCTCCATGATCCTGACCTGTACCGAGCTTGTATGGGTACGCAGCAATACAGGATTGTCGCTGCCTGCGCTGATAAAGAACGTATCCTGCATATCCCTGGCGGGATGGTCCGGTGCAAAGTTCAGGGCACTGAAAACGTGCCAGTCATCTTCGATCTCCGGCCCTTCTTCCACTGAAAAACCCATTTTTCTGAATATATCCAGTATCTCGCGCTGAACAATGGCTATGGGATGACGGGACCCCACATTCAAAAGGTCTGCGGGTTTTGTAAGATCACCGGCCGGGGATTTTCCGGTCATCGTGCGGGACAACCGTTCTTTATGTTCAGTAACGGCTTCTTGAACCTGATTTTTCAACAGGTTTAATTTCTTTCCCAGTTCTCTTTTTTCCGCTGGATCGACGTTCCTAAATTCATCAAAGAGCCGTGTAAGGATCCCTTTTCTGCCCAGCATGCGTACGCGGAATTCTTCCACCTCGGCCTGGGTGCCTGGATGAAAGCCTTCCAGTTCATTTATCAAATTGTCAATGGTATCCCACATAATTTGTATTTTAAGTCAGTGTCCAGAATAGATGCAGGGCTTCTTCCAGGGACGCTGTATGCAATGTTTTTTCAATATTTGGGGCATCATAATTCCGGCGGATGGAACAGTACATGGTATATGGTCCCTCCATACGGAAAATACACCGGTGTCCCCGTTTAAGGGCTTTTGCCACATCCAACCGGATGCGGTCACAGGCCTCCTGGGGATGCAGGCAAATGGCCGAGCAATGCGATAAGCCTTCTTTAACAGAAGTGGTAACAATGTCGCCAAAAAGTTCCTTGGCCTGCCTACAGGCGGCTCTGTCCCCTGAAAGATAAACCACCGGAACATCGTACATGCCTGCCACCAGGGCATTATAACCCATTTCGGGCAGTGAAACACCATTCAACGTAAATTCATCCACAGTCCGCGCCATGGTATGCGACATAACTCCGTCGGGTGTCCGTGCCTTAGCGTGGTATCCAATAAAAAGAACGGCATCGTAGCCATTTTCTATAGTCAGGATCATGGCCCGGAAATCTTCTGAACACCTGCCTTTTATGTGATAAGCCCTTTTATCGAGCAACTCAGGTATCAGCGATTTATTTCCCCCATGCCCGTCCCGGACAAAAACCTCTGTGGCTCCGGCATGGAATGCCCCTTCAATGGCAGCGTTCATCTCTTTTGTATATTGAACACGGTTTCTTTCGTAATCGGGATGGCCCGGTGTTATAGAATCCCAATCACAGGCCGTTGCGATCCCTTCGATGTCACCTCCAATTAATACCTTCATATGATCATTTTTTAAAATTATTCCCATCTAACCGGCTTTCGTTTCAAGGGAAGAGTCATACAACGTGTTCCTCCCCCTCCTCGGGCCAGTTCAGCTCCTACAATGGTCACCACGCATTTGCCAAGTTTGTGGATATCAACCTTTCCCGAGGTCACATCCTCCGATGTGACAATCTCAAAGCCATGTTTGACCATCTCGTTAAGGGTGTGCTCGTTGCGTGCATATGACATAACTTTTCCAGGAGCAATGGCAAAGAAATTCGCCCCGGAATGCCACTGTTCGCGTTCCTGGTCCCACTCATCGCTTCCCCCGCAGGAAATAGGTTCAAGGTCCAAGCCCAACCGTCGTAACGATGTGAGCAAACTGGGAACGCGTCTTATTTTCTCTACCTTTCCGTTATCCAGCGTTATTTGTACTGTGCTGTACCGGGTATCTCCCTGGATCAGAGGATCAAATACCATACACTTATCCACATCTAACATCGTAAAAACCATATCCAGGTGGATAAAACTTTCAGGAGATGATGGAAGCTGCTGCACAAAAATATAACTTTTACCTTCAGGGACAGATCTGGACAGGCGGTTCACAAGCAGGTCCACCCCCTGGGATGTGGTCCGCATACCGTTGCCCACAACCAGGATATCTTTCCTAAGTACCAGGACGTCTCCTCCTTCCATCAAGATAGATCTGTCGTGGGGATGTTGTTCGTACGTATTGATCACATCGGAGGTAAAATACGGATTGTTGTTGTATATGGCCTCCATGATCAGGGATTCTCTCACACGGATCTTATTGGCCATTCTGCATATTACGGCATTGTTTCCCACAATGGCAGAAGCATCCCTGGTAAAATAAAAATTGTACAACGGCAATAAGGCATAATATTCATCATTGAGAAAAGAGGTCAGACTGTCGATCCTGGCAGGGAGTCCTTCAATAAGCTTGTTGGCCAGGGTTCTGGATGACATTTCCATCAATTCGTCATAATAGTCGTTGACGTTTTCAGTAAGGCATATCTTGCCTATCAGTGAATTCCGGTGTGCCAGGTTATCCAAGACCTTGATCAGCAGATCCTTGACCTGATATACCTTTGTTACCTTTTCAAGGAACAACGACAATTGTTCATATTCCTGCTGCGCGACCGAAAGATTCAATATGTCGCTATAGAGTGCCCGCTCCACAGATTTGGGTGTCATGTTTTCCACCTCGGGCCCGGGTGTGTGAAGGATCACTGCTTCCAATTCCCCTATCTCGGAATTGATCTCAACCTGAAATTTTAATTCACTCATACAAAATCCTCATAATTATGCGTTATGTCGTTGAACAGCTGACGGAACTGTGTTTCGTCCCTGGGACAGATCAGCAATGCATCGGGTGTGTCTACGACAATAAAATTTTCAAGACCTTTCACAACAATAAGTTTGTCCTCCTGTCCTGAATATACAAGGCTGTCTCTTACATTTTCCAATAAAACTTTTGGTGCAGACACAGCATTACGCCTGGCATCTTTGTCGTAATGCATATAGATGCTCTCCCAGCTTCCCAGGTCTGACCATCCAAAGGAGGCAGAAATCACATAGGTATTTGTGGCTTTTTCCATGACCCCGTAATCTATAGAAATGTTCCGGATCTCTTCATAGACCTTGTGAATAAACTTTCCTTCATGAGGTGTGTTGTATATGCTCAATCCGTTACGGAAAGGAAGGCTGATTTCCGGCAGCCAGTGTTCCAATTGTTTTTCTATAGAAGCAAGGCTCCATACAAAAATTCCTGAATTCCAGTAAAATTCGCCACTGTCAACCAAAATACGGGCAAGTTCGGTATCTGGTTTCTCGGTAAAGGTTTTTACCGGATAAGCCAGATGATCGCCTATGGCTATAGCCTCTTTGTTTACAGCCTGTATATAACCGTAACCCGTTTCGGGACGGGTAGGTTTAATCCCCAGTGTAATCAAAACATCTTTTTCACCGGCTAACATAAGGGCTGACCGTATGGTACCCAGAAAATTCTCATCACCGGTGATCAGGTGGTCAGAAGGCGCCACCACCACAGATGCATTGGGATCTGTTTTCAGCAGCTTGTAGGTAGCATAGGCTATGCAGGGGGCTGTATTGCGCCGGTAAGGTTCTGTCAGAATGTTGTTTTCCGGAATATCCGGAAGCTGCCTGCGTACAAGTTCTTTATATTGGTTCGATGTCACAACCAGGATCCTCTCTGCCGGAATTATTCTAAGAAACCTGTCGTACGTAAGCTGCAGGAAACTTTTGCCCAGACCCAGGATATCCAGGAATTGCTTGGGCATTGCATTCCTGCTCAGGGGCCAGAAACGTGAACCGATGCCACCGGCCATGATGATGCAGTAATGATTTGTTGTCATAAAAGAAGCGTAAAAGCGTTTGGAATGTACTTCAGTTCATAGTTCGGGTCATCAGTCCCGGCAGGACCGAATACGATGGCTATGACATCAAATTGTGCTTCTGCCCGAATATGGTAACGTGCCATATAGTTACGTGCCGCCGCCATAACCATCTGTTGTTTAATCCTGTCAATGGTCTGCTCAGGAGATACGACATCAATCCGGGAACGGGAGCGTACTTCAATAAAATGGATCTTATCTGCTTTATCTGCAACAATATCCAGTTCTTTGTGACCCGTTCTCCAATTGGTATGCAGGATCCGGAATCCTTTTCTTTTCAGGAAATTTCCGGCCAGGATCTCTCCTTTCCTGCCGGTCTGCCACGTATCTCGTTTTCTGCCCTTCATATTCCCTTCCCGTTTGGCAAATGTAGGTAATTTCAGAGATATCTCCAATGATCCAGTGTTTGCGGCAATACCTGGCCTTTGGCAGTTAAAGATTCCCGGAATATGGTCCGGAGATCCCTTGTCCTTACGCTGACGATCGTGTCAGACAATTCTTTAGCCGACAACCCAATCCCATTGGTCATGTGACCGCCTCCGTTGCTTGCCCTGAAAGTATTCCTGACTACATGGTATTCCGTATCCATTCTAAAGGAAAGGGACGGGTTGCTTTGTGCAGGAAATGCACAGAAGGAGCAGAAGAAGTGCAGTAGATCTGGTCCTTTTTAATAACACCCCCGGAAATCCCGTTATTCGGGATCCGGAGGTGTTACACATAAAAACTTGATTCAGAGGTTTATTGAGCATCCGCACTTTGATGCGAAACATAGAACCCACTGCCAACCTGAATCGTTCCTTTGTACGAAGTTCTCTTGCCCACAATGGTAATCAGGTCCCCGGCCTTAAGCCCGGTTTCTGCAACCAAAGTCTGGAATTGTCCCTTGGCTCCGCCCCAGCCTGAAAGCAGGCCGTAAACGTAAACTTCTGAAGTTTCATCGGAAATATTGAAATTACCGTATTTACCTGCACCTGACAAGTCTCCGACAATACCGGCTAATCGATAATAGGTATTATCTTCTGCGGCGGCCAGGAAAGTTGGTATAGTTGCCTCCACAACCGGGATATGCGCATCCACCTTGGCGTTTATACCCTGTGGGGTTCCTTTATACGAGCCGCGGGGAGTAATAAGCGTAACAATATCGCCTACCTTGATGCCCATATTTTTCCATTGTTTTGTTTTGCCTTCTGCGTCAAGCACTCCGTAAATGTAGACTTCTCCGGTAGCATCCTTGATGTAAATATTACCATAATCACTGCCGGTATCTTTGGTGATAATCCCGGATATACGGTATTGGGTGGCATCTTCTGCAGCTGCAATAAACCCAGCAACGGTAGCGTCTATGATGGCGCCAATTTGCGTAACGGCAACCTGGATAGTGGAAGATGAACTGCTTGTGGCAGAGGTCATAGAGATGGTGGCCTTCCGGTCACCTCCAAGGTTAGGCTGGGCCATAAAAGTTACGCGTGTGGAGTCATCGGCCCCCTTGATCATTGATCTGACGGAAAGCCAATCGGCATCATATTCTATTTCCAGGCCATCACCCTTGTACAATACCGCAACTTCAAATGCACCGCCTTCCTTGGGCACTTCAACTTTATCCACAGCCGCTTTGATCAGGGACGGAGTGATTTTGTCAACGGTAACATCAACCAATTCAACAGTCGAACCGTAAGTAGTGCGGGGGCCGTGTACCATTACGCGATCTCCCACAGCAAGACCTAAGCTTAGGAAGTTTTTGGCATTGCCCTTGGCATCGAGGGTCCCGTAAATGTATAAAGTCCCCGTTCCGTCGTTAAGGTACCAGTTGCCGTAAAGGGTATTGACAATAGAAGTAACCTGGCCTTCAACCCAATAAATCTTGCCATCAACCCCGTTTTCAATCACTTCCTTACAGGAAGAAAGAACGATCTCTGCCGGACCGCAAACTTGTTTTACAATCAGTATCTGTGTCTTGCCGGCACAATTAATATAAACTTCGGAAAAATTATCGGAATCAGCAGCACCAACAGAAAAAGTCACTTTGGTCCCATCCGGAGCAGCGTTGCCGCTGACAGGACCGACTGTTAACCATTCGGGGATATTTGTAATATTCCAATTGTCGGTAGTGGTCAGGGTGATTGTCTTTGAACCGGCTTCTGCTCCAAAACCGATGTAGGACATGTCCACCTTAACCTCGTCTAACGAAGGTATTTCAATTTCCTCTTTACAACTTGTAAAAAGTGTTGCAAACGCAAACAACGATAGTAATAAATATTTGTGTTTCATAAGGAAAGTTTTAGCTGATTAGTTGAAAAGATACTTAATACCTATCTGCAGAGACCAACATTGGCCAATGGAGTGATTGTAATCCCAGGTTTTGGCACCTGCCTCTACTCTTGTCTTGAATACGGGAACGCCTTCTTCATTGATGTTGTCTAATTGAAGGATACGTCCGCTCATAGCCTCGGTAGAAAGGATTTTGCTAACGCCCCAGGTGCTGTTGAACAAGTTGCCTACATTCATAAAATCAAAATTGAGCTGCAGGGCATTCCGGGTTTTCCCTATATTGACCACAAAGTCATGAGAGTAACGGAAGTCAAAACGATGAACCCAGGGTGAATAGACACTGTATGCCTCTGCATACTGGCCTTTATGTTTGCTCAGGTAGGTATCCTGGTCTGCATAGGCCCAGTAACGCTCGCGGTCGTTTTGAGAAGCAAAAATGATTTCCGAATCGTCTTTGGGAATGTACATCACATCGTAAGGAATATTATCTCCGTTGAAGTCGCCGTAATATTGATAAGTGTAGCTTGAACCACCGCGATAACCTTGGTAGAACAAGGAAAAGTGGTTGTTGGACCTGTCTGAGTAGGAAACCGAGGCGATCACACGGTCAGGAGTCACATACTGAGAATTGCTGAGGCCGGCAAAGTTGGGCCCTTCAACAGAAGGAACGTACAGGTAAGCTGACTCTGCATTGGAACCGGGCATACCCGTAATTTCTTTCATGGCAGTATGTGTGTAAGAGGCCATGATGTCCAAATTCTCTACAGGTGACATATGTAATGTAAAGTTGGCTGTCCAGCCGTAACCTTTATTAGTATTGGAAAGTACGTAGGCATCGGTATTGGTTAGCCTGTATTCGGCAGGATAAATGTGACGCCTGTCGGGACCGTTTATCCGAGAAAAACCTTTGTTGTCTTTTATGTTCCAGTTCCTCAGGCAGATCCCATTGATGGTTCTGTTGAAGATATACTCCCCGCTGACAGAAAAGGGAAACGAGGTGGGGAAGTTGTAATCCAGGGCAATGGAACTCTTCCATACTTGGGGCATTTTAAAGTTGGGATCGATCCCGTTGATCTGGGAGGGTTTTACTCCGTCCTCCGGACTGATGGAAGTGGGGAATTTTTTCGGATTAAGACTATGAAGCTTTGCGATCAACGCGTCTACATCGGTGATCATATCTCCCTTGAACGCTTCCAGAAGGGGATCGGGATTGGCTACCCCGGCAGTATATCTTGTGGAAATGGCCACGATGTTCTGTACCATACCCGAGTTGGTGGGCATATTGGTGAAGAAAACCAAAGGAAGGCGTCCCGCGAAAAACCCGGTACCACCATGGACTTTCAAGGAGCGGTTTCCAAACACATCCCAGTTAAATCCGATACGCGGAGAGATCTGGAGTTTTGGTTTAGGCCATTTGCCGGTATCTATGCTCTTGCCATCATATTCAATTTCATAAATGGCGTTGTTTCGCATCAGGTCCTTATTATTGAATATAATCTCGTCCAAACGAACGCCGTAAGTCAGTTTAAAATTGTTACCCACACTCCATTCGTCTTGCACATACAGGCCAAACTGGTTAAAACGCACGCGGGCAGCAGGATTTTGTTCGCCGTCGTAGCCGTAAGTAAGGGCAACAGTTTCCGGAACAGCCCCGTTAAGGAAATCGTCCAAACTGCGGTAACGGTAGTAACCCGTACCGTTTCTCATATAAGAATTGTCGGCCATTTGATATTCAAAACTCAGGCCGGCGGTAATTTTGTGGTTGCCTTTATAGAGGGTAATATCATCTTTCGCGTTAAATACGGTGTTGTGAACCCCGTTGTTCCAGGTAAACAACTCATAACCGGCTGACATATAAGGAACAATAGACTGATTGATCTTTCCGTTATCAACCGTATAACCTTCCAAAATATCAATAAAAGGGAATTTGGAAGAGGTGGATCCGCGGATATCGTCTAACTGGGAATAAGTAACCAGAAGCTGATTGGAAATGTTGTCTCCAAAACGGCTGTTGAGGTCCACTGAAACGGAATTAACGAGGTTGTCCATAGAGTACATTGAGTTGGCAAAAGCCATGGAATATTGACCCAGGCGGCTTTCCGTAGTACGTTGAAAACAGTTGGAAGAAGAAGCGTTGGTGTTATTCCAGCCTCTGTTCAATGTGTAGTTGTAACGAACGGCAAGATGGTGATCCCGGCTGATGTTCCAGTCTACACGGGCCAATATCTTCATATTGCTTTCATTGGCCGGATAATTTGTGTAGGAACCTGTGTCATAGCCGTATTTACTGCTCAGAAAATCAGAAACTCTTTTCATGTCGGCCATGGTAGTGCGCGAAATGTAAAGGTCTGTATTGGCCACACCGTCTTCTGAAGGCCTCCAGCGGTTCACGATGGTAGGCGTTTTGGTGTATTCAAAATTGACAAAGAAGAACAGTTTGTTCTTTACAATAGGACCACCCAGGGTAAGTCCGTAGGTGGTATTACGATCAATGCCTCTTTCACCGAGTTCCACCCCGTCAATGGTATTGCCCCTCATATTTTCATTGCGATGAAAAGCATAGGCACTTCCTCTTAAAGTATTGGTACCCGATTTGGTAATAGCATTGACTCCACCGCCAATGAAATTGGTCTGACGAACATCAAAAGGAGCTATCACTACCTGAACTTCCTCAATGGCATCAATGGAAATAGGGGTTCCGCCACCGGGGAGGCGGGAGCTTAAACCAAAGTTGTTGTTGAAGTTGGCGCCGTCAACGGTAAAGTTGGACGAACGGCCATCGCCGCCGGCAAAGCTCATGCCATTACCTCCGTAAGGAGAAAGTTTTGCTATGTCTGTAATGCTCCTGCTGATAGT
This sequence comes from Bacteroidales bacterium Bact_09, assembly GCA_001603455.1. Taxonomy (GTDB): domain Bacteria; phylum Bacteroidota; class Bacteroidia; order Bacteroidales; family UBA932; genus DMER64. The sequence goes on along the minus strand of LUZA01000015.1, from coordinate 17,119 downwards.
GGGCAGACTTTGGATGTTCTGGCTGGAAATATTGGTAGAAGAGCCAAACTTTTCTCCGGCAAAGGCAGAAGTGGCAGAAGCCACTATCACTATATCCTCCAGTTGAACGGCTTCTTCCCTGAGTTCAGTACTTAAACTGTAAAGATCTCCCAGTTGCAGGGTAATGTCGGTAAAATGAATAGTCTTGTATCCAATATAAGAAATTTCGACTGTGTAGGGACCACCGGTACGCATACCCTGAATAGTATAGCGACCATCATTGTTGGTAACGGCAGCATACATGGTCCCGGAAGGCACGTGGGTGGCTACAACAGTAACACCTGCTGCTGCAGTCCCCCCCTCGTCAGTGATTCTACCTCCCAGAGACGAGGTGGTTACCTGCGCATAAGCTCCCACACTCAGAAACATAAACGCCACAAGAGCGAGAAAACATTGAATTGCTTTTTTCATAGATGTTTATTTAGGATGTTATAAGTTACTATATCGGGTTTTGAAAACACGGTGCAAATATATCACAATTCATTAACAGAATAAATTAAATTTATACTACAATTTCTCAATTCAGACCCCAATCCTTTGGGACACAGGTTGCTTTAACAGTATCCTTAATGCCATCTGGTAAATTGTGAAAGAAATCAAAGCCTGTTAAAGCCTCCATTTCTTTGATATTTTTAGCATCGGAGGCTACGGGATATTCTGCCGTATAAGCACGGTTCTCGTACCAGAAGCCAATAGAGGAATACCCTCCGTTTTTTGTCTGGCCGGCTGTATACTTCAACAATACTTTGAAATATATCTTGGGGATAGCCACTTGTTGGCCATTATTATCGTACACATAGTTAATAGTTTGATCTTCAGCGGTTTGAATCATAGCTCCTGTAACCACATATAAGGTATCGCACGTCTGAGCCCACCCTCTGACTTTCATTTCCAGGTTGGCCCATAAGTTTTGATTGAGCGATGCATTTTGCGCGGTCAAATTGGTAAAATAAAACGTACTGGCATTGACGTCCTGTGAATAAAGACGGTCTGCCGAGGGCAATTGATGTCCTCTGTCGTAAGTAGAGCCTCCAAACGAGTAAAACAAAGTAGGCTGATAACGTTTTGGGACCTTTGGGTTGTAATCCCACGCATCTGTACGGCTGCCATTGCCGATAATATCCTGATAAAGCGGATAAGCCACCCATTGGGCCAGGCGGTTTTGTGTATCGTACCAGAAAGAGTAATTACGGACACTTTTCCCCTTTAGGGTGGTCATATGCGATATATAGGCAAACTCATCTTTCGGTTGTACTTTTGGCAACTCCATCCAAGAGCGCATAGGATCTGAGATCAGTGCTTCAAAAGGACTTTGTGTTATATGCAGGATCAATGTCTGCCCGGTAATAGAGGCATCATTGGTGGAAAAGATAATATCTGCCATACGAGGCGCCGATACGGACGGATTTTGTGTATAGGTTACCGTTACCGGGGCGGAACCGCTCCCGGAAGAAGGGGATGCGGCAAAACCTTCAGGATCTGTAGAGGTAACGGTCCAATTTACGTTGGCGGCTAAGGATACGGTAAATTGCCCTGCTTCTCCGGGTATTTCTTTTTCTGTAGTAAACAGAGTGAACGTGGGAGAAGTATAAAAACGTTCACCGGTCAAACCTTCCCAATCCGAAACTTTTGCAAATGAAATTTGGTAACGTCCGTCATACACACTGGCAATCCCTTTGAGAACTCCGCTTCCGGACGGTACGGTAACACCCTTGAAAGAGGAATATCTGGAAGAGAAAATATCAAATGTCTCTTTGGTCTGAGCTACCATTCCAATGGAAGTATGAGCGGAACCTATTACAAAAGTTTTGTTGAGGTCTTCGTCTGTCACTTGTACAGAAGGTATGGCTACGTACATAGACTCATAATTACCCGTAACCAGTTGCGTTGCTGTAATTTCCTTTGCCACAATTGTTTCTGCGCCAATTTTAGTTATGTTGGCCAAAGGAATACGGTTCACCTGAAGGGGGCCGTTGTTGTACACAGATAACATTTGTCCCGTGAGCTGAATTTCCACTTTGTCTCCTTGTTTGAATTCCGTATTGTTATCGGCACAAAAGAGTTGAATACCGGCCTCTCCGTCACTCACTACAATGGCTTTCATAGAAGTATAATTGTTCAACCCCCCGTTGTCTGTATGCATGTAATTACTGATAACAGTAGCTCTGACCACTATTTTGTCTGTAATGGTAACATCGGCTCCTTTGTACAGGGCGCGTACCTGGGACACATTCCAATAAAGGATTTCCTGCTCTTTTTGGGTAACCGCTATACGAGCTTCCCTTTCCGCTGAATAAATTTTAATGGACGCCGTGCGATTGGGTCCTGTATTGGCTTGGGCAGACAGGGTCAGGGTGCCATTCCCCTGCCCCTGTTTGGGCATGACGGAAAGCCAGTCGCTACCTTCTGTTATGGCAACCGACCAGCTGCAATTGGCCGTAACCTGGATCATCTGCTCACCCGGGGAAGCATCAAAAGTGATTTGCGTCTTGTCCAGAAAAAGAGATTGTGGAACCGGCTTCTCACTACAGGCAGCAAGAAAGAACGCCAGGACCATAAGTACTCTGTTGATTTTTCTGAGCTGCATAAGCTTTTCAGTTTTAATCCGGATGATTGTTTGTTTATAGAATTGTATCTGTTGAACAACAAAAATAGACAATTATCCGCCGCTACAAATTGTAACCTGAACAGAAACGGGCTAAAAAACTATAATACGTTGTTTATAAGCAATATAAATTATCAACAAAGGCTACTTTTTTATAAACAACTATAATTAAAATTTGCTCTGTTAAAAGTTTTTTTACCTTTGTCACCCAATTGACATACTTGTGGACAAATTTGCCTGCTTGCAACCACTCTAAAAATGCTAAAATGAAAACACTCTTTTCTTCTGAATCTGTATCTGAAGGACATCCGGATAAAATAGCCGATCAGATTGCCGATGCCATATTAGACGAATTCCTGCGTCTTGACCCGGAATCCAAAGTTGCCTGCGAAGTATTTGTATCTACCGGTCTTGTGATCATTGGGGGAGAAGTGCGCTCCAATGCCTGGGTGGATATACAGCAAATCGCACGCAAAGTGATAGCCGATATCGGGTACACCCGCGCCGAGTACAAATTCGAAGCTGAATCCTGCGGTGTTATTTCCATCATACATGAGCAATCTCCAGACATATACCAGGGTGTTGTAAAAGAGAATCCAGATGACCAGGGTGCCGGAGACCAGGGAATGATGTTCGGATACGCTTGTAACGAAACGGAAGAGCTTATGCCGCTGCCCATAGTCCTGGCACACATTACACTTATGGAACTGGCCGCTATCCGCAAGGAAGGGAAACAGATGACTTATCTGCGGCCTGATTCAAAATGCCAGTTCACCGTTGAATACGACGAAAATAAAAAAGCACAACGTATAGACACGCTGGTTTTATCCACACAGCATGATCCGTTTGCTAAAGATCACCTGATGCACCAGCAGATCACAGAAGATGTACGCAATATCCTGTTACCGCGCCTGATAGAAAAAGTTCATCCTTCCCGCAAGCACCTCTTTGACCACGATATGCAATTGCTGGTCAATCCAACAGGCAAATTTGTCATAGGAGGCCCTCACGGAGATACCGGCCTGACAGGACGTAAGATCATAGTCGATACGTACGGCGGTCGCGGGGCGCACGGTGGTGGCGCTTTTTCGGGAAAAGATCCCAGCAAGGTGGACCGTTCTGCCTGCTATGCCGCCCGCCACATAGCCAAAAACCTGGTAGCAGCAGGAGCTGCCGAAGAAGTCCTGATACAGCTTGCCTATGCCATTGGGGTAGCCCGGCCCGTAAGCGTGAATGTGAACACCTTTGGTACTTCCCACACCAGAAAGACTGATGCCGAAATGGCAAGGATCATATCCCAGGTATTTGATTTGCGTCCTGCCCGGATCATAGAAGAATTCCAGCTCAAAAATCCGATATACAGGGCAACTTCCAATTACGGCCATTTTGGCCGTGATCCTTTTAGAAAAGACGGCATAGCGTATTTTTCCTGGGAAAAACTCGATTACACAGATATCCTCAGATCCAGGTTATTCTAAAGCAAAAACATGCCATTTTCTGCGTTCCTTTCGCAGTACGATCACTGAAATGCCCGGTTCAGGCAAATTGGAAAATTCTACCCGGTAAGACAACCGGAGTGTATCTCCCTGCACTTTTCCGGGATTATCTACCGTGATCTTGACGGGAGACAGGTACTTTTTTACCAATTCGTTTTCTTCTTCGGAAAGAGAGTCCATTATGGCTTGGGATTTTTCCAGAATGTGGTAAAGTTCAGGTGCCGCATATGTCCGTGCCGTCTGATAATCAGCCGCAAAAAAAGATTGCAGGAATGCCTCGGCAATGTCCAGCGGTTCCCGTTCCCGACTGCACGATCCCAACGCCATCAGGCATGACATGACTAAAAATGTCTTTTTCATAAGAATTGATATTATTCCAAATACACTACAGTAATACCCGGCCCTCCCTTTTCTATGTGTTCATCTTCAAAAGATACTACTCCCGGAGCATTCTTCAGGTAGTTACGTATCCCGGTGCGCAGGGCGCCCGTTCCGGTCCCATGCAGTATGTCCACCTGCCCTATCCCAACCATTAGCGCATCGTCCAGGAAATGGGTCACCTGATTGATTGCTTCGTCAGTCCTCATACCACGCACATCCAGATGTGGTGAAAAGTTCAGGCGGTGGGCAGACAAATCATCCCCCATGCCGGACTGTGACTTATGCGGAACACGGACATGCGCCCTGTATTCGTTTTGTGATATCCTTTCCAGACCAGCTATTTCTACCCGGGTAACTATCTGTCCTATCCCTACGCTGGCTTTTTTGCCACTGATCCTGAGGATCTCTCCTGCCAGAGTACCGTCCTTCGTCCTGACCTTGTCCCCCTGTTTCAGGGGCCTTTGTTCATCTTCTGTTTGTTTGTTCGTTTTCCGGGTCTTTCCTTCCTCCGGAATGGATTCTTCTCTTAGTTGTTTTCTTCTTTCACTCTTTTCCTTTCGTTTGCGAAGCTGTTCCATCTTACGGGATATCTTCTGATCTTCCATATCGGAAGTTTGCCGGGCCAGGTCGTCCCTGAATTGCTGCAATTCTTCTCTGACATTTTTTGTTTTCTCCTTCTCTGCCTGGGATTCCCTGATCTCACGTATGGTATTTTCAACCTTGCGGTTGGCCGTTTCTACTATCCGCTGGGCTTCCTGACGGGCTTCTTCCAGGATTTGTTTCCGGAGGGAACGAATCTCAGTCAGCTCGGTCTGGTATTTATCGGTTATGTTTTCCAACGTTTTGTCCGTTTGCTTGATCCGGGCCACTTTTTCCTCCCATTTCCTGCGGTTGCGGGCAATGCTCCTGATGTATTTTTCCGTTTCGACAAATCCGGCACCGGCCTTTTCCTGGGCTTTTTGTATCAATTCCCCGGGAAGCCCCATTTTACGGGCCAGTTCAAACGCGAACGAGTTTCCCGGAACACCCGTTTCCAGTTTGAACAGAGGTTGTATGTGCTGAACATCAAACTGCATGGCCCCGTTCAGAACGCTCTGGCTGGTAGTGGCATAGAATTTCAGATTGGTGTAATGGGTCGTAATCAGGCCAAAGCACCCGCGTTGTTCCCATTGTTCCAATAATGTTTCGGCTATGGCTCCTCCGGCCGCCGGTTCGGTTCCTGCTCCAAACTCGTCTATTAAAACCAGAGACTTGTCATCGGCATGATTCAGGATCTCTTTCATATTCAGCAGATGGGAACTATACGTGCTCAGGTCGTTGTCCAGGGACTGTTCATCTCCGATATCCAAAAAAAGCGAAGCAAAAACGGAAAATTCCGACGTTTCCGCTGCGGGTACTAACATACCGCACTGGAACATATATTGTAACAAGCCTACCGTTTTAAGGCATACCGATTTACCCCCCGCATTGGGACCCGATATCAGGAGTATGCGCTTTATTTGATCGAGTTTCAGGGTCAGCGGAACGATCTCTTTTCCTTCCCGTCGCAAAGCCGTTTCCAGCAATGGATGACGAGCCCTGAGCAAAAAAAGTCCCTGCTGGTCATTTACGACCGGTTTTCCCGCTTTCATCTTAAGCGCGGTACGGGCTTTAGCCCGCAGGAAATCGATCGTTCCCAAAAAATGGGCCTGTGCGATCAAATCGGGTACATACGGCCGCAAAAATTCTGCAAACTCCACTAAGATTCGAGTGATCTCGCGTTGTTCGGCAAATCCAAGTTCCCGTATCTGGTTATTCAGGTTGACCACTTCTATAGGCTCAATAAAGACTGTTTTGCCACTGGCCGATTCGTCACAGATATATCCCTGGATTTTCTTTTTATTGGCGGCCGGTACCGGTATTAACATGCGCCCATCACGGACAGAAGCAGAAGCATCAGGCTCGGTAACGCCCTGATCCCGGGCTTCCTTGAGAATGCTTTGGATCTTCTGAACAACCTGCTGTTCCTTTCTTTTGAGAGATTTCCGGATCTCGGCCAGTCCGGGTGAAGCATTATCTCTTATCTGACCATACTTATCGAGCAAATTATCGAGCCTTTGCACAATGGCAGGAAAGAAAGTGACCGGATGGCACAGGGCTTTCAGTGCAGGATAGGCCCCTTCCTTTGTATTGGCAAAAAAATGAAGTAATGCTTTTACGGTTAAAACCGCGGTTTGCAGTCTCACCAAAGCGGGAATATCGGGGTAGTATGCCCTGTGTGTTTCCATCTGCAGAAGGAACAACAGAGTGTCTTCATAACCGTTTTCCGGAAATTGCTGTTCAAACAGACAGATCTCCCGCATCTCGGCTGTCCTCTCAAGCTCTTCTTCCAATACAGAACGATCCGTAATAAAAGACATTCCGGCAGCCAATTCACGTCCTGCCCGGCTTATGCAATCCTGCCCAAGCATTTCCCGTATCCTGTCAAATCCTATTTTCTGTTCAAACTGGGGCGGATAGATCATTGCATTTTTTACTTATGAAAAGCGTTCTCCAGATCAAGGCGCAATTCGGCCACACCGCTCAGTGTTTTTATTACTCCATCCTGCATGGTGGAAATAGCCCCTGTTTCTTCGGATATGACTATGACAAAGGCGTCCGTTTGTTCGCTCAACCCCACACCAGCACGGTGTCTCATGCCAAAATATGGCGGAATTCCCTGGCTTTCAGACATGGGAAAAGTACATCGCGCCGCCTGGATACGGCCGTTGGATATGACTATACCTCCGTCATGCAGGGGGCTATTCCTGAAAAAGACATTCTCTATCAGGCGCCTGTGAACCCGGGCATCTATCCGGTCACCTGTCTCGGTAATGAATCCGAGCGATGCAAACCGCTCTACGGCAATCAGTGCCCCGGTTTTACGCTCGGACATCCTGCTGCAGGCATGGATGATCTCTTCGATTTCACTCTTGGATATGGTTTCCTGTCCGGGGTTGAACAAGGTTTCCAACAATCCGCGCCGTCTGCCTTCTTTGGTATACCGGGATCCAAGTTGCAGGAGAAAACGTCTGATCTCCTGTTGAAAAACCACAATCAGGGCCAGAACGCCCACACTGATCACTTTGTCCAAAATAGTTGTCAGTAACTCCATATGAAGTGCCTTGACAACCAGCCATATGAAATAAACGAAAAGGATTCCAAAAAAAATATTTACCGCGGCAGTGCCCCGTATGATCTTATACACTTGGTAGATCAGCAGCCCTACAAGGACAATGTCTATGATATCAAGGATATCTAAGCGCAAAAAGTCAGGCATAGTATGCAAATATACGTTTTTATTCAACATAAGCCAGCGACGCCAGACTGAGCCGGATTGCAGGATTCCTGTCCAGTATGGCAAGAGCACAGCTTTCCATTGTGGCCCCTGTCGTGACTACATCATCCACAAGCAAAACCTCGCTGTAAGGGACTGACCGTGCTACAAAGGCGTTCTTGATATTTTCCCTGCGTTTTTCCCTGTCATATACGGTCTGGCTGGTTCTTTCCCTTATCCTGTCAACTGCCGATGTGTCCAACGGCCATCCGGCAGCCATGGCTATGCCTGCCGCCAGCCATTCCGCCTGATTATAACCTCTTTTCTTTCGTTTGAATGAAGACATGGGGACAGGAATGATTATGGGAGCGGCAGAGAGACCCCAAGTCCTGACCAGCTCTTTCCCGAAAAGAGATCCCATATAAAGACCAATGCGAAGCTCACCGCCATATTTGAAAAGATGCAGTAATTTACGGTATGGACTTGCCTCCCTGAAAAAAAGAAAAGAAGAAGCTCTGTCAAAAGGTATTCTTCCTTTAAACGTTCCGGCCAGAGGGTTGTCCGGAACCAGCCACTGGTAAGTTCTGGGAAGATCGTGAAGACAAGGCAGGCACAACACATCTTCCTGAGGGACAAGAACCTTCCCGCATACCCCGCAGCACCTGGGAAAACACATATCCGTAAGGATACTCCGCATAGCTTTCAAAGTTATGAAATATTGCTATATTTGTTGACATGAAGTGGAGGTGCCTGTCAGGTATTTTATTACTTTCATTGCTTGTGGGCTGCGACAATCCGCGCCTGCATCTTCATATTGTTTTCAAAAGCATTGATCTGGAAGTCAGCAACAACTCCCAGGCATATCCATTGTTGCTGGATATCTGTGACCGTTACGGTCCCCGGATGGCAGGAACAGAGGCTGCTGCATGCGCAGAAGAATTGGCGGCCCTGTTGTTCCGTTCCTATGGATACGATAGCGTATTCTTCCAGCCTTTCACCTTTAACCAGTGGCAACGGGGCACAGCCCGGCTACGTATTGATACGGCCGGTACATTTACCGATTTCCCGGCACTGGCATTGGCTTACACTCCTTCCGGGAATGTAAGTGCACCCATTGTGGATGCAGGGAACGGGCTGCCCAATGATTATACAGGCATTGACGTTACCGGGAAAATCGTTCTGATCCATCTTGGATTGCTCCCTGATACACCTCCCCATGTGCGCAATACGCACCGTGCCCAAAAAGTATCGCTGGCCATCGCCCAAGGTGCAATAGGGTGCATTGCTGTCAATCCCATCCCAGGTGATCTGCCCACTACGGGCTCGGCCACCCTTGACGGAGGAATGATCAAGATTCCGGCGGTGAGCATCTCGTATGAACGGGGAGCGGCACTCAGGAATTGCCTTGCCAAGCGTAAATGCACGGCCAGGCTATTTACTGAAAATTCCTGCATTCCGGCTCATGCCCGAAATATTGTGGCACGACTGGAAGGATATGAGTTTCCCCAAGAGACCATTGTTGTTGGCGCTCATCTGGATTCCTGGGATATTTCCCCGGGAGCTCTCGACAACGCATCAGGCGCTGTTTCTGTACTGGACATAGCCAGAACCTTCAAAGCCCTTAACCTTAAAACACGCAGATCCATAGACTTTGTACTGTTCATGGCCGAAGAACAGGGCCATTACGGTTCGGAGCTGTATGTAAGGGAAGCCAGGCACAGGAACCGGCTGGACGGGATCCGTTATATGTTCAATCACGATATGACAGTCAGCACTTACGGATTCAATCTGATGGGCCGCTATGAATCAGAGGATCTGATAAGGGAAACCGGCATGATCATAGGCCGGACCGATTCGTTTTTCACCAATGTTATTGCCCATTTTACGTACCTTGGCAGCGACCATGCTCCGTTCCTGATGGAGGGAATTTCCACCTTCACCCCTTTATGCCGTTATGAAACATACCACACATACCATACAAGCGCAGACACACCACAATACATTACCCCGGAAATGATCAACAGCAATGTCAGGACATCGGCAAAAATGATCTATGCGCTGGCCAATTCGCCTGTCCTGCCGGCAACGCGTCTGAACGATGAGCAACTGCGTCAATACCTTATTGACAATCAGTTGCAGGAAGAACTTGTGATCTTGGGAGACTGGATTTGGAATTGATTTTTATAAACTCATAATAATGAAACGCTTAACAACTCTTACCGCTCTTATCTTAGCATTGTTTTGGACCGGGTGCACCCCGCACGATGCCGTGGGGGATATTGTACCGGAATATTTTGTCGAGGAACTGAACGTTTGGGATTTTACCATCAGAGATGCGGTGGACGCCCTGCTGAAAGAACTGGAAATTGATCAATCAGATCCCATGGTCAGCAAAGTGTTGGGCTTTATTGAAGGCTACTTAAATAAGGAAATCCGAGGTGTCGCCCTTTCTTACAGGACTTTTGATCCTTTTGGGAATCCGGTGCTTGCGACCGGCGCCTTTTTCTATCCCCGCGACCTTAAGCCCAAGGGCATTGTCGAAATCCCGCCTATAGCCCATCTTGACCGGGGGGCAAGCGCTGCCATATATGTTGGCAGAAAACGTTTCTTTGAGGAGGCTTTTCCCTGTATGCTTAATTACATTACCATCAATACCGATCTTTTGGGAGTGCTTTACACACAGGAAATGCCGCGGCCGTTCCTGCACGATGCCAATTCCGGTCTGGTCGCATACCATATGCGTAAAGCCGTTGAGGAGTATCTGCTTATAACCGAAAATTACAGGCTGGGGAACCGGAGTTCTGTATTCGGTTATTCCCTGGGGGGTGCATCTGCGATGTCGATTGCTAAATATTACACTGAAAATCAGACCGGCATTAAGATAGATCAGGTATTTACCGGAGGCGGCGTGTATGATGGCTTGGAAGCCTTTAGAGCATATGCCCGCACCGAAAAAAGTGACTATCTGGCCATTCCGAGTGTCATCATTGCCATGGACACTTTTTATGAACTGAATCTGGACTATAGCAAAATTTTTGCAAACGGCATGGAAAATTCCGTAAATTCACCCAACCCCGCAGAAGGAGGTGACGGATATGCCTATTGGTTTGACGGCACCCACAGCTCGGGAAGTATACACAGGCGCTGGGGCAGTGATCTGCGCAATTATATGCATGAGGACTTCTTCCATCAGGAACCGCACGGAGAGTTCCTCAAATTACAGGAATGCATGCATATCAACTCTCTGGTTTACAACTGGACCCCCGATCCACTGCTGAACATTCGCATGATCCACAGCAGCGAAGACAACCTGATTCCTGTTGACTGCGCAGACCTTTTGTACAAGGTTTATAAAGAAAAAGGTTGTGCCATTCAATATATCCGTACTACCGGGAACCATTACGAGGCAGGAACCGAGTTCATGATGACCGCCATGCTTTACCTGCTGATGAGATGAATAAAAGGAATCTATACGTAACTGCCCTCCTCCTGTCTGTCATTACATGGTGGGGTTGTACACCACATGATGACATTGAGGAATTTACTCCCCGGTACTTCATTGAAGAGCTGGCTGTATGGGACTTTACGGCAAATTTCGCCATGGAATCCATTCTGGGACTGGCAAAAGGGTTTGATTTTGAATTTTCGGAAGAAACGCATCAATGGCTGATGAAATTGTTTAATAAGGGGCTGCACCGCCAGATCCGGGGTGTGTCTCTTTCTTACAGGACGACCGATCCTTTTGGAGAGCCTGTGACAGCTACCGGAGCATTCTTTTATCCACGGGATCTGAAGCCCGGAGGTGTCGTGGAGATTCCGCCTATTGCCCTGATGCACAATGACGAAGCCCCTTCTCTTTATGTGGAACGCAGGGAATTCTCATTTGAAAGCGTCCCCTGCATGCTGGGTTACATTACTATAAATCCCGATTTTTTAGGAGTACGCTATACAGAGGAATGGCCCAGACCGTACCTGATCGTGAATAATGCCGGCGTTGTAGCATACCATATGCGTAAAGCAGTAGAAGAATACCTCCTGATTACCGAAAATTACCAGCTTGATAACAGGAGTATCATCATGGGCTACTCGCTGGGGGGAAGTACATCCATGGCAATGGCCTGGTATTACGAGGAAAATCCCACTGGAATCACCGTGGACAGGGTCTATACGGGAGGAGGTGTTTATGACGGCATAGAAGCTTTCAGGGCTTATGTCAGGACCGGCCGGAATGATTATCAGTCTATCCCTATGGTTATCATCGGGTTCGACAAGTATTACAACCTCGACTTGGATTATACCAAAATTTTTGCAAACGGCATGGAAAACCCGGTGAATTCACCGGATCCTGAAGAAGGTGGCGACGGATACGCCTGGTGGTTCAGCGGAGAACGCACCCTCTCGAGCATTATTCAGCGGTGGGGAAGCGATCTGCACCGTTATATGCATCAGGATTTTTTCAATCCCCAATTAGACGGGGAGTTCCTGAAACTAAAAGAGCCTCTTGAGGTTAATTCAATAGTTTACAACTGGACTCCCAAGCCGATGCTGGAGATCCATCTGATACACTCAGCCCAGGATAACCTGATCCCGGTAGAATGTGCCGACCTGCTTTACAATGAATACAGAAAGAGAGGTTGTGCCATCTCTTACGATCGTACTACCGGAGATCATTTTCAAGCAGGATTTAAATTTATAGCAACCGCAGTTTTTTATTTATTAGCTAAATAATAAGCATTATGACTACCTTAACAACTGACCCTCACTGGATATGGAAAGTGTTCGCTATCCTGGGACCACTCATGTGCCTGATAGGCAACTTATGGCTCGGATGGGGATTTGAACTGATTTCCTATATTGTAGGACTGATCCTTTAACCACTTAAAAGCAACAGTTATGGACGATTTTTTGAAAATAACCGCTATGCTCGGTTTATTTATCACCCTCCTGGCATTTATCTTTTTAGGCGTATTATAAATTAAAATAATTCACTATGAACATCAACTGGAATCTGATCATTAAGATTGCAGGTATCGCCGGACCGCTGATCATGATGATATGTCTGATCATCCTGGCATGGAGATAACTGTTTAAATATTGCAGAAATGGATCTAATATCAAAAATACTAATTATTCTGGGATCTTTGATGTCCCTGCTGGCTTTCATTTTTCTGGGATCATTCTGACGTATATGAGACATAAAGGTTTTATGGCAACCTTTCTGCTGCTGATACTTGTCTCGTGTAACAAAATGGATCAGATTGCCGTGCAACCAGAAGGTTATCTGGAATCTGTGCTGCGTTCACAGGAATTCAGCATGTATGAAATGATCGAACTTACCATAAGGGATTTTCCGGAACTGGATCTGACCATGCTGAAATCTGTCACCGACCTGTTCCACTTGGATATGCGGGTTAAGGTGACTGCTATCTCATATCATACGGTTAATCCAAAGGGCAACCCCGTGCTTGCCTCGGGTATAATTGTTCAGCCATTGGGGATGGCTTCAAGAGGAGTGATACACGTTCCTCCGACAACACCCCTCTCCAGCCTGGAGGGAGGCAGTGACCTGCTGATCATCACCGAAGGGGTTTTCGCATTCCTCGGCTTTACGGTAATTATTCCTGATCTGATCGGGAGCGGAATCAGCGCTGACCTCCCGCAGCCTTTTCTTTTCATGGACAATACCGGCAGGGTATGCTACGACATGCATATGGCGGCAATGGAGTATTTTGAACGTTATACCCAGGAAAGGTTGCCCTCCCATATGAATATTGTCGGTTATTCGGGTGGTGCCACCGGCGCCGTTGCCTTGCTTCGTTATATAGACTGTCTGGCTTCATCTCCTGTCAAAGTGACAAATCTTTTTGCCGGAGGAGGAGTATATGATATGCAATCGACTTTTCAGGTTTTGAAAGAACGCCGTTATGCAGAATATCCACTGGCTCCGCTGCTCATAGCATCTCTGGATTACTGGCACGATCTGGATCTGGATTATTCAAAAGTATTTACGGGTTCCCTGCTGGAAAACATGGATGACTGGCTGGATGGTACAAGGAATGCCCAACAGATGAGGGAACTCATAGATCCCCATCTGGATACTTACATGCACCCCGATTTTTTCACACCAGAAAGGAATGCTGAAATCATCAAAATTGAGAATGCATTATCTTCACATACATTTTTCAAGGACTGGAATACAAATACACACATCTTCCTGGGTCATGCCATAGATGATCTTTCAGTTCCTTTTTTAGAAACGCAGGCTTTGTACAACATGCTTAAGTCAAAGTTTCATGTGTCCCTGATCCGGGGAACCGGTGGACACTATGACTATGGTATACATTTTTTTATCAGCGCATGCCTGTATTTAACAATTAATTGATCATGCCCCATTATTTTTTAGACATTCTCAAAGAAGGAGATTTTTCCATAAGGGAGGTTTTTGTGGAAGTTAAAAAAGATTTTCCGGCGTTGAACCTTACCCGCATAAAACCTGTTTTGGAAGCCCTTTTCAAGATGAGGGTACGCATTACCGCCATATCCTACAATACGGTGGACCCCAAAGGGACTCCTGTTGTGTCCTCCGGGATCATAATCAGGCCCATCAACAGAAAGCCAAGGGGTGTGCTGCATTTCCTTCCATCGGCTAATATCGACAAATTCGGCTCGGGAAGCGATGCACTACTCATTTTTGAGGGTGCGCTGGCTTTCCTGGGATATATTGTGATCATACCCGACCTCCTGGGGAACGGCGTAACAAAAGACACGGTGGAGTATCCTTTCCTGATGGCTGATAATACAGGACGCGTAGCATACGACATGCATAGGGCTGCCATGGAATACTTCCTGGCAATCCTGGGTCACCGTTTGCAGAAACATATTTCCGTTGGCGGCTACTCCATGGGCGGATCCGGAGCTCTGGCATTAATACGGCACATTGAAAAAGAAAATCCTTCAGATATTATTATTGACAGGGCGATCATCGGAGGCGGTATTTACGATCTGAACATCGCTTTTGAAGAATTTGCGAAGACAGGCTTTGCCCAGTATCCTGCAGCTCCCGGGATTTTCAAGGCGTACGATATATGGTATGACCTGAACCTGGACTATTCAAAGGTGTTCCGGGGACCTTTACTGGAGAATATGCACAGTTGGCTGGACAGGACACATTACAGGGATCAGCTTACAGAGTGGATAGGTCAGGACCTGTATAAATATATGCACCCGGATTTTTTCACGGCGGATAGAAACCAGGAAATTAAAAAACTTTGGGATAAATTCAGGAAAAATTCCCTGGTTGACGGATGGACGCCAAAAACAAAAATTATATTCTCACATGCCTCGGACGATCTTTCCGTACCTACCCGTGTCGCCACATATGCTTACGAACAATTCCGGAAACGTGGGGCCCCCGTTCGCATCCGTTACGGAAAAGGTGGTCATTACGAATTCGGGAAATGGTATTTCCTTCGCATGGGAATTCACCTGATCATGAAGCGCATGGCCTTCTGGACACGTTTTTAATCCAAACCTGTTCTTCCTGAAAAAACTCAGTATTCCCTTCCCGCAGCCGGATGGGTATATAAAACATTGAGCCGGTCCCGGTAAACACGGCCAATCGGCAGGCTGATCTGCCCGTGATATAGTAAAACGACCTTACTACGGTCTGCACTGCGGATCTTATCCAGGGATATAATGAAGGATTTATGTATCCGGACAAAACGTTCGCCCGGAAGGTTCTTTTCCAGGGCTTTGAGTGAACCGTAAGCGGTAATCTTTTCATTGATTGTATGATATGTAATGTATTCGTGTTGTGATTCCATATACACAAGGTCACTCAGGTCTATCCTGTGCACCTTGTAATCTGCCCTCACCAGGATGTGCCCAGGATCAGGCTGTCTTCGCCGGCATATCCCTATGGCTTTGTCTATGGCTTTGCGAAACCTCTCAAGGGATATAGGTTTTAACAGGTAGTCCACAACATCAAGTTCAAATCCTTCAACAGCAAACCGGGAATGTGCCGTAGTAAAGATCACACATACAGGGGAATTCAGGCTACGAACCAGGTCAAGGCCGCTGATACCGGGCATTTGGATGTCACACAACAGTATGTCAACAGGGTTTTTATTCAGGTAAGATCTGGCATGTGAGGCATTGTTGAAACTCCCTGCAATGACCAGGTCTGGCATGTGCGATATATATTCTTCCAAAAGCTTTCTGGCTGGTGCTTCATCATCCAGGATTAATACACGGTAACGGATATCTTTCATAGTTCAATCTTCAGGTTAACCCTATATACCTTTCCTTCAGGCCGCATCTCCAGAGTGTGTTTCCCCGGGTAATACAGGGTCAGTCTCCTTTCCACATTGGTGATTCCCACCCCGTCCCTTTCTGAAGATTCTTGAATTGTGGTGCCGTGGGTATTTTTTACAGTAAAAGAGAGATGTTTGTTTTCCAATTTTAAGAAGATCTCTATCATTCCCTGCGGATCGTTGGTGATATCCCCGTGCTTGAAACTGTTTTCTACAAAAGGCAGGAGGATCATGGGAGGGATCATGCATCCGGAATCATCCAGGGTATGTACAAACGACAGATTCCTTGGCTTCCCAAAACGGATCTGCTGAAAATCCAGATAATTCTCAATATATTTCACTTCTTCTCCAACAGGAACTTTGTCTGCCTGGCATTCGTCGGTTATATAGCGCAACATTTCTGCCAGCTTCATGATCATTTCGGGCGTTTTTTCGTTATGCGTATAACTGAGGGAATACAGGACATTCAGGGCATTGAAGACAAAATGCGGATCCATGCGGCTTTTGAGCAAAGCCAGCTCCATATCCTGTTTTTCCTGCATCAGTTTTTCTGCCTGCGTCCTGATCTTACGGGATCTTATGCCCGTGGCTCCCAGAAATGCACCCATGGCAAGCATGGTATTTTTGAACAAGGGGTATACCAGAAGGGGCCGTTTGAAATCTTCATCTAACATCGTCCGAAGTATGAAATTTTCAGTCACCATGAGTGTGATCACAAATACCACCATGATCAACAGCGTGGTCAACATGACCAATAGCCGCGGCATTCCTTTATTATTGACTTTGTCCAGATATCTCTCCAGTCCGAACATCATCAAAATCATCCAGCATGTATCCAGAAATGCCATCACCAGCGATATCCAGGGATCTACACGCATGGCCCCCAGGAACAGAAGCAGAAAGACTGTCAAAAAGATCAGTAAGTACTGATACCGGCGGGGTTTTAGTATCATATTCAAAGGTAAATATATTCGTTGATTGAAAAAAACAT
>LUZA01000139.1 GCA_001603455.1 Bacteroidales bacterium Bact_09 | reverse complement strand
AGGCAGGTATGAGTTCTTCCAGTTCTTTGTTTTCGGTTCTAACCTTCAGGGTATAGTATTTATATTTTAAGGGGAGGAAATGACGGATGGTCAGCAAGACAAGATCCACTTTTTCTTTCCTGACCGGATATTCGGCCATCCCGGAGGTGAAATTGAATGTAAGGCGTTGATGTTTGTCGTCATGCTGAATATTCAGGATACTGATGTCTGAAATGCGCATTACCCCGTCTGAAAGAATGATTTTAAGCGAATCTGTAAGTTTTGCTGTGGAAAGGCTATCCAGGAGCGGGTAAAATTCCTGGTTCTGTGCGTTGGCAGAAAAAATGAATAAAGTTGTGATAATTGCCAACAGAATGGTCCGTTTTCTCATTGCATAAGTTTTATAGAAAGGACAAATATAATAACTTTGTGTACATGAAAATGCGCGTACCATTGCTGATGCTTGCCTTTGGCCTGATACTCCTGCTATTGTTCAGGCTTTTCCCGGGTTTTATGGATACGGTATACTCTGGTTTCATATACAAGCTCTTGGCACAGGGAGTCTCGTCGGTCATGGCGCTGATCCCTTTTTCCATGGCCGAGATCATTCTGTTTTTTCTGCTTCTCTCACTGGTATATTATATTATCAAAGGTGTAGTTCAGCTGTTTGTGAGACCCTTTGCACAGGTTTGGCGTATCTGGAAGGGCTACCTGATGCGCTTGGGATCGCTTGCCATCACGGCTATTGCAATATTTTTGTTTACATGCGGGCTGAATTATCACAGGCTTCCGCTTGAAGACCACCTGGGATATGTTGTAGAGCCGTCATCTACCGGAGAACTCTGTGCCCTTGCCGCGCATGTGGTGGATCTGACGAACTGTGCCGCCGCCTATACCAGGCGCACCCCTGAAGGGGCTTTGAACCCCGATTATACATTTGATCAGTACAGGAAATCGGTTATGAAGGCCTATGATTCGCTCTCTGTTACCACAGATCTGAAAGTGGGCGGTCATTTTCCTTCTGTTAAACCGGTCATGGCATCTAGGGGTATGTCGCATGCATTTGTCATGGGTTTCTTCTTCCCATGGACCTTGGAAGCCAATGTGAACAAAGATGTGCCAGCTTTCTGGATTCCCGCCCTGATCGCTCACGAACAGGCTCATGTCCGTGGATTTATGCGTGAGGACGAGGCTAATTTTCTGACGTATCTGATCGCGCGTCATACAAACAATATGGAATTAAAATATTCCTGTTTGCTGCATTCACTCAATTATCTGCTTGGCGCTGTCCATAAAGCTGTTCCGGAAAAATACGGGGAAATAGCAAAAGCTCTTTCTCCCCGCGTGGTTTATGATCTGAGACAAAACCATGCTTACTGGGAGCCTTTCCAGTCTTCTTTTTCCACCATTTCACAACAGGTCAATGATGCCTATCTGAGAGCAAACGGACAAAAGGATGGTGTTTCCAGCTACGGGAAGGTAGTCGATCTGATGATCGCCGATTATAAAATTTTTCGAGAACAGGTGCAACAAAATCCCGATGACTCCGTTTATATAGGTGAAGGCACCTTTTAGCGGAACAAATATGAACCAGACAGCCCTTTACAGGGATTACCACAGACCTATATACCACACGTGTTTACGCATTTTACGATCTCCCATGGATGCGGAGGAGTGTATGCAGGATGCGTTCATGAAGTTATTCACCCAGGGAAAAATGCACTTCATCAACAACAAGGCCTGTTATGCCTGGTTGCGCAAAGTGGCCGTCAGGGGTGCCATTGACCGCCTTCGTTCTTTGGATTTTCAAATGTCAAAGCATGCCGAACCCATTGATAGCAAAGTGGTCAGGAATACCTCCGCCGGTGAAGAAGCAGATTTATGGCGGTTCCTTGAAGAAGAAGGGGATGATGCCAGGAAGGTGCGTATTATCAGGGAACAGCTGGAGACTCTTCCTTCCGGATACAGGACCATATTGAGCCTTTACCTCTTTGAGGGATATGATTTTGATGAGATTGCCGAGATCACAAAACTGCAGCCTGCAACGGTCAGAAGCCAGTACAGCCGGGGCCGCAGGAGACTGCAGGAAGAAATTCAGTACATTATATATGGATAAGTTAAGATCTTACATTCAGAACAACAAAGACCTTTTCGAGCCGGAATCTCTGCCCGAAGGGCACGAACTCCGCTTCTTGGAACGACTAGCTGAATATCCTCCCCCCAAAAAATACATCAGATATAAGTATTTGATATATATATCTGTGGCAGCCTTACTTCTATTAGTGATCGCAATAGGAGTGCGCTTTCTCAAAGAAGATCCCGTGACAAGTCTTTTTGCCGATCCTTGTACGGGTGAATCCTATTCATGCTATTACGACCAGATAGTGAAACTTTCGGACCAGATTGAATACAACACCAGAACCTTCCCCAAATACAAACGGCAGGAGATCCTGATGAACATGGAATCCATACTGCCTGTTTCTTCCGAAGATTTTTCCGAGATGCTTCCGGCCGAAATATCCGGCAAAGATGCAGAACGCTTAAAGAAAGAATATTATCAGCGATTATATGAAGGAATGAAAGAGATCGCCTCATTGACAAATTAATCTTAATTAACCATGAAACCAAGAACAGTCTTATTATCAATCATGTTGTTTTCATCCACCCTCCTTGTGGGACAAAACTACGTCAAAAGGAGTTATGACCTGGAGGCTTTCAGTGAAATAAACGCTTCGTTTATATACGAGATCGATGTATACAGGGGAGACTCCCATACCCTCGAGCTAGATATACCCGAAGAATTACAAGACGATCTGGAAATCAGGGTCACGAACAACACACTAAACCTGGGTGTGACCAGGAAGGAATGGTGGCGTACTGCAAAAAGTGCCCTCGGAAACAGGTATAAGGTCAAGGCGCGTGTTATCATGCCCGTACTGGAAGGTATTGAATTGTCCAACTTGGCATCCCTCTATATGCGTGACGGATTTACCCCGGCCAATTTTTGGGTCAGGATGACCGGGGCATCCAACGCTACAGTGAATGTAATGACACATGCAGCAAATATTGATATTAACGGGGCTTCAACATTAGAGATTAGCGGATTGGCTACAATAACAAAAGCTTATGTCAACGGAGCATCCACATTGCTGTACAAGCAGGAAACAGAGCAGATAGAACTACAGGCAGGCGGAGCATCGACCGTGATTATGAAGGGGAGTTCCATAAGTGCAGGTCTGACAGTTTCGGGTGCCAGTCAGATCAAAGCTGCGGACTTTATCACAGAAAAAATGGATCTCAGATGTTCGGGCGCTTCCGGGGCCGATGTGCATGTTTCCGGAAAGATAGGAGTTACTGCTGTTGGCGCTTCGAGGGTGCATATTAAAGGAAACCCGGGATTCACCAAAACAGTATCGCGTGGGGCTTCTTCCATAAACACATATTAATATAT
>LUZA01000138.1 GCA_001603455.1 Bacteroidales bacterium Bact_09 | reverse complement strand
TTAGTCTCGTGGGCTCGGAGATGTGTATAAGAGACAGGGCTTGCAGTTGCCGAAACACAGTAACTACCCAAACTCGTTGTGCCTGTCCAATCAAAAAACTTGTTGGCAAAAAGTTGTTCGTTGGTAAATGTATCAATCAAACGCATTGCCTCTTCGTGACTTTTTTGTAAAGCGGATATTGCTTCCTGATAGGGTGTAGTCTGGTGCTTTTTCCAAAATTCAACGTTCATTTGTGGGTAGGTCTTCCAATTGTAAGGTTCGGGCAGAAAACTTGTTTTCTTTCCCACCATGTTCGAACTTATCCAATTTAGCAACAGTTGGTGCCATTCGTACAAATGCACTAATACGTCTCTAATGTTTCTATCTCTATCCTCAAACGAGAATGTTTTTTCTTGTTCATCTGTGTTTAGTGAGTTTATTAGAGCAAATAGTTTCTTGAAATTTTCTTCGCTTTGCTCAAGAAGCTGTTGTTTTGTTGTAGGACGTGCCATAAAAATTTGATTTTTTGTTTGTTCTGCATGCTGTCGGTTGTTCCTTTACAATGACTGCTAACGGATGGCGGTATGGTTAGTTGCCGATTTCGAAGCACTTTCCTATCAAGTTACAACAGTTACAACTACTTTTGATACGAGCTGTATTGCTCGAATACGTACTGCAACTGCAATTAACTATACCGCATGTTACCGCCTGGTGTTCAATATTCTATCTTGTGGGTTATTTCCAATTTAGACTTGCTTTCTTATCATCGTTATTAGCGCCAAATTAATCAATTGTCTTGGCTACTCTAAACCCAACCTCGTTAATAGCAATATTAGGTGCTGCACTCCATCTTTTTGCTATACGGCTAAATGCATTGTTCCCTGCCCATCCACAACCTCTCCATACTTTAGTGGGTTCGTTCACATGATAGGGAGGCCGGTCATCACCATTAACTGGTCCTTTGGGGTTCAACGTTAACGAATATCTGTAATAAATTTTACCATACCAGTCCCAGCACCATTCCCAAACATTGCCTGTCATATCATATAAACCAAACGGAGATGCATTGCTATGGGTCTTTACTCCATGCCTCTCTTTGCCATCATAGAAACCAACAGGCATGGTAACCGTATTAAATGGCCTATAAGCTTTGCTTACCCAGTAATTAATGTAAGAGCTATCAATCTCATTCCCCCAGGCAAAAGTATAACGTTTATTACCTCGGGCTGCATACTCCCATTCCGCCTCCGTGGGCAATCTATACCCGTTTTTAGTACTGTCCCACGACCAGTTAGATAAGTTATATACAGGCTGCAACTTTTCAATTTCACTTAAAAAATTACAAAATGCAATAGCTCCGTACCATGTAACTCCATGCGCGGGGTGATTTTCGCGTGATTCACGGAACTCAATTTTACTGTCATTAATAGATATTCCATACTGCACGCCTAACAGTTCATCGTCAATCAAGTGGGTAATACCGAGGTATTTTACTCCATCTTTTCCAACTAAATCACCATTACGTATAGCTGCATAACCTTTTTTAATTGCCCAATTCATCACATTGCAAAATAACTGGTTTGTAATCTCGTATTTGCTCATTGCATAGGCAGTTGTAAGAGAAATTTTGTGAATGGGTTGCTCATCAGCAGTGCTGTAGTCAGGGTCGTCCATAAATGGCTGTTTCGCTAACTCTTCATCAGAGGAACCCATGAGAAACCTAGCTGTTTCCCCTTTTTCTACTATTGTTATTAGTTCTATCGAAATTTCTTTTTCAAATGATGTTTGAAAGCAGCCTTCAAGGGTATCAACCTTTTTAGAACAACCGCAATTAGTTTCTCTTTGCGTAGAATTGCTACTTAAAGAAATTAATATCAATAAGAAAATGAAGGCAATTGGTTTCATAGTAATTCGTTAACGGTTAACATAAGTTTCTCACAGGATTTCAATGTGGTGTTTTTATCATTGCAGGAATCAAATAAATCAATACACATATAAACAGTATCAATCCCACTAGTGTCCAAAGAAAAATAATTTAGTTCTTTGTAATAATTTATTATACAATTAGTTGTAAGCAAAATTGGCGCGTGTCGATTTGAATTGATTGTGGATCTTTGCCGTCTGAATGAAATCACAGACTGCATGAACAGCGGAAAATATCTTTTCAGTCAACTCGTTGAGTTTTTGCCTAAGCGAATATTTGATGGAATTGTCAAGAAGTATAACGGAGACAAGTATGTGAAGACCTTCACATGCTGGAATCAGCTTCTTGTAATGATGTTTGGACAACTTTCCAGCTGCGACAGCCTCCGGGAGGTCATTTGCATCATTGACGCCATCAAGAACAAGAATTACCATCTCGGATTTGGCATCGGAGACATCAAGCTTAGCAATGTTGCCTATGCCAATGCGAACCGGGACTACAGGATATTCGAGGAATTCGCCTACTTTATGATAAATCTTGCGCAGAGCAAGAGGCTTGATAGGGAGTTTATGCTGCATGGAAAGTTCTATGCCTTTGACTCCACAACCATTGATCTCTGCTTGAGTTTGTTTCAGTGGGCTTTCCGAACGACTAAGGGAGGTATCAAGGTGCACACGTTGTTTGACGTTGTGACCCAGATACCGACTTACATTCATATCACGGAGGCTAAAGTTCATGATGTGAATGCGATGGATGACATTCCGTATGAGCCGTATGCTTTCTACATCTTTGATAAAGGGTATTTTGACCTTGCCAGACTGTACAGAATCAATATTATCGACTCGTTCTTTGTCATCAGACAGAAGTCTCATCTCAACTATGAGATTGTTGATGGTGAAGACTTGCTTGAAGGCACGGATAACGTTCTGCTTGATCAGAAGATACGCCTTACTGGGTATCAGACCAAGAAGAAATATCCGGGTAGTCTCAGGAGGATAGTTTACTATGCTCCTGAACTGAAGAGAACGTTCACGTTCCTGACCAACAACTTCGTGCTCAAGGCCAGTGATATAGCCTTGTTGTATAAACAGAGGTGGCAAGTGGAACTTTTCAGGTGGATAAAGCAGCATCTTCGTGTAACGTCCTTCTGGGGCAATACTGAGAACGCTGTTAGAATACAAATCTATGTTGCGGTTATCGCATATTGTTTGGTAGCCATTGTTGAGCACGACTGCATACTTAACAGGACGACGTTCAATGTTCTGAGAGTAATCAGCAGGGTGTTGACAGATAAGACTCAGGTTCGAGACCTCTTTAATGGATCCGAAAAAATGCCCGATGTATGTGATCAACCTGTTCAACTAGAGATTGCGTTTAAATATTAATAGGGGGCATTTTTTATATCACATAATCAAGGTGCTCAAAAATATGTACTCATTCCGCCAAAACTTAACGTAGTCACAAAAATATTCCTGTAAAGGTTTAGTAGGAAATGATGTGTAAATTTAGATGTTCAGTGCATTAATGTTCGGAGAAACTTCTCCGAATATGGTTT
>LUZA01000137.1 GCA_001603455.1 Bacteroidales bacterium Bact_09 | reverse complement strand
AATCATGACTGTTCGATTCATTGCTGTCCGGTTAAACCGGTAATTAGATCTCTATATCCCTTGTCAAATACTTGTACATAAAATTCAAAAAATATCTTTTGCTTTTGAATCAAAGTCTTCATATATATGCAAACCGACGGTCGGTCTTTATTCAATGATCAAAACTATCATAAATGACCCACCACCCTGCCGACAACCCAACATAGCTGTTTTTCTAAAAACAGCCATTATGGGCTGATTGTAAAATATCACCCAAATATGGCTGTTTATTTCAATCCTTTCTATTACCTTTGCAACTACATTCATATTTAAAAGTCGTAAAGAATGAATATAAAAGGAGTTATAACCGGAGATATTGTATCTTCATCTACTATCAAAGCAGAGTGGCGCGATACACTATTACGGGTATTGCAAGAAATTGTCGATGAACTGAAAACAGTTTCCGATTTGAAAATCGAGTTTTTCAGAGGAGACAGTTTCCAAATTCTCGTGGATAACCCCGAGAAAGTTTTGGATATAGCCATATTATTCCGTGCAGCCCTGATGAGTCGTACTCCTACGGGAAGTAAGCAGTTATGGGATGCTCGTATGGCGATAGGTGTTGGCGCGGTTGCCTTCCTTTCAGAAAGCATTATTGTGTCAGATGGAGAAGCTTTTCGCCTTTCCGGGAGATCGATGGATCTCATCAAAAAAAGAAAACTGACCATACACACAAGGTGGACAAATATGAACGAAGAATTGAAAGTCAGTACAGCTTTTGCCGATGATATTGTTTCTCATTGGACACAGGCACAAGCCGAAGTTATTTTTATGAGTTTACTACACGATATGCCTCAAAAGAAAATAGCTTTGAAAATCGGCAAAACTCCCCAGACTATCAGTAAGCTATTGGGATTAGCCAAAGAGTATCTGATCAAACTCTACTTAGAACGGTATCACAGTCTCATCTCCAAAGAAATTGCGCCGTGAACTTAATCATCTTGTTACGATTGGTATGTGCCCATCTTATTGGCGACTTTACCTTACAGACAGACAAAATTTGTGAGGGAAAGAAATCAGAAGGAGGTAAGAGGATATACTATCTGATGCTACATAGTTTCATCCATGCGGTACTTGCCTACCTGTTTGTGGCACAATGGAAGAATTGGATTATTCCCGTTGTTGTCTTTACCACTCATCTGCTGATAGACCGGTTTAAAAACAATAAGGGAAAGGAGAAAGAATTAAAGACATTTATCATCGACCAAATGGCTCATCTTTTCATCATTCTTTTTTTATGGGCAGTATTCTTTACAGACCTTTCTCATTGGATAATTATATTTGAGAATGGTCGTTCCGGTCAATTTTGGGTTATTGCCTCTGCCTATCTTCTCATACTTCAACCTTCCTCTCTTCTTTTGGGAATGTTCATCAAGAAATGGACACCCAATGAAATAGAGGATAAGAGTCTTCCCAATGCCGGGAAATGGATTGGATATTTGGAGCGAATACTGATACTGACCTTTATCCTGACAGGAAAAATAGAAGGAGTAGGATTCTTGTTGGCTGCAAAATCCGTTTTCCGCTTCGGTGAATTAAACAAGGCACAGGAAATCCGCACAACAGAATATGTACTGATCGGCACTTTGGCAAGTTTCACAATAGCAGTGCTTTTAGGACTGGGTGCTAAATGCTTGTGTGATTAACAGCAACCGATGTCATCAGTGCCGGTTTGGGTTTGGGGTTGTTATTTCCGTACCTCCTGAATTGTATTTCCAATTTTCTTTTGATTTCAGCTCTCATGATCCTGCTTGCATGGGCAATCATGACTGTTCGATTC
>LUZA01000136.1 GCA_001603455.1 Bacteroidales bacterium Bact_09 | reverse complement strand
TCAGATGTGTATAAGAGACAGACAGTGAAGCCTACCCGGTGTGACATAATCCTTAGCATCAGTCACGAAAATTTCTTTAGTCACAGGATTAACTGCTACCCCGTAAGGAATGGCAATATTTTTTTCCGTACCGTCTTTGATAAAATTCCAATCAACTATTTCTTTTGATTCAGTATTGACAATAGCATAAGTAATGGTGTTTTGACCTGTGATATAACTCCATTCGGTACAATATACATAGAGAGAATCACCGCAACGGGTCATATTGCTGTTAGGCAAGTCGAAAACATCCGTGACCTCGTCTGTTTTGCTATCGATGACAAAGGTTTTGGAAGGGATGTTATAATAATCGCCTCGTGAAGAAACCCAAATATTTCCATAACGATCAAGTTCTAAGCGATGGAGGTTGATTGCTACTTCTATTTTTTTGATTTCCTTGAAAGTATTCAGGTCGATGACCGACACTGTATTGTCGTAATTCGGTACACGATAGCCGCCGGAATTAGCTACATATAGCTTATCCCCTACGACAACCATCTCATCCGGTTGATAGCCGACCGTACATTCAGCAACCACTTTCAACGATGCGGTATCTATTTTCGCCACATACCCAAGCCGGGCATTCGGGTCGATCTGTACCGGGCCCGCATAAGAACTTACATAAGCATATTTGTCTTTAAATACTATATAGCGACAATTCGGAATAGAAACGATATCAATGTGTTTCGCTGTGTTCACATCCATTATCTCTATGAAATGTGAACAATTGATGACAGCATACAACCTGTTGCCGTAAATTTGAATGTCATTGCCCACGTCACCCAGTTCTTTTACCACACCCGGATTGCGTTCGGCAAAGATATTTTTGGTATAGATCCCGGTTTCATAGTCGAAGTAATCCAGCGTAGATTTGTTACTTCCCATGTTTCCCTCATTCAACAGGAAAAATCCCTTAATCTCTCCGAGATCAGGATCTGGATAAATTACCTGTCTGGGAGTAGAGCCAACTATTACATCGTCTTTGCGACAAGATGTCGCTAGCAAAGCGACAAAAAGCATTATAATACAAGTGGATAGAAGTTTTCTCATAATGTCCAATTTATTTTTATTTTAAAATTTGTTCCGGGCATGGGATAACATTGAACCACCTCGTATTGCTGGTTGAAAATGTTATTTACTTCGGCAGTAATGCGCAATTCAGATTTATGCAAACGGATGATCCTCGATGCCGACATATCATGAGTATACCAAGGTTGTGCATAATTCTCCAGGATATTTGCACGTGATTCATACCGTTCTCCAGTATAAATAAAACTGTAATTCAAATCCCAATTTTTGTAAGTCGTACCAATGATAGCTGAACCGCTATGCCAAGGGATATAGGGGATTTGACCGCCGTACCAGTCATCAGATTTGTTCGTAAAATCCTGTGCCTTTTGGTAGGTGTAATTCAATAGTATATAAAGTGATACTTTACCAAAAGCAAAATCGGTCTGTACTGCAGCATCTATCCCCCGTATCTCTACAAAGCCCAAATTAACCATAGTCCACTGGAATTGGTTGGAGGTTGGCATGGCGATGATCTTGTCTTTTACTTCATTATAATAACCGTCTACCTGCACTTCCAAATGACGAAATTTTTTTCCCGGAAATTCCTTATTATAAACTAAACCTAAATTGTATTGTGTAGTATATTCGGGATTGAGGTACTTGTTGCCGATGAAAGTATAATAGAGGTCGTTCAATGTCGGCATACGGAAAATCTTTTTGTAGAAAGCCCTTACACTTAGATGTCTCTCTGTGAAAGGGCAATACATAGCAACCACAGTCGGTGTCCATTCGTTTTTATCTCCCGCCGCACTTCCCGGTGCTTTCGTTTCATCATGGACATGAGTATACAATAGACTACCCTGAATTTTAAACCAGCTGAAATCCAATGCAGTCGCAATCGCCGTCAACACGGTATACCGGATCGGATAAGCGAAATCAACCAAATCAGCATTCAGTTTATTGTATTGGAAATCAGACGCCACATTAAATTGCCAGCAATCGGATATAGATATTTTCTGAGCAGCAGAGAAATAAACCTCCTGCTGATGGTAGTGATTATTTACATACATGGTTGTCACATCCAACCGGGGATCGGACAGGTAGTGTAAATAATCGTAGGCATATTTACCGTTCAGGAGTAAGCTATACCTTCGGCTGAAATATTTAAGGCATGAAGATTGGATGAAGAAATTGGTGTCCCATTGGCGATCTTCATGCTTGAACTTGCCGGGTTCTTCCCTAACGAATGCACCAGGATAACCTCGTTCGGAATCATAAAAATAAAGTTTCGTTTTCCATTCACCGTCCTTGATTTTTCCATACAATCCGCCTTCGACACGCAAGACTTTTACATCTCCGTTTCGCCGGATTTCGGTTACTTTATAACCGTCTTTTTTCTCGTATGAAAATTTGTAACGCCCCGAAGTATACATATATTCTGCATTGAACGAAGCGTCGAATTTGTGGTTAAAACGATATTCCCACAGGACAGATGGATTAACCGTCTCAAAAGACCCTCCCCTTACAGATACCCGTAAATTGTTTTTTTTACCTTCTTCGAAATGCGGTATGCGGGTGGTCATATAAACCGAACCTGCCGATGCGAAATCTTTGGCGGACTGGAAAGTATTACTCTTTTGCCCATTATAAACGGATATGGCTTCCATATTATCCATAGAAAAGCGTCCGAGGTCAATCTGCCCATTTTGGGTATTACCAAGTTGGATACCGTCGTAAAACACGCCGACGTGTTGTGTACCCATACTGCGGATATTGACGGTTTTTAATCCACCTATACCACCGTAATCTTTAATCTGTATGCCGGAGAAATAACGAATGGCATCCGCCACAGATACCACGCTGAGGCGTTGGAGTTCTTCACCCGATAATACCTGAGCCGGAATTACATTATTTTGAACTCTTCTGGCTGTTATAATAACTGTTTCAAGCTGATGGGCCGTTGTGTCTACAAGTGACTGTGGATATAATTCTATGGATGTGTTTTGTGCATGAGAGTGCCAGCCAGTAGCCTGAAAAAACAGAAATAACAGAAATGAAAACGTACAATGTTTCATCATTCGCCGTGGGTAAAATCAAATAACAACTATGATTTTACAGCGTACGATATAATCCGGACTAAAATATCTATTGAAGTATAGTTCGTTGATTCCTGCCCATTCACCGTAGGCCGCAAAATCTTCAAATTTTGCATAGGCAGGTCTTCTGACTTGTTCCGTTTTCAGCGCCTTCCCGATAATTAAACCAGTGGCATAAGATTGCTGAAACTTTTGTGTCCTCTAAAGAGAACAGGAACTTACAGCAGCGGTAACTGTTGCCGACTTTCACGGCATTCCCTTTTAATCCCTATCACGACCTAACGGTGTGCATCGAGAACCACATGCTGACGCAAATATATATAATTTAAGTGCCAAAATCAAACTCACATAAAATCCTATGCCAATAACCCTAATTGCGGAAGTAGAATAAAGCTTGATACTTTAATCAGTATTCCTACTTCTGTAGCCTTGGTACTTGGACTCATTTTGATCCTTCGTCGGTTTGATCCTCCTCTTTGGGTCGGTTGTTTATTTACGGCTGTTTATATAGCTCTTGGACTAATCCTTTTTATAAAAATGTACTTGTGCATTTGTACGAATGGCATAATTTGCTATTGTTGAATGACGCAAAAGGTATGCTTATGGAAAGCCATAAAAAGGTAATGGCATTGATTGATACATTTTCCAACGATGAACTATTTGCAAAAAACACATATCAAAACAAGTAACAAATTGACATTTTGTGCTCCGAAACCCGCCTGAAACAAAGCCCGAAACCGTTGGGTACAATGCGGGAGACGGTTCCATAGACAATTCTACCAATCAGATCATCGGTTTATGTTTTGCCGGCGCACCTGTAATACACCAGGGAAATTCTATTACACAATTGTTAGCGGTAATAAAAAAATCAAAAAGTATTGACTAAATCCATATATATTTGTGTATGTATCAATGCTGATTAATTTTTAAAACCAATGAAAAGAGTACCCTTTAAGATTATATTTTTAATCATAACCTTTTCTTTAAATTCTTGTGTGCCATATAG
>LUZA01000135.1 GCA_001603455.1 Bacteroidales bacterium Bact_09 | reverse complement strand
AAACAATGTTTGAAGATGGGCGTGACGGCCACAACGTTGCCCCATCTTTTTTATTTTTTAGATGTTATCATATATTTATTACTTAATTTAATGATATTGACTTTATTTAATTCTTCAATCATTCCCAAAACTTCATCAAGTCCCTTATACCGCTCAATATTACCAGAGATACGTATTTCTTCCGCATCATGATCCACAAATTCATAGTTAAATCCGTACCATTTATTGAGATCATACAATACTTCTTTTAGTGTTTTGTTTTTAAACACAAACATGTTGCTCATCCATGCTGTATAAAAATTGGCATCTACCGTTCTCACTTTTTCTCCCATCGTTTCTACGTTAAGTAAATATTGTTCGTCCGGTTTAAGTTCAATAGAAAAGTTACTTGACCCGGAATTTTTAACGATGACAGATCCCTCTACAAGTGTGGTATGAACAACATTTTCGTCCTTGTATGCTCTTATGTTGAAACACGTTCCCAGTACCCGCACATCCATGTTTTCTGTCTTTACAGTAAATGGATTGTCTGCTGTATTCTTTACTTTAAAAAACGCCTCGCCTTCAAGAAATACCATTCTGTTATTCTCATTAAACAAAGTAGGAAATGACAGACGGCTTCCGGCATTCATCCATACCTCAGAACCGTCATTTAATATGACTTTGTAATCTTTCCCTATTGGTGTAGTAATGGTATTGATTGAATATTGATCGTCTTTTGAACGCGGGGAAGGCCTATAGGTAAGTACTCCGTTAATATTCATCGCACAGAGATTTTTCCCTTTTACGACTACAGGATCCTGCTTATTTATCGTAGCAATAGTGCCGTCTGAAAGAGACAGTATAATTAAAGTGCTATCAATACTGACTGGTATATTTTGTGCCGATTGAATTTCTTTTTCTCCAAGCGGATTATTGATAAACAATAGTACAGAAACGACAACAGCTGCAATACATGCAGCCGCTCTCCAACTATTCAGATATATTGTTTTTTTTCTGGTTTCTCTTTGCTTAATTATAGATTTTACTTTACAATATGCCTTTTCCGTATCAATACTCTCTCTCAACTCTTTTTCCTTATCGACATCTATATTTCCCCCTTGTCCTGTCAACAATGTAAAAGATTCGTCAGATTCCTTTTTGTTAAATTTCGCTAAAAAAAAGTTGGAACTTTTTTTTGTCATCACTCTTAAGCTTAATCGTGTCAGTATAATGACACATCAAGGGAGTATTTGTATGACAGCGAATAAAAATTAATATCTTTCCTCAAGATGTTTTCTTAGCGATTTATAAGCTCTGCCCATCTGTGTACGTACAGTATTTACAGAGATATTTAACAATTTTGCGACATCATGATATTTAATATTATCAAAACAACATAGCATGAATATCTTTCTGCGCTGGTCCGGAAGAAGACTTATTGCCTTATATAAAGCATTAAGGTCGCTGTGTTCATCTTTATCGCTTTCATCATATTGAATTACAGTAGTGTCAAGAGCCATTTCTTTAATCTTTAACTCCCTGTTTTTTCTGTTTCTTATTTGATTAAGACATGCATTTCTTACAGAACGATAGAAATATCCCTCAAAAGAACTCTCAATTTTAAGGCTCTTTCTCTTACACCAAAAATTAACAAAGAAATTCTGGACAATATCCTCTGCACATTCCCTATCCTGAAGAATTCCGAAGGCAAATACGACCAGATCTGAGTAATACGTTTCAAATAAATTTTTGAAACACTGCTCGTTTC
>LUZA01000134.1 GCA_001603455.1 Bacteroidales bacterium Bact_09 | reverse complement strand
TCTTTACCCGGATTGAATGTTTATAGCACCGGCGGTGGAGATGATAACGTATTTGGTACAAACAGAATTTTCACGTTAGGACTTAATTTGAGATTCTAAAAATGATTGAGATTATGAAAAAAATACTTAAACCAGTTGTTTTACTCAGCATGTTGTTTTTATGGAGCTGTGGAAAGGATTATCTAAACACAACTCCTACTTCTTCTACCAGTGGAGGAACCATATTTGAAACAACAGAAAATGCTAAACTTGCTGTAAATGGATTGTCTAAATTAATGACAAGACAATATATTGGAAGCCAAGGATTTAATGGTGAAGGTACAATTAAGTTATACTTTGGTGAATATCCGGGACAAAACTTTACCGTTAATCTTCCTGGTTGGGTAAACGTTATTGGAGGTAACAATCATGATAATAACAATTCAACATATACTCAATATCCCTGGTATTATTATTACATGATAATTGGTAACGCCAATTCGATAATTGCCAATATCGATGATGCCGTAGGTCCTGATTATGAAAAAGAGTATATTAAGGCACAAGCTCTGACTTACAGAGCCTATTGTTACTTAATGTTAATGCAGCTATACTCTTATCGTTGGACAGATACACAAAACGGAGAGACTTTCGGCGTAGTATTAAGATTGGACCCCGGCGATGAAGATCTGCCCATTTCTCCGGCAAAAACGGTATACTCACAAATATACAAAGATCTGGATGATGCCATATCGCTTTACAGCTCTTCCGGACTAGAGCGAAACAGCAGTCATAATTTTGAAGTTAATGTTGATGTGGCTTACGCTGTTTATGCCAGAACCGCAATCACCATCGCAGACTATTCTAAAGCTTTGGAAATGGCAGGAAAAGCACGTCAAAAATACCCTATGATGAGTGTTGCTGAATACAAAGCCGGTTTCTCCGAGCCTAACAAAGAATGGATATGGAGTGTATATGGCGCCAGCGATGAAACATTATATTATTATCACTATTTTGCTTATATTGGATACAACTCAAACGCTTCTGCTGTAAGAACGTATCCTAAGAGAATGGCCATGTTGCTATATAACAAAATACCGGAGACAGATATTCGCAAAGATCTGTTCCTGGATCCTAAAGACATGTCCTGGAATAAAAATACAGGGTTAGGCGGCAGTGTACTAAAGAAATATGCCTTTCAATTATATCCCGATCTGTATTCTACCGCAAATGTTCATGCGTATATGAACTTCAAATTCAAATGTATTGATTACCCTGGAGTCGGACATATCAATAATTTCCGCTCTTCCGAGATGTTGTTGATTGAAGCCGAAGCCAACTATTTCCTTAATAACATTTCAGCAGCTCAAAAATGTCTGGAGGAGTTAACAAGAGACACTGGCAGGGATCCCAATTATTCCTGTACAAAAACAGGTCAGGATCTTCTTGAGGAAATTAAGTTGTACAGAGGTATTGAGCTTTGGGGTGAAGGTTTTGACTGGTTCGATAAAAAGAGATGGGGTGATACTTTGATAAAAAGAAATTATGAGAATGGTGACAGTTTCCATAATGACCTGACCGGAATAATCAAACCCGAAGACAAGAATAAATGGACCTGGGTTGTACCACGCCTCGAGTCTGACTACAATAAAGAAATTAGCTTCTAAAAAATGAAAGAAGCCGGCTAAAAAGTGATTTTTAGCCGGCTTCTTTCATTTAAGGATTACATCCGGCATACTTTTATTCACAACGTCCTGTCGCCAAGTCGCCCACTCTTTCC
>LUZA01000133.1 GCA_001603455.1 Bacteroidales bacterium Bact_09 | reverse complement strand
ATTATTGGCTGGGGCATGTTTTCCTTGCTGGCAGCACTATCCCCGGGTTTTCAGCTTAATTTTCTCACTAACCGCAGTTACATTGTAATGCATTGGATTTCGAACATACTTTTTGCCTTCTTTCTTTATGTTATTGTATTCAGAGTAAGACTGTTCATTTTAAAAAGGAGGTTGAAACATGAAGAATAACATAAGGGTAGAACGAGCCATTAAGAAAATTACGCAACAAGATCTGGCGAATTTATGCGGAGTCAGCCGTCAAACCATCAATGCCATTGAAACGGAACGATTTGTCCCGTCCACGGTGCTTGCCCTAAAGATAGCCCGGGTTTTCAGCAAAACCGTGAACGATCTGTTTGTCTTGGAAAATGATTAGTTTCCATATCTTTGCCCCATGGAATGGATCTTTTCCCTGGAAAATATAGAGGAAGCGGCCGGGGCGCTTTTACAACATACCGGTTCTACGGGCGTGATCGCCTTTTACGGGCAGATGGGGGCAGGTAAAACCACCTTTATCAAGACCTTGTGCCAGGTCCTGGGGACGGAAGACTGGGTGAACAGCCCGTCCTTTGCCCTGGTCAATGAATACCTTTCTTCGGAGGGAATCCCCATATATCATTTTGATTTCTATCGCATTAAAAACATACAGGAAGCCCTGGACATGGGGTGCACAGAATATTTTGAAACTCCGGGAACCTTATCTTTGGTTGAATGGCCCGAGCTGATCACCTCTTTGCTGCCCCCGGATACTTGGCGCGCAACCCTTGAGGTCCTCCCCTCCGGCGAGCGGAAGCTGACTGTGAGCCGAGGCTAACTTGGCATAGAAACTGTCTTTCCCTAGAAACAGTTGACTTTTGTTTTGTGAGTCAACTTTTTCTAGGGAAAGACAGGGTAAAACATGAGGATCTAAAGACGAAGAAGCGGTTGTAATCTAATCGAAATATCTGTGATATATATCAAGGTTTTCGGTTATGAAGAGAATACAACGAGATAAGTATCTAGACGAATTGGTTTCTCTGCAAGGAAACGGCATGATTAAAGTCGTAACGGGAATGCGTAGATGCGGCAAGTCGTATCTACTGTTTGAACTGTTCATGTCTTACCTTGAAGAACATGGGATGGATTCAAACCACATCATAAGGGTAGACCTTGAAGACTTTAAGAATGCGCAGTTGCGCAATCCAGACGCACTTTACGCCTATGTGGAAAGCCATATTACAGATAAAGTCATGCATTACATCCTCTTGGACGAGGTGCAGCTGCTTGACCGCTTTGAGGATGTGTTAAACGGTTTCTTGAAGATGCCTCATGTGGATGTGTATGTAACGGGAAGCAATGCCAGATTCTTGTCGAAAGATATAATTACAGAATTTCGGGGCCGAGGATATGAAATAAAGATGTATCCTCTGAGTTTCAGCGAATATATGTCTGCCTACGAGGGGTCTGTCCAAGCCGGGCTGAACGAATATATGCTCTATGGAGGTTTGCCACAGATATTGTCTTTCACCACCGACGAACAAAAGTCGAGATACCTGAAGACCTTGTTCGACGAAACCTATATCAAGGATATTAAGCAACGCTATGGCATACGCAAGAATGACGATTTGGAAGAACTTATCGACATCATGGCTTCTGGAATAGGCGCCCTGACAAATCCCAATAAATTGGCCAATACGTTCCGCAGCGAAAAAAAGTCTACCATATCCTACGATACTATTAAGGATTATATCGATTACTTGTGTGATGCCTTCCTCGTGGAGAAATCTACCCGTTATGATATAAAGGGCAAACGTTATATCAACTCTCCATACAAGTATTATTTCATGGACCTGGGACTGCGTAATGCCCGCATCAATTTCCGACAGTATGAGAGAAGCCATTTGATGGAAAACCTGGTGTATAACCAAATGCGTGCACGTGGGTTTAATATAGATGCCGGTGTCGTGCCTACGTATACATATAACGAAGACGGAAGTCGCCAGCGAATCAACCTTGAAGTTGATTTTGTTTGTAGTCTGGGTAGCCGTAAATATTACATTCAGTCTGCCTACAGAATGGAATCGGAAGAAAAACTGAAGCAGGAACGGGCTTCGCTGCTCAAGATTTACGACTCGTTCAAGAAGATAATCATACTTGGCGAGGAGTGTCCCGTCACGCGCGACGAGCAAGGTATCACCACCATAAGCATCTTCGATTTCCTGCTGAAAGAGAACTCTCTCGAAATCTAATAGGTCTAGACAGTGATGAATTGATGTTTTATAGTGTCGACAGGGTACTGTTGTAATTATGAAAACTCAATTATCATTTACACAAAGCCTTTTTTTATAATAAAAGGTCTTTCGGATTAATCTTTAGAAATTCCTCATAAGAAATCCCACCTGTGCCTACCAGTAGTATTTTATCAGGATGAAATTTCTCATTAAAAACACCCATTCCTTCGTTATCTACGCTGGTACCACTTTTGACTTCCAATCCTATGACTTTATCTCCCTTCTCAAGTATAAAATCTACTTCATTATTACCTTCTCGCCAATAATGCAGATTATACCTCTCAGAAATCGAATGATTCAGTAAATGAGCACCAATAGACGATTCAACCAGTTTGCCCCACAGTTTTGGATTTACAATGGCAGTTGAATAGGTTTCGTGATCCTGCGATGTTAATAATGCATTATTGTATACCTGGAACTTCGGACTGGACGACCGTTGCCTGATTACACTTCCTGCATATTTTCCCAATCCGCCTAACAAACCACTATCAGATAATAATTTGAGGTAATTTGCCAAGGTCGTGGTATTGCCTGCATCCTGTAACTGTCCGATTATTTTTGTATATGATAGAATCTGCCCTGAGTATAAGCAACCAAGTTCAAATAGTCGTTTCAATAATGCCGGTTTATGCATACGAGTCAGCATCAAAATATCTTTTGAAATACTGGTTTCGATAAGTGCATCTTTTATGTAGCTTTTCCAACGTTCTTCATCATTTATCAATGACGCAGAACCTGGATATCCTCCGAAATAAATATACTGTTCGACAGACCAGCCAAAAGCAGCCTCCATTTCGTCAAACGACCAGTGCCCGAGATAAAATGTCTCGAAACGTCCGGCCAACGACTCTGTTAAACCTTTCTGAATAAGGAGGCGGGAAGATCCCAACAAAATAACCTTGATATTTACTTTCTCACGAGTGTCTTTATCCCACTGCTGCTTGATGACTTCACTCCAGTTGTCTATCTTTTGTATTTCATCAATAACAAGGAGATATTCCGAAGCCCCGGAGGCTTTCAATTTCAGCCTGGCTGTCTCCCAAACTTGCATCAGCCACACCGGATTAGTTGCTGTAATGGCATCGGCAGATTCATATACATATGATATGGACAATTGAGACAACAATTGGTTTATCATAGTGGTTTTACTCACCTGGCGAGGGCCGAGTATTACCTGAATGAACTGTCGAGGCTCTTCAATTCTTGATTTAACCTGCTTCAAATAAGTGCGTTCGTACATGCAGATTGCAAAATAATTGAATATTATTCCGATGCAACCTATGTCGGATTTACTCATGCAAACCGGAGCCTGGCAAAGCCCTTCGTTCTGCCCCTGCAGTGCATGAAAGCTATAAATCATGCTTGTATTCTTCCCGGTATAATTGGTAAAGAAACTCCCTTATAAGATCTGTCAATTTGTATTCAGACTGGATTTTTTGTCTTCCGGGGTACAGCCTTCAGGGTCCCAATGTCGTTTTGTAATTGACAGCACTTTTGGCGTTTGCCAAAAACCACCATCTTCCAAGAGCCACACCAACATTGTTGTAGCACTGACACGCGTACCATCTATGCTTTTTGTGCAACCCAGTTGCTGCATTTCACACACTTTCATGTAATCCTGGATTGTAACTTTTTTCTTTTTTCCATAATACAGTTTGATTAATACGATTACTAAGAAGACCAGCAAACTGGAAGTTGCCGGATTCACGAACACAAAATATCAATACGTCAAAGAACGAAAGGTAACAGTCCAGTTTACCTGAGGAAACACTGGCGCACAGTGGGGACACATTGGGGAACCAGGAGAGCAACTAAAAACAGGACACAAAAGAGTTGGCGTCCATTTAGTCGCAATAGAGAATGGCTGACCGTGAGACCGTCTTAACGGATCTCCCCGATACAGACAACCCCGAAGTCTTTTTCCAGCTGTTCTCCGGCAGCAGGGTCCGCTGCAATGAGCAAACCCCCGCTGGTCTGCGGATCGCAAAGCAGGCACCTGATCCGGTGGGGCAGGTGCCCACCATTGCTGAGACCCACTGTGATCGTATTGTCTTCCGGAGAGAAAGAGATACGGTTCTTGTAACTGGCAAAATTGCGATGGGTTCCCCCGGGGATACAATCCTGTGTGATATATGTTTCGATGCCTGGGATAAAGGGGACCCGGTTCACATCAATGCGTGCGATAAAGGACCCTCCGTCTACCATTTCCAGGCAATGTCCCAGCAACCCGAATCCCGTCACATCAGTTATGGCGTGTACGTCTTTCAGCAGGGCCAGTCGGGGACCTTCTGCATTGAGCCTGGTCATCAGAGATATAGCTGTCCGGATGTGCTCCCGGGAAGCAAGACCTTTCTTGATACCGGTGCTAATCAGCCCGATACCCAGCGGTTTTGTCAGATAAAGGCCGTCACCTTGCCGGACACTATTGTTTTTCCGGATCAGTTCTTTTTCAATGATCCCGGTCACAGCCAGTCCAAAAATGGGTTCCGTACTGTTGATGCTGTGTCCCCCGGCCAGCGGTATGCCCGCTTTCGAACAAATCAAACGGGCACCTTCAACCACCTTGCCCGCAACAGCTGCCGGCAGCACATCCAGAGGCCAACCTAGGATGGAAATAGCCATCAGTGGGGATCCGCCCATGGCATATACATCGGAAATGGCATTGGTGGCGGCGATCCTTCCAAAATCGAAAGGATCGTTTACAATGGGAGTGAAGAAATCGGTTGTGCTGATCACGGCCTTTCCTCCGCCGATATCGTAAACGGCCGCATCGTCACTGGAATCGTATCCCACCAGAAGGTCAGGATATTCTTCCACCTTTCCGTTACCGGGACGGCTTTCCTCAAGAATATGGTGCAGCTCGGCAGGAGAAATCTTGCAACCGCAGCCTGCGCCAGGGCTAAATTGTGTTAAACGTATAGATTCCATTGTTTTTTTTACGTGTTTCCAATTGGTCTTTATAGGCTTTGTCGTAATATGTCAGGCATATGACCAGGGCCGCTCCTGTATCTCCTTTCCGGCAGGCTTCCACGGCTTTCCGGCACTGATCAAATCCCAATCTTTTCTCAATTTTAAGGATGGCCTGTTCCAATAATCCGGCATTGAAGCCCGCGTATTCTTTCATAAGGCGGTCAATCCGTTCTTGATCAGAGGCAGGCAGAAAATAAAAATCAGCTTGCTGCATTTTTTTCCACAGGCCGTCCGGAAGGCTGCATTTTCCAACATTTTTGCTCTCGTCTTCCACCCACACGGGCCGTTCCGGATCCAGGTGCGAAAACGCATCGAAGAGCAGATTCTGGAAATGTTCGGTGGATGGCTGCGGGGGAAGTCCCAGGTTGCCGAATGCCGAGCCTTTGTGCCCCGCCAGTCCTTCCAGGTCAATGACCTGTTCCCCTGCCCCGGCCATTTGACGCAAACGCTCCGTCTTGCCGCTGCCGGTCAGTCCGCCCAGCACTTTCAGGGGATGGGGCAGGTGTTCAAAAAAGCCGAGGACGTGGTTCCGGTACGCTTTGTACCCCTTTTCCAGCGTATAGCACCGGATGCCCACCGATTCCATGAGCCAGGCGACCGAGGCGGAGCGCATCCCCCCGCGCCAGCAGTAAAACAGCAGGGAACCCCCCGACGCGGCGCCAGATGCTCCGTGAGCAGTCAACGCTCCTGAAGCACCCGGGTTCCCGGGACTGGAAGACTCCACTTTGGCAGCGGACTTCTGCTCTTTGGCACCGGGGCTCTGCACTTGGGCAACAGTCCCCGGGCCCCCGCGCGCGATTTCCAGTCCGCAGCGGGCCATGGCTTCCAGGCGGGGGCCTGTCAGTTCCAGCCCTTTGAGCACGGCGGCAGTGCGCCCCTGCTGCACGTACAGCGTGCCTACCTCGGCCCGTTCGGCATCACTGAACAAGGAAAAAAGGAAAGCCCGCGGAATATGACCTTTCTCATATTCTGCGGGCGTTCTCACATCGGCTACCGGTGTGGTGACCGACCTTTTCAGGAATTCTTCAACAGAAATCGGTTCTGTCATACCGCAAAGGTATGAAAAAACCTTTTTAATTCTTCCTTTCAATAAAGTAAGCCACCAACAGGCCGATGCCTCCGAAAAGCAGCGGGCTGGCCAGTATGAGGAATCCATTCACCTCGTCACGCAGGGAGACGACACCGTCTCCGGGGTACCAAGCGGTAAGTCCCAGCCATACGATCAGCAAACCTATACCCAGGCCTATAAGCAGACAGGCCGGCCGGATGTTGCTTTTGGGGTCTTTCTTAACATTTATTTCCCATTGGGGATTGATCTCTTTCAAAGCGCTCAGTACATCGGGGCTCATCGAGGTCAGTGTTTCCAGAAAACGCAAACGTTCTTTCTTGGTGGCCGTGCGTGTCCAGACGGCATAAATAAAATAAAATACGGTTGGAACGATTAAAACAGCAGTAAGATCCATTTTATTAATAATTTAGCGTG
>LUZA01000132.1 GCA_001603455.1 Bacteroidales bacterium Bact_09 | reverse complement strand
ATATCGCACATTATTTTACAAATTAAAATTATGCAAATTTATGGTATTCCCGTGGAGCCCGGGAGCAAATGAGATGAAAATAGGACTCACCTATGATCTGCGTTCTGAGTATCTGTCTTTGGGATACTCAGAAGAAGACACGGCAGAACTCGACAAAACAGAGACGATCGAGGGCATCGAAAAAGCCCTTCATTCACTTGGTTATCAAACCGAACGCATCGGAAATGCAAGATCGCTGATGATGCGTCTTCTAAACGGAAAGAGATGGGATCTGGTTTTTAACATCTGCGAAGGAATCTTCGGAGACGGCAGGGAATCGTTAGTCCCCGCCATTCTAGATGACTGGCAGATACCCTATGTTTTTTCCGGAGCTGCAACCATGGCCCTGACTTTGAACAAGGCATTATGCAAAAGAGTCGTGAGAGATGCGGGAATACCTACTCCCGATTTTTGCCTGGTCCGCAGTCTTCATGATCTGGATAAACCAAAACCGGCCTTTCCTCTTTTCCTGAAACCTGTCATGGAAGGGTCCGGTAAGGGGATCGGGGAGCATTCACTGATATGGACCGAAGAGGAATTCAGCAGGGTATGCCGGCATCTTCTGCAGCGTTATGACCAGCCTGTGCTTGTAGAAACGTACCTGCCCGGAAGGGAATTTACCGTCGGTATATGCGGGAACGGACCGGATGCCCGTGTAATAGGCGTTATGGAAGTGGTCTTCAATAAGGCAGTCATGGAGATCTATTCCTACGAGAACAAACAAAATTACAAGGAAGTTGTGGAATATCACAAAGTGGAGGGGGAAATGGCCGAAAAATGCGGGCTTCTGGCACTTCAGGTATGGGACGCAACCGGCTCCAGGGACAGTGGACGGGTTGATATGAAACTCAACGATAGGGGCCAGCCGGAATTCATCGAGATCAATCCCCTGGCAGGATTGAACTTCAAGGATTCGGACCTGCCCATCCTGGCACGGATGAACGGTATGAATTTTACACAGTTGATAGATGCCATCATGCAGGCCGCCCTTAAACGGATCTTTGGCAGCGAAACCCATACAGTGATGATGAGAAATGAGCAATACAGTTATTATCCTGCATAACCGGCTGTCCGAAAATCCAACTCCCGACGAACAGGATGTAATGGACCAGGTGAGACTGGTCAGAGATGCCCTTGGGGACCTTGGATACGAATGCAAAGTACGCGATGTGGGAACAGATCTGTACAGAGATCTGTTCCCACTGACAGTTGACAGACCTTTCTTTGTATTCAACCTGGTTGAATCGGTACTGGGATGTACCGGATTGTTGCACATTGTGCCATCGATCCTTAGTGCCTGGAAAATCCCATATACCGGAGCCGGAGAAGAAAGCCTCTACCTTACTACCCATAAAACACTGGCAAAGAAGATCATGCGAGATCATGGCATAAGCACTCCCGGATGGTTTTCCCCCTGTGAATCAGAACGCCTTGATCTTGGAAAAAAGTACATTGTCAAGCCGGTTGCCGAGGAAGGTTCGGCCGGCCTTGATGAACATCATGTGTTTGATCCATCAACCCCGGGTATCAGCGCGTGGCTCGGCTCTTTTGATTCCACAGCATATTTTGTGGAAGAGTATATCGAAGGAAGGGAATTCAATATCAGCGTAACGGGTTGTCCACGTTGTTTTACGATCTATCCCATCCCTGAAATGATATTCAAAGATTATCCCCCCGGAAAAGCCAGGATCCTGGGATACCGGTCCAAATGGGAAGAAGATTCATTTGAATACAAGCATACTTTCAGAAAATTCGGCACATTGAATCAATTGCCTGAACTTGAACGTATATTAAAAAATACAGCCATTGCCTGCGGAAATACGTTCGGTTTATCCGGTTATTTCAGGGTAGATGTCAGGGTCAGCCAAGACAACGTACCGTATGTACTGGAGGTCAATGCCAATCCGTGCATTGCCCCGGATAGCGGTTTTGTGGCAGCGGGCCGTCAGGCCGGATTATCGATTACCCGAATCATTGGCCAAATCATTGATTGTCTTAAGTAATTAAAAAATATATGTCCTTTACCTTTCGCAATATATTACACGCAAAAGACCTGCAGGTTCTGGAAAAACTGATGAAAACCACCGGTCTGTTTTATGATTTCGAAATCGCGGTGGCTCTTGAAGTACTGGGATCTTTCCTGGAACGGGGAGAAGCTTCCGGATATCACTGTATAGTAGCCCAACAAGACCGCCAATGCGCCGGATATGCCGTTTTCGGACCTACTCCCTGTACGCGTTCAGGATGGGATATATACTGGATGGCTGTCCGGAAAGACCTCCAGGGTATGGGTTTGGGTTCTCAATTAATAACGATTATTGAAAAAGAGATCGTTTTACAGGGAGGCTCACATATATGGATAGAAACATCGGGAAGACAGGATTATCTTCCTACCAGAAAGTTCTATGAAAAACACCGTTACCGGATCATGGCCCAATTGCCTGACTTCTATGCTCCCGGTGACAGCAAGGTCATTTACGGGAAACAAATTTCTTTTTTCCAAACAGATAATGGTCAACTGAAAAACTCCCGGCTCCCGATATCAACAGAACGGTAAAAAGTCCCATGTTCAACAGGGCCAGTTCCTTGGCAGCAAAAGGATCTCCTGCATGGACCATAAAAACGGTCACAGTCATACCAAAGATTATTGGTATAGCCGCAAGCCGTGTCAACAAACCGGCAATGATTAGAATGCTGCAGCCAATCTCGGCAAACAGTGTCAGGATCAGGGAGATATTACCGCCTATTCCTATGGGATCGGGAAATGCATTTTTCAGGTGCTCGTAGTTAAGCAGTTTAGTCAGACCATGATAAAGCATCAACGAGGCTATGAGCAAACGATATAGCAAAAGTGCAA
Organism: Bacteroidales bacterium Bact_09; assembly: GCA_001603455.1. Taxonomy (GTDB): domain Bacteria; phylum Bacteroidota; class Bacteroidia; order Bacteroidales; family UBA932; genus DMER64. Next base: position 4,007 of record LUZA01000132.1, on the reverse strand, counting down.
AGTCTATACTTCTTTTCATAAGCCCAAATTTAGGAAGAAAAATTATTATATTTGTAATAGACATTGAATGTGATCAATATGGAAATCAAAGTAAGAAAAAGCATAGCCATACTGGTGGGCAGTTTTAGAAAAGAATCACTAAACCGGAAGATGGCCGGGATATTGATTCAGTTGGCGCCCGATTCACTCGATTTGGAGATCGTAGAAATCGGGGACCTGCCCTTTTATAACGAAGATTTGGAAGATGCGCCCCCCAAGGAATGGACCGTATTCAGAAACAAGATTACGACTGCCGACGGGTTGCTCTTTGTCACTCCGGAATACAACCGTTCTACTTCTGCGGCTTTGAAAAACGCCATCGACGTGGGATCACGGCCTTATGGAAAAAATGTATGGAGCAACAAACCTGCAGCGGTTATTTCTCTGTCGCCGGGAGCATTGGGTGGCTTCGGGGCCAATCACCATCTGAGGCAAACGCTCGTATGCGTTAACACCCCTGTCATGGCCCAGCCCGAGATGTATATCGGCAATGCCGCAGAATTGTTTGATGAAGAAGGAAAACTGACTGACAGCAAAATAAAGGATCTGTTACATAAATTCTTCCGTTCCTATAACCGCTGGCTATCCCGTTTTGTGGAGTAGTTTAAGGGCCCTGGCATTGTATCCCACATCGAACATTTCTTCCTTGTATTTCAGATCATAGGCATTAAACCCTGCCATTTCTATGTCTTCAATGACCAGGTCGGCAAGGTTAATGTCGTATGAAGCGTTTGCGTTGAACATCATAGTAACACAGCGTTCTGTAATGTATTTCATGGAGCCTATGTAATCCGTATCTTTACCGGGTACGGGAAACAGATTAACTGCCATCACCTTTTTGCATTCTTCCCTTATAACCGAAACGGGAACGTTCCTTACAACCCCGCCGTCCACATAGTGTTTTCCCTGAATCACTACCGGGGGAAAAACAACGGGAATACTGCAGGAAGCCAGAACGGCATCTATGAGAGGACCGCTCTCAAAAACAACCTCTTTTGCTGTCTCCAGACAAGTAGCAACTACTTTCAGAGAGATATCCAATTCTTCAAAGGTCTTTGCCCTGAATGCATTTTCGAGGCTCTTTCTGATAGGTTTTGAATCGACCAAGTATTCCTTAGGGATCCTGGGCTCCAGAAAATCTTTAAGATTAAGATGCCGGAAAGCTTCCAGCATTTGCTCAATGGTAAGCCCCTGGGCATACATGGCCGCCACAATGGATCCTACACTTGTACCAGAAACGATACCGGGCCGGTATCCAAGTTCAAGCAACCGTTTCAACACCCCCGTATGATAATAGCCTCTGGCGCCGCCGCCGCCAAAGGCTATACCAAGTTCATATTTCTTTTTCATCTTCGTGATATGATCAACGCAATCCTCCCGATGTACCCGTGGATATGCCTGAGGAAGTATCTACGCGTGAGGCTTCTTCCAAATCCCCTACTTTTCTGGCGCGTGCTGCCTTACCTTGTCCAAATCGGATGCTCAGGCTCAACCGGATCTTTTGCAGGTGGATGTTCTGATCAATAGCGTATTGAACGCTATCGTCCGATTTGTATACCAGGTTGTTTTCAAAGGTACCTAAAATATCATTCACATTGATACTTAACGTGGCTTTATTATCCATGAAATTCTTTTTGATACCTCCGTTCATCATAAACAGGGGTTCAACTACAAAATATCCGTAAGGGACCTTCCCCTGACACATCCCCATGAGTTCTATCTTCCAGTTCCTGGGCAAAAGAAAAGTGATCTGTCCCTGGGCACTGGTCAACAACCCATTGTTATTATACTGTCCGGTCCCTCCCTGCCTGGAATCAGCTGAATTATTTATATAGAGGCAAATCCCGTTAAGAGTGAAATTCAACCATTTTGTCACCGGTAATTCACTGATGGACAACGAACCGCCGGCCATATTCTGGTTCCCGAAATTTTCCCAAAGCAGCATTTTGGTTCCTGTCTCATCGTAATAGGGATTCTGCATGATCAGGTTTCTGGTATTGGCATAGATCAAGGCCAGGTTGTAGTGGGACTTGAAATTGACACTCAGAGCCATCTGCCTGGACAACTGGGGATCCAGGTCGGGGTTTCCTTCAATGTACGAATTGGCATCTATGTAATTGCGGAAAGGATTCAGCTGGCTGAAGGAAGGTCTTCCAATACGGCTGGTGTAGGATATGGTCAGACGCCAATTAGCAGAAGGATTATAACCGACAAAAACTGTGGGAAATACATTGAAATAATTTTTTGTTGTTTTCTTTTGCGCTGTTATCCAGTCACCCAGGGCATAGGTATATTCACCCCTTAATCCCAGTTTGAACATCCATTTGGGCCCCAACATTCTGCCAACAGACGCGTAGGCTGCTGCAATATGCTCTGTATAGATGAACCCATTGGACATACCGGTGTTCGGGGTCCATCCATTGTCAAGGGAATCTTCACGACACAGATCATTATTAGTCTGGGTCATGGCCCATTTCAATCCGGTTTCCAGCATACCCGTTTTCCAGAATGACTGTTGGTAATCAACCCGTCCGGAAAGCAGGTTGATGTATTGCTGGCTGTTTTGACGAAACTTCTCGTTTATCCCTATTCCTGACACGATACTGTTATCCTGGAAATTGTCGGATAGAATATCATAATAGGCATAATCGGCGTTAAAAGTCAGTTCCTGTGCTTTGGCCTCGTTGAATGTACCCGTATAATTGATATTGGTAGTTACATTGTCATAATCGGTTCCGGTCTTAATAATACTTTTCTTACGGCTGACCAGTTCCTGGTTCAGCTTGGTGTCGGTTAGATTCAAATCACCGTAATTATCCTGTGACTGGTCCCGGAACATAGTGGTGACAATAAACCCGACCGTATTCTTTTTATTCAGAAAAAAGTCATTGGCCAGTTTGACGGTATGGCTTTGCGAGCCTATCAGGAAATCTGAATGGGAGATCTGTTCAAAGTCGGCTTCGTTACCAAAATTCATACGGGAATCCAGTTCGACTCCGATATTATCATACCGGCCACTGTAATTGAGCATGGTATTTGTCTTTTCCGTACGCAGATTCAGGTTCATGCCCCCTCCGGCTTCCTGTTCGTACAGCTTATGTTTCATGCCGCCATAATATCCATTTGTCGTTCCGCTGAATCCACTGAGCAGATTTTTCTTCATGCGGATGTTAATAATCCCTCCGCTCCCTTCGGCATCATAACGGGCCGAGGGATGTGCCATAAGCTCAATTTTATCAATGGTGGTACCGTCTGTGGAGCGAAGGAGCGCCTCGAGTTCCAGACCGCTCAGGTAAGATGGACGACCGTCTATCCAAATACTTACCGCCTGTCCGTTAAGTTTCACATTCCCGTCCATGTCTATAGTAACCCCGGGGGCTTTACGCAACACTTCCAGTGCATTGCTTCCCTCGGTGGATACCGCCTCTGCCACGTTCATAACAATTTTATCTATCTTTTGTTCAATGACCGGAACCCTGGCTGTGATAACGGCTGTTTCCAGTGTATGCACATCTTCCTCCATCTCGATCACCCCGGCATCTATCTTCTCCTCCTTCAATTCAATATCCCGTGAAATCTCTTTGTATCCGATAAAAGTTGCTACCAAACGATATGAACCGTAGGGTATTCCGTCGATCTGGAAAGAACCGTTCTCTTCAGCTGTAGCTGCTGCCACAACGGCATCGCTGCTGTCCCTGACAGCCAGTGTGGCAAAAGCCAGCGGATTGTGCGTTTCTTTATCTACTACGGTGCCCCTGATCGCAGCGGTATTTGATGCTGCCGTAAGATGTCCCGTTCCCCATATGAGAACGGTCAAAAAAGATAAAAACCATTTCATTTTTCAAGTTTGTTATAATATGCTTCAATATCTGTAAAAGGTATAGCAAGCAATGACAGCCGCTTCATAAATTCAGGAAGCTCTTCCTGCAAGAAACGTTCCTTGAGTGTTTTCACGATCTCTTGACGAG
>LUZA01000131.1 GCA_001603455.1 Bacteroidales bacterium Bact_09 | reverse complement strand
GAGCATATATTTAATAACATTCATTTATATTGCAGCTCCTCTTCTGATCATATACCTCTACCAACATTCCCGTTTCTTTTCTAAGATCGGGACTGTAATGATGGCTTATGCCATTGGTATTGTCATGTCATTATCCGGCCTGATGAAACCGCCGTCTGAAGAAACCCAGCTATTGGAAAACATGCAGAATTGGTTCATGAACCTGACCGTTCCCATAGCCATCCCCCTGATGTTGTTTTCTTCCCATTTCACCCTTTGGTTCCAAACCTTAAAAAAGACTTTTGCAACACTGATTGCCGGGATCATTTCCATCCTGGTGACCATTACCATTGCCTATTTATTATTCCACAAAGCCGGTATTCCGGAACTATGGAAAACATCGGGCATGCTGGTGGGCATGTACACCGGAGGCGCCCTGAATTTCGCCTCCCTTAAGCAAATCCTCAATGTGGATACCAATACATACATCCTGGTCCAGACCTTCGACACGGCATTTTCCTTTTTTCTTCTGTTGTTTATTCTTTCAGGCGGATATAAGGTTTTTCGCAAGATATTACCCTTTGGAAAAGCAAAAAAAGTGGCGACAGACCTTCCTCCTGATGTTTTAGTCCCGCTGGCCAAAGATACCTTTGAGGATTATTCCGGAATGTTCAAAAAGGACATCCTGCCTAAATTGATTTTATCCCTGGTGCTTGCCATTGCCTGCCTGGGAATCGGGGCCGGAATTTCCATGCTCGCGGGTGCTGGATTAAATGAGCTGATTATCATCCTTACCATTACCACACTGGCCATTGCTGGTTCGTTCTGGAAAAAGATCCGCGAAATTCCCAAGACCTTCGAATTTGGAATGTATTTCATATTGGTCTTTAGTGTAGTGATTGCTTCCCTTTTTGACATCCATACCCTTTTCAGCCGGGAAAGCCTGAACCTTCTGGTTATGGTGGGCTTTATCCTGGTTTTTTCCATACTGCTTCACCTTCTTCTGGCCCGTATCTGTAGGGTGGAAGGGGATCTCTTTACCGTATCCCACATAGCCCTTCTTTTTTCTCCCCCATTTGTACCTCCTGTAGCTGCCGCCATGAATAACAGAAAAGTGCTTGTGAACGGTATCATCATAGGCCTTATTGGCTATGCCTGCGGCACCTACCTGGGAACGTTCATGGCAGAGATTTTCAAATGGATCGGATAATATTAACAACCTAAAATATGAAAAAAACGTATCTTTTATTGATATGCCTGCTGCTTACCGAACTGGTAGTCCCTGCTGTGGCTGCAGATAAGGATAGTACGGCAGTTGTCAAAAAAGGCTGGACCTTTGGGGCGCTTCCAAGCATTGGATACAACACAGACCTGGGGTTCCAGTACGGAGCACTGGCAGAGGTTTATTATTATGGGGACGGGGCCTCTTTCCCCCAATACAAACACCTGATGTACGTAGAAGCCAATTACACGACCAAACGTTCCGGCCTGTTTCGTTTTTTTTACGATTCCAAATACCTGATCCCCAGCGTGCGCGTAACTTTTGATTTAAGCTACGTGCCGGAGGCGATGTCCGATTTTTTCGGTTTCAATGGGTACCGTTCGGTTTATAACGAAGAATGGGAGAAAAAAACAGAGAAGAACGAAGAATCCTATAAATCCAGGGCTTTCTATAAAATGACGAAAAATTTCTTCCGTTCTACCGCTGATTTCCAGGGTATCATTACCGGAAACTTTTACTGGAATGCCGGTCTGGGTATCTTTCATTACGGAGCTGACGAAGTGAACATCGAATTCCTGAACAGAAATAAAAATGAAGATAAAAAACTCCCTTCTACAGATCAACAACCCACCTTGTACAACTACTATAAAGACTGGGGGCTGATCAAAAACAATGAACTCCACGGGGGAACACACCCATTCGTGCGTGCTGGTCTTACATTTGATACACGCACCCGTCCCAACAATCCAAGCCGGGGAATCTGGGCCGATGCCTTTGTTACTTATTTTGGGGCCTTTGGAGAACAAAAAGAATACAACCACCTGACCCTGAATGCTTCTTTTCGCCATTACGTACCAGTATGGGGGGATAATATCATCTTTGCATACCGCCTGGGATACCAGGGATCGCTCCGGGGCAACACCCCTTTTTACATGAAGAATTACATGGCTACCCTGTTCACCAAACGAGCCAATTATGAAATGCTGGGAGGAGCCAACAGCCTCCGCGGTATTGTACGCAACCGTGTTACCGGTGACGGGTATGCCTATGCCAACGTAGAATTCAGAGTAAGACTCGCTTCGTTCAGGATAGCACGACAGGCCTTTTATATTGGGATTAACCCCTTGTTTGACATAGGCTATATTACCGATCCGGTGGAAATGGACCTTGCCGGGGCCAAAGCTGATATTGCCGAGAAGGGTCTGGACTACAACAAATTCTTTGCTTTAAAAGACGGTTTTCACATGGGTGTCGGTGCCGGATTGAAGATAGCTATGAATGAAAATTTTATCCTCTCGGTAGATTTTGCCAAAGCGTTAAACCGGCAGGACGGGAAAACCGGACTTTATATCATGCTCGGATACATGTTCTAACCCACTGACCATGAAACACCATTGTATAACAGCCATCTGCCTGGTTTTCCTCACTGTATTGCTGCACGCCGAGATATAACTTTGACTCCTCCTCTTTTCCGGCAAGTACATTTTTTCATATATTTGTACATATATGTATGAACAACTGCTGAACCTGGACCCTATACGGCTAAATTTCTCTGCCGAGGGAATGAGGATCATTAATTTTATACTGGCACTGGTTATGTTCGGGGTGGCCTTGGGGATTAAACCGGCTGAATTCAAAAATGTTTTTATCCGGCCCAAATCAGCCATACTGGGACTGATCTGTCAATTGTTTCTGTTACCTGCAATGACATTCCTCCTGATCATGGTCTTCAGCAACCAGATAACCCCCATGGTCGCCATGGGAATGATCCTGGTAGCATCCTGCCCCGGCGGAAATATTTCCAATTTCATGTCATCCCTTTCCAAAGCCAATACTGAACTGTCGGTTACGCTTACAGCTATCAGTACCTCTACAGCCACCTTTATGACCCCTTTCAATTTCGCTTTATGGGGAGGCCTGTATACACGGTACCTAAACCGTTATGCCGATGCCGCCCTGCAACCGCTGCATATAGATCTCTGGCAAACGCTCGAGACAGTGTTCATTCTGCTGGGAATTCCTCTTGTGTTGGGAATTTTGTTTGTACACTATTTTCCAAGAACGGCTGATAAAATGAAGAAACCCATGCAATATTTCTCCCTGCTGTTCTTCATAGCCATGGTAATCCTGTCCTTCAGCAACAATTTTGATATTTTCATAAAGTATATTTATTATATTTTTATCGTTGTATTTCTGCACAATGTCCTGGCTCTGGGCATCGGGTACGGTGTTGGGAC
>LUZA01000014.1 GCA_001603455.1 Bacteroidales bacterium Bact_09 | reverse complement strand
GGAGATCAACACGCTGGGATCCAAGGCAGCACATGCGGGAATGCAGCAATATGTAGTTATGATGAAAGACGAACTGGAAAAAATTAAAGAACAAGTGCTCAATGTACTTTAAAAAATTATTTATTCTGTTGCTTTTCACGCTTTTGCTCACCTCGTGCATAGAGCGCGAAGCGTATTTGTTTACCTATACAGTGGAAGGTGAAGTGAAAAATATTGTGAATATGCCCTTGCAAGGCATCGAGGTGATCATGCACAGATCTTATGACAAAAAACACGAAGCGGATACGGCATTAACGGATTCCCAGGGAAAGTATACCGTAGCAATGACCCTCACATCACGTCAGCGGGTATTTATTGTGGAATACTCCGATCCCGGGCTCAAGTACAGAGATACCCTCAGACGGTTCACATTCGGGGATCAAACAGATAAATCCGTGCAACACCAGATGTTTAAGATTTTCGATTCTATGATGCTCAGATCCAGGACCCAGGTAGATCCTTTTTAAGGTCCGGGAGGTGGTCTGGTCAGGATATCTTGCTGTAATCTGCATGCCTGTTGCCCAGAATTTTAAGCTGCTTAACAAGGAGTTTGTGTTTTTCTGATTCCAGAAGGGGGTCTTCGTCCAGCACCTTCCGGGCTTCCATGCGTGCCCATTCAAGAATCTGCCCGTCTTTTGCCAGGTTGGCGATATGAAGGTCAAAGATAAGACCGCTTTGGGCAGTCCCTTCCAGGTCTCCCGGTCCGCGCAGCCGCATGTCCGCTTCTGCAATCTCAAATCCGTTATTCGTTTCACACATGAGTTTAAGACGTTCCCTGGCCTCTTTGCTCAGGGCTTTCCCTGTCATCAGAATACAATATGATTCTGCAGCACCGCGTCCCACGCGTCCGCGAAGTTGATGCAACTGTGACAATCCAAATCTTTCTGCGCTTTCAATGACCATGACCGTCGCATTGGGAACATCCACACCCACTTCTATGACCGAAGTAGCGATCAGAATCTGTGCCTGTCCCCTGACAAACATGTCCATATCAAAAGCCTTGTCCTGCGATTTCTGTTGTCCGTGAACCACGGCTACTGAATAAAGGGGAGCGGGGAAAGCCAGGGCAATATCGCGATAACCTGTTTCCAGGTTTTCGTAATCCAATTTTTCCGATTCACGGATCAGCGGATAGACAATGTAAACCTGTCTTCCATCCCTGATCTGTTTTCTCATAAAGGAATAAACCGTTCCCCTGCGTGATGCGGGATAGTGGATCGTCCGGACCGGCTGTCTTCCCGGAGGCAGCTGATCAATCACCGACACGTCCAGATCGCCGTAGAGCGTCATGGCCAGGGTCCTGGGGATGGGAGTGGCCGTCATGACCATGATGTGGGGCGGGAATCCTTCTGTTTTTTCCCATAGTCGCGCCCTTTGTTCCACCCCAAAGCGGTGCTGTTCATCTATAACGACAAAGCCGAGCTTCTGGAATGTTACGGTATCTTCAATAAGGGCATGTGTGCCTATGAGCAAATGCAGCGAACCGTCCTGTAATGATTCATGGAGCAGTTTGCGTTCAGCCGGTTTGGTGGATCCGGTCAACAATCCTATCTGCACGTTTTGCCCTTCCAGAAAGCGGGTAATGGTGTTGTAATGCTGGTTGGCAAGGATCTCTGTCGGGGCCATCATGCAGGCCTGGTACCCGTTATCTATGGCGATCAACGCACACAACAGGGCAACAAGCGTTTTACCGCTACCCACGTCACCCTGCAGCAACCTGTTCATCTGGCTGCCGCTCCGCAGATCGGCGCGGATCTCCCTGATCACACGTTTCTGTGCCTCGGTCAATTCAAAAGGCAATCTTTTAAAACATTCATTGAATGCTTTTCCTACTTTAAGAAATGGCAAACCGTTCTCGGCCCTCAGACGGACTGACCGCTGTTTGAGCAATCCCAGCTGTATATAAAACAATTCCTCGAATTTCAGTCTTGTCCGGGCAGCCTGCAGGTTTTCGAGGCTCTTTGGAAAGTGGATCTCTTCCAGGGCCATAGGCAGGGGCATCAACTTAAGTTGCCTTATCATGTATCCGGGCAATGTTTCCTGAATCTGTCCCTCCATACGGGACAGGACCTGAGCCATCAGACGTGAAAAGACTTTCTGGGTAAATCCTTTGTCCCGGAGCGATTCGGTAGAAGAATACACTGCCTGGAGTCCGGCACTGCCCCTGAGGCTCTGGTCATCGGGGATATCCATGTCGGGATGTACCAAGTTAATCCTGGCGTTGAAGAGGGTAGGTTTTCCAAATACAATATATTCTGTGTTCAGTTTGATTTTATCCTTGATCCAGCGGATCCCCTTGAAAAAAACGAGTTCAACCGTTCCTGTGGGATCTGCCAGAAGCACGACCAATCTTTGTTTGCGCGGCCCGGCTCCAGCGATCTTCATATCCCTGACTACTCCCCGGATCTGTATATATGCCAGATCGGGATTAATTTCGTTGATGGCGTAAAAGCGTGTTCTGTCAATGTAACGGAACGGGTAATGCTTGATCAGGTCTCCAAAAGTAGTGATATCCAAATTTTTTTCCAGCTCCCTGGCACGCCGGGGACCTACTCCCTGAAGAAATTGTATGTTCGTATCCCATAAGGAAACCATAGCCGTACAAATATAACGATAACTTGCGTATATTTGTAGCATGGATATTCCGGGAAACATTCTCTGGCTTCTGTTTAGAGATATCATGAATAAATTATAAGATTATGCATAAAAAAATTATAGTCGGGATCACGCAGGGCGATACGAACGGAATCGGTTATGAAGTACTTATCAAGGCACTGGCAGACAGTCGTATCAACGAACTCTGTACTCCAGTCATCTATGGTTCTTCCCGGTTGCTTGGATATTACAAAAAATTGTGTTCCGGAGTGGAAAATTTTAATGTTCATATAACCCAGTCAGCCTCTGATCTTCATTTCAGGATGGTGAACCTGATCCCGTGTGTTTCTGAGCAGTTTATGGCCGAGCCTGGAAAAATGACCGAAGAAGGAGCACAGGCAGCCTTGCAGTCCCTGGAACGTGCCATTGAAGATCTGCGCGATGGAAAGATACAAGTACTTGTAACGGCTCCTTTCAATAAACAGAATATGAACCGGGAGGGATTTGCTTTCCCCGGACATACCGAGTATCTGGCCGATGCCTTTGGGATTGCCGATCCCCTTATGGTTCTCTGCAGTCCCGGACTGAGGACAGGAGTGGTTACAGGTCATATTCCCGTGAGCAGCATCCCGTCCGCATTATCAAAAGAGAAAATACGGGAAAAGATCATGTTGCTAAATGAAACATTAAAAAATGATTTTACCATCCGGCAGCCCAGGATAGCCGTACTGGGACTGAATCCGCACGCCGGTGACGGCGGGCTGATAGGAACGGAAGAACAAGAGATCATAACCCCGGCTATAGAAGAGACCAACAAGAACGGAATACTGGCTTTTGGACCTTATCCGGCAGATGGTTTCTATGCAGTGGCTGAATTCAGAAAATTTGATGCCGTACTGGCCATGTACCATGATCAGGGACTGATCCCCTTCAAGGCGTTGTCGTTCAGCCAGGGTGTCAATTTCACAGCCGGCCTTCCGGTGATCAGAACATCCCCCGACCACGGGACCGCATACCGTCTGGCAGGGGAAGACAAAGCATCGCCGGAATCCATGCTGGCCGCCATTTTCATGGCTTGTGACGTTTACCGGACTAGGAAGAGGAATAAAGAAGCCATGGCAGACAGATTGCATGAAGGTTGATATTTTTACAGATGGGTCCGCACTGGGGAATCCCGGTCCTGGCGGATATGGTGTCATTCTTCAATCGGGCAGGTATTATAAAGAACTTTCTGCCGGTTACCGAATGACCACCAACAACAGGATGGAGCTGTTGGCAGTTATAGTGGGTCTGGAAGCCCTTAAAAAGCCCGGTACCCAGGTATGTGTTTACTCCGATTCCACCTATGTTGTCCGTGCCGTTGAAGAAGGCTGGCTGGATAACTGGCAATCTAAAGATTTCCGTAAAAAAAAGAATGTCGATCTGTGGAAGCGTTATCTGGATGTTGCTTCACGGCACAAAATCCGTTTTATCTGGGTTAAAGGTCACGCTGGTCATCCCCAAAATGAAAAATGCGACCGCCTGGCAGTAACCGCAGCATCTGCACCTGTTGAAGCATTACTGGAAGATGACGGATTTATCGCTGTGACTCCATGATCGCCTGCAGGCCACCGGTAATCATATTTCGGCCCTTATCGGTGGTTTGCGTCAGGTTCTCCCCGGGTCCCGAATCCGGGTCTGTTAAGTAAGGCGAACATATACTTTTTGTATGCCTCAACGCCTTCCTGGTCAAAGGGATTCACCCCCAGGATGTAACCGCTGATACCACAGGCCTTCTGGAAGAAATACAGAAGGGCCCCCAGGTTATAAGCGTTTAGGGAAGGGATTTCAATACGCAGATTGGGTACTCCCCCGTCCACGTGTGCCAGGCAGGTTCCCAGTTCCGCCATTTTATTGCATTCATCTATATGCTTTCCGGCCAGATAATTCAATCCATCAGCATCCTCCAGATCTTCAGGGATGGTGAGTGAACGATTTGCCGAGGCAACGCTGATGACTGTTTCAAACAAATGCCTTTCCCCGTCCTGAATGTACTGCCCCATGGAATGGAGGTCAGTGGTAAAATCTACACCTGCGGGGAATATGCCTTTATGCTCTTTTCCTTCGCTTTCCCCAAAAAGCTGCTTCCACCATTCGGTAACGTAATGCAGCTTGGGATGAAAATTGACCAGTAATTCTATCTTTTTACCCTTACTGTAAAGCGCATTGCGCAAGGCGGCGTATTTGACAGCTGGGTTGTCCGCCTTTTTTTCTGCCGTAACATGTTCCATATTAAGAGCTCCGGCTATCAGATCTTCAATGTCAATGCCGGCCAAGGCTATGGGAAGCAGCCCCACCGGGGTCAGAACAGAAAAACGTCCGCCAACATTATCGGGGATAACGAAACTGCGGTATTCCTGTCTGTCAGCCATATGGCGCAATGCACCACGTGATTTGTCGGTAATCGCCACGATCCGGCGTTTTGTTTCTTCTTTTCCGTAACGCCCCAGAATGTGTTGTTTGATAAGCCGAAAAGCGATGGCCGGTTCAGTCGTGGTTCCGGATTTTGAGATCACGATACAGGCGATCGAACGGGTTTTCATTAAATCGTCCAACTCGGCCAGGTAGTCTTCTGATATATTCTGACCTGCAAAAACGATCTGTGGTCCTGCAGCGGACAGCCAGAAAGAAAAAGAGTGGGAGAGGGCCTCTATGACGGCTTTGGCTCCCAGATAAGACCCTCCAATACCAATGACCACTACCAGTTCAACATCTTTTTGCCAATCGTTACAGATGTTTTTTATCTGATCTATGAGTTCCTGCGGTGTGCCTGAAGGCAGACCGATCCAGCCCAGGAAATCAGATCCCTTGCCCTGCCCTGATTCCAGGAGTTTAAGAGCTTCAATGGCTTTTTTTTGCCATCCGGCATATTGGTTCTCTGGTATGAATCTGAGTGCAGAACATTCATTGATTGTAATGATGTCTTTCATGGATTATTTCAGTTGTTCGCTTAATGCTTTGAAAACGATTGCGGGGGAACGGAACTCATGCAGCACTTTGTACATGGCATCTGCGATCGGCATATCAACCTTATATTTTTTGTTAATTTCGTGGATGCAGGAAGTGGCATAATAACCTTCCGCCACCATGTTCATTTCCAGTTGCGCCGTCTTGGTGGAATAGCCCTGTCCGATCATATTGCCAAAGGACCGGTTTCGGCTGAATTGTGAATAACAGGTTACCAGCAGATCTCCCAGGAATCCCGACAGGGATGTGTTTCTTCCCTTATCGGGATATGAACGGTTCAGAAAAGCACGGATTTCCTGGTATGCGCAGGAAACCAGTACTGCCTGAAAATTATCCCCGTAGCCTAGCGCACGGCTCATCCCCGAGGCGATGGCATAGATATTTTTCAGGACAACGGCATATTCAAGGCCATAAATGTCCGTTCCGGTACTGGTCCGGATATAGGGACAGCGGAATGCCTCGGCAAGTTTCCTGGCGGTCCTTTCTTTTTTGCAGGTGACGCTCAGATAGGAAAGTCTTTCCATGGCCACCTCCTCGGCATGAACAGGGCCGGCAATGACCCCGATGTTGTCATAGGGAATATTGTGAATCCTGTTGAAATACTCGGTGACAGAGATATTTCTTTCCGGAATAAGCCCCTTAATGGCTGTGACTATGAATTTATTATCCAACGGGGCTGCCATCTGTATCATTTCGCCGATGAAATACGTAGAGGGGATACAGAATATCAGTACGTCCCCTTCCCGGATGACCTTATTGATATCGGCGCTCATCATCAGCCGCCGGATATCCAGTTTTGCAGCCTGGAGGTAATGCGGATTGTGCTTGTTTTGTATGATGAAATTGATTATATCCTGATCCCGCACGTACCATAACACTTCTTCCTGTGTATCCAACAGGATCTTGACAAGCGCAGTCGCCCAGCTACCCGATCCGATTACTGCATATTTGGTGTTTTCGTGAAAAATACTCTTCATAGAAATTCCTGTATGGACTGGCAAAGATAAGCTTAATTTGTCTACCTTTACACTTTTAAACAATAGATATAGAATGGTGAATTCGTACTGCTCTGACAAATATCAGTATACAATGGGTAAAACTTTTGTTGACAGAGGATTGGACAAAACTACAGCCATATTCAACATGTTTTATCGCACCGCCCCTGATAACAATAACTGGGCTGTGGTAAGTGGCATCAATGAGGTATTGGAAATGATCGGGGGATTTGGCACGCAAACTGAATCCTTTTTTAGAAAATTTCTTCCAGAGGAAAGTTACAGGGATTTCTGCCGTATGCTAACCTCTGTAAAATTTACGGGTGATGTTTATGCCATGGAAGAGGGGCAGATCGCATTTCCCCGTCAGCCTGTTATTACCGTTGTCGCACCGTTGCTCGAGGCACAAATTCTGGAGACACCCCTTCTGACCATTATGAACCATCAGATGGCTGTGGCAACAAAGGCTTCCCGCGTTACAAGAAGTACCAGTAAACCGGTAAGTGAATTCGGGTCCCGCAGGGCACACGGACCCTGGGCAGCGCTCCACGGAGCGAAAGCAGCCTATACGGCCGGATGTGTGAGCACTTCCAATATTCTCGCCACTATAGTATTCGATATTCAAAGCACCGGGACCATGGCACATAGCTACGTTACTGCTTTCGGCTGCAGCGTAAAAAGCGAATACGTAGCTTTTGATTTTTATATCAAAAGCCACAGGGGAGAAGGCCTGATTTTACTTGTAGATACATATGACACGCTCAGAAGCGGAATCCGGAACGCCATTGCGGCATTCAAAGCCAATAACATAGATAATACCTATGAACCGTTCTACGGGATCCGGCTGGATAGCGGTGACCTTGCCTACCTTTCGCGAAAGTGCCGTGAAATCCTTGACCGTGAGGGATTTAGCCGCTGTTTGATATTTGCGTCTAATGCCCTGGATGAATACCTGATATCGGATCTGGAACGCCAGAATGCAGCTATCGACTGTTACGGGGTTGGGGACGCCATTGCCACCAGTAAACACAATCCCTGTTTCGGAAATGTATATAAAATGGTCCAGATAGATAACACTCCTGTTCTGAAACTTTCTGAGGATAAAGCAAAAGTCATTAATCCGGGCTTCCAGATCACCTACAGAATATACCAGAATAACGAAAGCAAGGCCGATGTGACATGCCTGCGGGGTGACCGGCTGGCTGCAGCCATTGAAGAAGGAAAGGAGATTTTGCTCAGGGATGAATATGACCAGACCAGGAAAACTACTTATGGGGAGGGATCCTACGTAGCGGAAAAATTACAGCACAAGGTCATGGAAAACGGAAAACGTTTGCGGCCAGACACCACAGCGCAGGAAAAACGTGACAGATATCTCTCGGAATTGTCCTGCATGAACCCGACAGAACGCAGGATCATCAATCCTCATTACCACAAGGTGGACATATCTGATGATCTGTACGATTTAAAAATGAAACTGATTTATACAATAAAAGAAGAACTGAACCATGTATGAACAAGCCAGAACACACATAGTAGTGGATATGCTGAATGATTTTATATCCGGAACGATGGCCTGT
This sequence comes from Bacteroidales bacterium Bact_09, assembly GCA_001603455.1. Taxonomy (GTDB): domain Bacteria; phylum Bacteroidota; class Bacteroidia; order Bacteroidales; family UBA932; genus DMER64. The sequence goes on along the minus strand of LUZA01000014.1, from coordinate 3,332 downwards.
CAGAATGCCGAGAATGCCATGATTCACAGCATAAATTACATCAACACGCATCCGGATGACAAGGTGGTTTACGTATGCGACACACATCCGGTCAATCATTGCTCTTTTACCGGACACGGAGGTCAGTGGCCTCCTCATTGTGTAGTCAATACTTCCGGGGGAGAGATCTATCTTTCCTATTACACCCGCGTGAACGATCCCAATATGAGACCACATCTGATGAGGATATTTCGTAAAGGCACAGATACCGGGAAAGAAGAATACTCCGGGTTCAATGCCGCCCGTTCCGACGGAACCCTGTTGCATAAAGTTTTGACAAAACAGGTCATTGTAAGCGGGATAGCCACAGAATTTTGTGTTTATGAAACGGTCAAGAATCTTGTCGAGGCCGAATTTGATGTGCAAGTGCTTCTGGAAGGGCTCGCCTATGTGAACCAGAAGGATCACAGGGCTGCTATTGAAAACATGAAAAGTCTGGGCGTAAAATTTATCTGAGAACAAGTTATGCAAGCCATTGGTGTTGATCTGGGCGGAACAAAACTGCATGCTGCCCTTTTTTCCTTGGCGGGAGAGATCCTTTTAGACCGGACTGTACTGCTGGAAGGTCGTACGGGAAACCAGGTTGCCGGGCTGATAACTGCGGTTTGTAACTTGTTGTTGAAGGAACAGGGAATACCTGTTGAAGAGGAAAAGAAGATAGGCATTTGCGTTCCGGGGATCGCCGATAATCATACAGACAGAGTATGGGCACCCAACATACCCGGCTGGGGAAGTTTTCCCCTAAAAGAATACATCACAGGGGCCATACCCAACACAGAAGTTATCATTGCCAGCGACAGGACCTGTTATATATTGGGAGAAGCTTCACTTGGCGTTGCCAGGGGGTGTTCAGACGCGATTTTTATGAGTATCGGAACGGGAATCGGAGCCGGTATCATGACCGATGGGCGGGTAATCCATGGCTCTGCAGACATAGCCGGGGCTGTCGGCTGGATGGCCATGCAACCGCCTTTTGTGGATGAATACAGTAACAGCGGATGTTTAGAAACATATGCTTCCGGAACGGGGATCGCGGCTCAGGCACGCAAGCTGTCCGGTCAGCCGGGTGTATATCCCGATGCCCGGTCGGTATTTGAAGCTTATGAAAGGGGCAATACCGTAGCTTTGCGCGTAATCGACAAAGCGGTTGAATTATGGGGAATGGCCGCGGCTAACCTTGTCAGCATATTTAATCCCAGTAAAGTTATTTGGGGAGGGGGTGTATTCGGACCGGCTGTGCGCTTTCTGGACCGGATCTATTACGAAGCCTGCAAATGGGCTCAACCCATCAGTATAAGACAGTGTCGTTTTGAAGCTTCGGGCCTGGCTCAGAAAGCAGGGATCCTGGGTGCGGGGCGTCTGGCTTTGGAAGCAATGAAAGCTTATGAAGAAAAATAAAATTCTCGCCGCCGGTTATGCCGGCATCCTTTTTTTTGGTATCTCATTTCTGACACTGGGCTCAATATTGCCGTCACTCAGGGATACGCTTGATCTGAATATGTCACAGTCATCGGCACTGGCCGGCATCCTTCCTCTGGGAGTATTGGCCGGTTCCGTAGTGTTCGGCCCTTGGTGCGACCGTTTTGGCTACAAAATGCCATTTCAGACAGCTGCAGCCATGGTCATTCTGGGATTCATAGGACTGGCCTCATTCAGGTCTGTCCCCTGGCTGGGGGCATGCGTTCTGGTCACGGGAACCGGAGGAGGCATTCTGAATGGTGCCTGCAATGCCCTGGTCAACGATGTATCGGACGATAGCCGCAGAAGCTCCAATCTGAGCATCCTGGGTGTCTTTTATGGAATAGGCGCCCTGATAATGCCATTGATCCTGGGGATCTTTGACTACGTACCCTACGTGTTGATTCTCCGGGTTATGGCGGTTTTCCTGTTTTTGATATTTATATATTTCAGTTTGATACGTTTTCCCGAGGCTAAAGTCCGTCAGGGTTTTCCTATAAAAGAAGGTCTTTTGATGCTTCATCAGCCAGCCCTGTTGTTCTTTAGTTTTATCCTTTTTTTCCAATCGGCGCTGGAAGGATTGTGCAGCAACTGGATCCCCATTTATCTGCAAGAAAGCAGTATTTACGGATTACCTCAGCAGAATGCACTTTTTCTGCTGACCTTTGTAGTTGTGGGCATGACGGTGGGCAGAATACTTTTGAGCTGGTTTTCACTCCGGTATGCTCCCTGGAAGATACTCTGGGCATACCTCTTCCTTACAGCAGCCGGTTTTGCCGGACTCTTTGCCGGCATACCCCCACTGATCTCCGTGATCCTCACAGGAACAGGGTTAGGAGCAACATTCCCGGTAATCATTTCCTACATCGGATCCAGGTATAAAGCTTTATCCGGGACAGCTATCGGGATAGCCATGGTCATAGCCTTGGCAGGCAACACTTTATTGAATTATTTACTGGGTTTTCTGCCAATTCGCGTTTTTCCCTTATATTTGTTGAGCATTTGGGCAGTGATGACATTGCTCTACCTGATAATGACTCGTAAACTGGATCTTTCAAAGAATCATTAAATTCATAGCTTATGCTGGCAAAAGAATGGCTTGACAACGTACGCAGCCTGCAGAACAAGATAGAGGAAACACAGACAGACAATATTCAAAAAGCAGCCGTTGTTATGGCAGACAGCATTGAGGCCGGACGGTGGGTACATACCTTTGGTTGCGGTCATGCCACACTCCCCATAGAGGAAATGTATCCCCGCATTGGAGGGTTTGTGGGATTTCATCCCCTGATAGAACAACCCCTGACTTTTTTTACAAGGATCACCGGGGAAAGCGGCATACATCAGTTCCTTTTCCTGGAACGGGCAGAAGGGTATGGCACGGCCATCATGAGTTCCTGGAATTTCGACCCCCGCGACACACTCTGGATCTTTTCCCATACGGGGATCAACGCCGTTAATATAGACGTGGCGCTGGAGGCAAAAAAACGCGGGATGAAAGTGATCGTTTACGGATCAGCTGCAGAGTCGCAGGGAAAAAAGCCTCGGCATTCCTGCGGGAAGAACCTTTTCCAGCTGGCCGATATCGTTGTGGATTCCTGTGCTCCCCTGACAGATGCTTCTGTTACGCTTAAAAACCATTTTGACAAGATCGGCCCTGTTTCGACCATGTGTTTTGTGACATTGGTCTGGATGACGGTGACTACCTGTGCCGGCATACTTGCCGACAGAGGCGTCCGGCTGCATATTCATCCTTCCCACAATATTCCCGGCGATACTACTGCCAGGGAAAGATTGGACGGTTGTATAGAAGCCTACAAAAAAAGATCGTTTGG
>LUZA01000130.1 GCA_001603455.1 Bacteroidales bacterium Bact_09 | reverse complement strand
CTACTGCCAGGGAAAGATTGGACGGTTGTATAGAAGCCTACAAAAAAAGATCGTTTGGATTATAAATTTAATTTGAATCGTTTATGAAAAAACTGATTTTAAGTCTGTTACTGATGATCCTGGTCACCGGGGCCTATGGGCAGATCAGCAGATCTTCTCACAATGACTGGTACAGGAATGAACTGTTTATTGAACCGGCACGCTTTTTCGAAGGGACCTTTGCCATCGGTTACCAAAGAAACTTTTACAATTCTGCCATATCGCTCATGCCTTCAATAACGCTTATGGGAGAATCCATATTTCGCAATGAGGACAGTTTTTACAGCGAGATGGAAGGATTTGGGCTGGAAGGTATCTATAAAGTTTATTTTGCGCGAATGCCGCGAAAGGCACAGGTTTACCTGGGGCCTTACGTAGCCTACCGCTATCTCAAGGAAAAGAACAGATTACCCGATTACATTATTATGGACGATTATCCACACTTGAATTTTAACAGTGACCTCAATACTTACTATAACACCATAATGGCGGGCATCTTATTTGGCGTGCATTTCATGTGGGGGAGATTTACTTTAGATATAAATGTGGGTGGAGGCATTCGTTACCCGTCTGTTACCGGGTTCCGCGAAGATATTAGAAACGATTTTGTTTCTGTGCCTACCGGATTCGGGGAGTTCGGATACAAAGGTGTAGTTCCCAAAGGTAATGTAACACTGGGTGTAGCCTTCTAATTATGCAAAGACTATTATTATGCTGCCTGGGGATGCTATTGTCTTCAGGTTTTTCCTTAGCACAAGTTATTGAACAGCCGGCAACATGGAACTATAGTGTTGTCAGGACTCGGGATAACGAATACGAAATCCGTTTTACGGCTTCGCTCAAAGAATCCTGGCACATGTATGATCTGGGACCCTATGAGAACGGGCCTCAGCCTACACGGTTCACATTCGACCTGCCCGGGGGGGTATCCCTGGTAGAAGGTATGCAAATGGAATCGCCGCCTACTAAAGAATACGATCCCTTGTTTGAAATGGTTATTGGATCGTTCGGAGGAACGGGTGTGTTTATTCAGAAAATACGACTGGAAATTCCTGCCGCGACCATACACACTGTTGTGGAATGGCAGGTTTGTGACGGAAGTTCCTGCCTACCCCCGGAAGAGGAGTCCTTTGAAATAAAACTGGGAGAGGGCCCTGTGACAGCGACTGAACCTACCGGCACAGAACCTTCAGAAGCATCCGCTTCGCTATGGGGAATCATCCTGCAGGCGATTGCATTTGGACTGGTGGCATTGTTGACCCCATGTGTCTTCCCCATGGTGCCCATGACTGTTTCGTTCTTTTTACGGGGCAGTGAAGATAAACGCAAAAACCGTCTGAATGCAGCTTTGTACGGGATCTTCATTGTAATGCTTTACACGCTACCCATAGCCATCATCATAGGGATCACCTATTTCACCGGAGGAGCCTCGGTAACGGCCAATATCTTTAACTGGCTTGCCACCCACTGGATCCCCAATATCCTATTCTTTATTCTTTTCCTGGTCTTTGCCGCATCGTTCTTTGGGGCGTTTGAACTGGTACTGCCTGCAAAATGGACCACAAAGACAGATGCCAAAGCCGACAGGGGAGGGATCCTGGGGATCTTTTTCTTGGCGTTGACACTGGTGCTGGTCTCTTTCTCCTGTACCGGACCCATTGTGGGGGCGGTCCTGATCAAATCTACGCAGGGAGCGGTCTGGGAACCTATTGTGACCATGTTCGCTTTTTCCGTGGCTTTTGCATTGCCGTTTACCATACTGGCGTTTGTTCCCTCGTTACTTAAGCGTCTGCCCAAATCGGGAGGGTGGCTTAATTCGGTAAAGGTGATACTGGGATTTATAGTACTGGCATTTTCCTTAAAATTCCTGAGCACCGTTGACCAGATCTATCGGTGGAGGCTGCTTGACCGCGAAATATACCTTGCCTTATGGATTGTCATTTTCTCCCTGCTGGGATTTTACCTGTTGGGAAAGATCCGGTTCCGTCACGACACACCGACAGAATATATAGGCGTATTCCGTTTTTCCCTGGCCATTGCAGTCTTTTCCTTTGTTGTTTATATGATCCCGGGAATGTGGGGTGCCCCTTTGAACGCCATATCGGGTTACCTGCCACCTGTCAGTACCCAGGAATTTGTTATGGGCGGACCTTCAGTTGCGCCTGCGCCGGTACAAAATACTTCTGAAAGAAAATACGGAGATCTTTTTAGCCTGCCCTACGGTCTGGAAGGGTTTTTCAATTACAGCGAAGCCATGGAATATGCCCGGCAGAACAACAAGCCGGTATTCCTGGATTTCACGGGACTGGGCTGCGTCAATTGCAAGGAAATGGAAGCAAGGGTATGGAGCGATCCGCGGGTACAGGAACTGTTACGAGAAAAATACGTGATACTTGCCCTTCATGCCGATGCAAAGAATCAGGCCGAGGAAAGCGATTGGGTGACCGATGAACGCGGACGGGAATTATGTACCCTTGGAAGGATCAATTCCTGGTTTGTACGAACCCGTTATCAGGTCAATGCACAACCCACTTATATTATTCTGGACGGAGAAGGCAAACCTTTGTTACCTCCCCGGACCTATGACCTGGATGTTGACCAATACGTAAGGTTTCTGCAGGAAGGACTGGAAGCCTTTTATAAATAAAGCATTATGCAGGACATACAACTTTTTTTTAACAACCTCAGCGGTTTGTTATGGGGTTGGCCTATGATCATCATCCTGCTGGGAACACATGTATTTTTGACCATTCGGCTGAAATTCCCACAACGGAAAATTTTTAAGGGTATTGCCCTGTCTGTGAAAAGTGACGGGGATTCCAAAGGAGATGTCAGCCAGTTTGGTGCCCTGGCAACAGCCCTGGCAGCTACCATTGGTACAGGCAATATCATTGGTGTCGCTACCGCTATATCGCTTGGCGGACCGGGTGCTGTACTATGGTGTTGGCTAAGTGGTGTTTTTGGCATAGCGACAAAGTATTCAGAAGGACTGCTGGCTGTTAAATACCGGGTAAAAACCTCGGACGGGACCATGATGGGTGGTCCCATGTATGCGCTAGAGGGCGGATTGCACATGAAATGGCTGGCTATCCTGTTTTGCGTTTTTACCGTTTTTGCGGCTCTTGGAATAGGATGTTCGGTACAGGCCAATTCCATCTCGACCATGATGTACGAATCGTTCCATATACCTCATTATGTATCTGGTATTGTGATGACTGTCCTGGTTGCTCTGGTGATTTTTTTTGGTATAAAGGGTATTGCCAGGGTATGCAGCATCCTGGTTCCTTTTATGGCTGTTTTTTATATTCTGGGCTGTCTGATCATCCTGGTGATGAATGCCGGTTTTTTAGGTGAAGCCGTATCGTTGATCGTTAAATCGGCTTTCTCGGCCAAAGCCGTAGGCGGCGGGCTTGCCGGAGGCGGATTGATGGTAGCCATGCGATACGGAATTGCCAGGGGACTTTTTTCCAATGAATCCGGGATGGGTTCGGCCCCCATTGTGGCTGCCGCCGCACAAACCCGCAATCCGGTAAGACAGGCGCTTGTGTCTTCTACCGGAACTTTTTGGGATACCGTTATTATCTGTGCCCTTACCGGGCTTGTACTTGTAACAAGCATCCTGCGATACCCAGACATCGATNNCCTTTAATCCTTACAGTGGGGCTTATTACATTCGCCTTTTCCACTATTCTGGGCTGGTCTTATTATGCAGAAAAAGCCATTGAATACCTGGGCGGCAAAAAAATCATTAAGGCATATCGATTGGTGTGGGTGGCTGCTGTTTATGTGGGATCTGTAGTCAACCTGGCCATGATATGGAATATTGCCGACTGTATGAATGCCCTCATGGCCATTCCAAATCTTATATCCCTCCTGTTCCTGAGCGGTGTGCTGGTTAAAGAAACTAATAAATACCTCTGGGGCGGCAAGTTGGACGAAACTGATTGAATAATTTTTTTTAAATGCACTTGAGAAAACAAAACTATTTACAGATAGTTATCGCACCAGCTTTGATCTTGTGGCCAGCTTACACTTATGCCTCCACTATTGAACACAACCTGAATAACGTAACTTGCCTCAGGTGTTCTTCCAATAACACTGCTTCCGTCTAATGCATAGCCGCCGTTAACGTATAGCCTCCATGTTCCGTAATTTGGTACAGAAAAAGCTTCTGAATAACGGTTCCCATTTACGGGGTCAACTACAATATATTCCGAGGCCCATTCATACCAGGAAACTACCTCGGAAGGGAAAGTTATAATTTCTTCTTCGTCACCTTCATCCCAGCCTCCAATGGGAATAGATACCAGTTCTATTTCTTTTTTAAAAATCCTTACATTGGAATATACAATTGAAGAAGGGATACGGTCAAGCAAAATTTTAACATGTTCATCAAAGGAAAGAGATTCTACACCATCTACTTGACTTAGATATGGTTCTCCTGATTTTGTCTGAATATTATCTGCATTTTGGATTATTTCAGGAGTGCCTTTACTACATGATGCAGAAACGAATAATAGCAATAAAATACAAACTTTTTTCATGGCATTTAATTTAATTAATTGTTTCACAATATAATTCTCAAGTGCATAATGAATTTTGGTCATTGTAGTATAAACTCCTGAAAAGAAGTCTTATCTACTTTTATTAATTCTTGTCAATCAGGGAGATTATTGACAAAGAATAATAATAAAGCATCCCTTAAAGGGATAACTGTGTGTGGTGAATTTTTGGAACGTAGTGAGAATCTTTACCAAGATAATCAAAATATCAATTAAAATGTAAAAGTTAAGACTTCATCTGACAGTAAGACATTTTTTGCCTCTATCGAGGCAATGCGTTTTCCAAGGTATTTTCTCTTGGAATGATAGACGGGAAAGAGGGGCTGATTTGCCCCTTTTGACCATTCCAGTCGGTCAGATTATCCCTCGCAGGTTGGTCGCCACCAGAGCCTGTTTCCGTTTCATCTGACAGAGGTAAAGATACAACATTTTGGGAATGATTGTTTAGCAGTTTTTCTTTTGCCAGAGGCAAGCTATCGTTCCAGGTTTGCATCGGAGTTTTTCCATAACAGTATTTTCCTGAATGCGGACGCTCATTGTTGTAATAATCCAGCCACACGTCAACATCTGCCTGTAGTTCTTCAATTGACTGGTAAATCTTTTTTCTGAATGCGATAGCATAAAACTCATCCTGCATGGTCCGATGAAACCGTTCACAAATGCCATTCGTTTGCGGGCTTTTTGCTTTTGTTTTTGAATGGTCAATATCTTCAATTGCAAGATATAATTGATATTCATGGTGTTCTCTTGCTCCACAGTATTCAGTGCCCCTGTCGGTGAGTATCCGCATAAGAGGAATGCCGTATTTATCATACAAAGGGATTACCCTGTCATTCAAGGTATCTGCAGCAACCAAAGCTATTTTCCGGTCATATATCTTGGCGGTGGCAACTTTTGCGTAAGTATCGATAAATGTTTGTTGGTAAATCTTACCTACTCCTTTGATGTACCCAACATAATAGGTATCCTGGGCTCCCAGATAGCCGGGATGGTAAGTTTCAATTTCACCCTGAGCTTGTTTTTCTTCTTTGGCTTTTTCCAGTGCAGCAACCTGGGCTTCAGTAAGGATAAAGCCTTCTTGTGCAACTTTAGCTTCCAGGGCTTTTAACCGCTTTTTAAAGGTTTCTAAATCATGACGCAACCAAACACAACGAACTCCTGCAGGTGAGATAAAAACTCCTTCTTTTTTGAGTTCGTTGGAAACACGGGTTTGCCCATAAGCAGGATTCTCAATGGCATAAGAAACTACCCTTTCTTCAATTTCAGGAGATGTCCTGTTTTTAACATTCGGCTTTCTCCGGCTGAGTTCCTTTAAGGCGATTTCTCCGCCTTCTTCGAATAATTCTTTGTAGCGATAAAAAGTATCCCGGCTATAACCTAAATACTTGCATGCAGTGGAAACATTTCCCAATTGTTCGGCTAATTGTAATAAGCCTAACTTACTTTTGATTAACTTTGATTCAGTATTTATTTCTGACAGTTTTAAAAGGTGAAACTTATTTGTTTTTGACAAACTAAATTTAATTCGTTTTGCCTTTTAACTGTCAGATTAAAGCGAAACTATTTCAATAAAGGTTTAGCAGACCTGTGTTCCCTGCTATAGTCTATCTGGCTTTTAAATTGCTAGATGGGCAATTATTTTCACAAAGCCCTGGCAATGTCATAAAGAAATTGGTGTTTCCGTATTTATCTAGCCACTACAATCTATTATCATGCAGCGCTGTAATTTAATATAGTGTACACAATTTATTGGATGGTAACTGAATAGGCTCTCGTTAATGGAAGCCATTGTTCTATATTTCTTGTTTCGCTGCTCTTGCTTTTCGCTGCTCTTGTTGTGCTTCTCTTTGTGCCTTTAATTCTGCTTCTTGTGCCTCTATTCGCTTCTGTTCTTCTGCAGCTAATAGGTCTTCATATTCTTTGGCCTTGTTACATTGATAAGTGTCGTTATATATTATCGTAATGATTTTGAAATACTTGTTATACTTTATCCCATAACGATTTTCAGGAGAACGCATTCTTGCATCCTTTACATAATATTCTCTTTCCTCTTCGTAGAAATTTGAAAGAATAATAGTTTTATAAAGCGAAACTTTTCTATTGTAACCTGTTGATTTAGTTTTCTTTAGCTCTCATTTTGCCGAAACTTTTCCCCTGCTGTTGATTTATTGAATATTAATGTTTAATTTGACAAAAGTCTTGTTTGTGAATCTCATAAACTTTTAGTTCCACGTTATTTGTTCCTTAGATAATCTTTCCCGTATCCTATAACATATTCATGAGATTTTCACAAGCACAAAATGAATATTTTAATAATGAATATATTACAGGTATAAACGTATTTTTTCGAATTATTTACAGTCTTGCAATCTACATGTAGTTATATATTCGTTTTCGCACAATTAACCTCCTTTTTGGATGGAAACATATTTAACTATATCGTTAGTAAGTATGATGGTGATAGATAAGTGAAGCATTTCACTTGTTGTTATTTATTTATAAACTAATGAAATATTTTATCATGAAAAAACTTATTTTAATCATGTTAGTATCTCTGATGTTTACTGCATGTAAAGAAAAATCTGAAGATTCCTTCCTT
>LUZA01000129.1 GCA_001603455.1 Bacteroidales bacterium Bact_09 | reverse complement strand
GAACAGAAGCACTTCGAGGCATTAACCTTGAGGTAAAAAAGGGGGCATTCTTTACGCTGCTTGGCCCAAACGGAGCAGGAAAATCGACTCTTATTAAAGTATTAACGACTTTGCTCGAAAAAGATACAGGGCTGTTTTCTATTGACGGAATCAATCCCGAGCATGAGAAATCGAAAATTCAGCGTTATATTGGAGTCGCGTCTCAGGACAATGAGATTGATCCGGGCGAAAAAGTTGAAAATCTGCTGACTTTTCAAGGTAGGCTCTTCGGATTATCTACAGCAGATGCCAAATCAAGAACCGAAGAACTGATGGATACTTTTCAATTGTCGGGACAGCGTTTAAAAAAGGCGGGAATATTATCAGGCGGGAACAAGCGTAGATTGCATTGCGCCCTTGCATTGGTACATCGTCCTCAGGTACTTTTTCTTGATGAACCCACTGTAGGTATGGATCCGCAGGCTCGGGCAAACTTTTGGGAAATTATTAATCTGTTGAATCAAACGGAATATACGACTATTTTCCTCACAACTCAGTATTTGGACGAAGCAGATAAACATGCTAATGATATGGCACTGATCCTCGATGGAAAAATAGAATACGACGGTACTATTTCCGGGTTTAAAAATCTTGTATCCCAATCGGATTCTACATCTTTAGATGACAGTTACCTGAAATTTATACAATCATTATCAAAGTAAATCACAACAACAATTCAAAATAGGAAAAATGAATAGTAATATATTATTGATACAGAGAGCGATCATAAAGTTAATAAAACAACCATCAGCACCATTAATGGGCTTTGGGATGAGCCTGTTTTTTCTGGTCGTATACAATGCCGGGATCGGCGGGATCGGTGCTTTAGATGCCTTTGCAGGTAAAGGATATTTGTCTTTTCTTTTCCCGATAGCGATAATCTCTTTAGCGATGGGTTCTTCCGCAGGAGTAGGACAAACACTCAATGCCGATATGCAATCGGGATATTTCAAACGTCTCTATTTTTCACCTGTTTCACGTTGGGCTCTCGTGATAGCTCCAATGATTGCCGACATTTTATCGTCACTATTTTTTACAGCTATATTACTTGGTATAGGCGCTATATTCGGAATAACATTTTGAGTTTGTTCTTGATTGTATTAGAACAAAAAATAAAATATTAAGTCTGCATTCCCGACGAGCAGAAAGAGAAACATTAGAAATGCTTACTGAAAAAGGAATTGAAAATGCTATTTTTCATTGGTATTCAGGTGGTATAAAAACATTGAATGATATAGCCAATTCAGGATTCTTTTTTTCGGTAAATTCAGCAATGATTCAATCAGCTAATGGGAAAAAAATAATTGCAGAAATACCAAGGGAATTAATATTGACAGAGACGGATTATCCATATATAGACAATAGCAATATAGCCGATGTACACACGTATTTATCCATTTTATGGAACGTTTCAACAGAGAATGTAGAACAAATCAAATAGGAAATAAACATTGAGTATGACTAAAAAAAAGAGGCTACAAATCCGTAACAGTACAGCCGAATTTCTCATTTTCACTAATCAAGCGAAAGAAGATGGCATTGAAGTCCGAGTTCAGGACGAAACGATTTGGCTCAGTCAAAAGTTAATGGCAACTTTGTTTGATTGCTCAACAGACAATATATCGCTGCATCTTAAAAACATATTCAAAGAAAACGAATTGGATGAAGGTTCAGTTACCGAGGAATTCTCGGTAACTGCATCAGATGGTAAAACCTATAAAACTAAACATTATAATCTGGATGCGATTATTGCCGTCGGTTATCGTGTAAATTCCAAACGGGCAACGGCTTTTCGTCAGTGGGCGACATCCGTTTTGCGGGATTATGCTATTCGTGGATATGTTATCGACAAAAAACGGATGGAGAACGGTACATTCCTCAATGAAGATTATTTTGAACACTTGCTTGCCGAAATCAGGGAAATTCGATTGAGTGAGCGCCGCTTCTACCAAAAAATAACGGATATTTATGCCACGGCAATGGATTACAACAAAGATGCTGTTGCCACAAAAGAGTTCTTCGCCAAAGTCCAAAACAAGTTGCATTATGCTGTACACGGTCATACCGCTGCCGAACTCATTCTATCGAGAGCAAACGCAGAGAAAGAACACATGGGATTGACCTCGTGGGAGAAAAGCCCCGACGGCAAAATAGTAAAAACCGATGTTTCCATTGCAAAAAACTACCTGACTGAAACCGAACTGGAATCGTTGGGACGTATTGTCAATGCTTATCTGGATCTGGCGGAAGACCGAGCAAGAAGGCATATTCCCATGACAATGGAAGATTGGGCGAAACGCCTTGACAGGTTCTTGGAAGCCGACGACCGGGAAATATTGCAAAACAGCGGAAAAGTTACCGTCCTGATGGCAAAGGATTTTGCAGAAAGCGAATTTGAAAAATACCGCATCGTACAAGACCGCCTGTTTGAATCCGATTTCGATAAGGAGATAAAGCGTCTTGAAGAGAAACAAGACAAACCGGAAGATTGAAAAGAGTTTGAATATTTAAAATTTTCTCTAAGACTCTAGCCTGCAATGTTAAAAGATGGATTTATATAGTCTTTCTGAAATTTTTCATTTCTATTAATTACCGCGA
>LUZA01000128.1 GCA_001603455.1 Bacteroidales bacterium Bact_09 | reverse complement strand
CCCTCAAATTTGGGGGTATAGATGCTTATAAATGGTAAGCTAAATACGTCAAGATACCGGCACCACACTGCCTTGTCTTGCTTTGGTATAAGGCAAGGTGAAAAAGTAAATTCTTTGATTGACAAATGTCAAAAAAATTGACGTTTTGTACGGGCATTTGGAAATTGTAACTATTTCTGGGACAGAATAGTGTAAAGATAGAACTTATTCAACTAATTCCAAATCATTTCTTAAAAAAAGAAAATCCAATAGGATGAGAAGCTTCATTTGCTTTTCTGGAATTACTGTAGCATTGTGCCCATCTTGTGCGGGAGCGTTCATTGAATTCCATTGCACTCCATGCCACTTACCAGCAAACACTTCGATTCTACACTTGTGAAAACAGACATGTTCCGTTTCGTATCCCAACGGTTAATGCTCCAGCCACTGCGTGACTTCCACAACCTCCGGGATACTCTGCTCTACATATCTGCTGTGTTCCTGATCACCTCTGGCATATTAAGGCCTCCACAGTGTCGGCAAGCCGCCCCAGAGGAGAGAGCGGCATTGTGTTCACGCTGCTCCGCAGCGGACACACCCGGCACCGTCCTTGGAACGGAAATGTTCCGTCTCGCATCCCTCCGGTGAACGCTCCGGCCACTGCGTTGCCTGCACGACCTCCGGTCTGCTCCGCTCCACACTTCCCCCTGGCTCCACTCACTGGCAGGGCGGAAACCAGAGCGAGCGTGCTCCTTCCGCTTCGCTGCCATCGCACCCTCGCGATTCAGGTTTCAAAAAAAATCCAGACCAGATCAATCACAAAAAATCAAAAAGACCGCAAAGGTAGCCCCCAGTCCATGCCTTGTAAAGGTCCTTCGGCCCTTCGGGTTCGCCTGGTAAAAATCTCCACCGCCGGGACAGACGAGCCTGCGGCTCGTCCTCTTCTGGATGCCGGCGGTAGTATTTTTACCGGCAAAACCTTGACAAGTCACAGACTGAGGTCAGAGAAAGCAATCCTTTTTTCTTTTTCTTTCTTTTTTTTCTGTTTTTTCTTTCCCTTTCCTTTTTCCAAAAATGTTTTACAGGAAAGCAAGCCAACTGTTTCACGGATTATCCTTTACGCCTCCGATTTCGTACCTTTGCACTGATACATAAGCTAACCTTGTGTTTAAGACTTGTAACTTGTAACCCCGCCGGTGCCCATGCCCCTCTATCACCCCAACATCAGATTCTCCGACTGCTGGTCGTCAGTGGGAAACATCACGTTCTATCACCGGAACGGGAAATGTTATTGGCGTAAAAAGCCGGCACCCATCTTCCCCGGGACCCTGTGGCAGCAGGAACACCAGGCGGTGCATTTTCGCGCCCTGGAAGCCTGGCGATCACTGGAGCATCCGGTGCAACGGCAATGGTCGGCGTATGCAAGGGATGTCACAGCCCACCGGCCCCCGTTCCTGAAGGAGAACCATATCAGCGGATACAACCTGTTTGTGTCGGCTTATCACGGATTTGCCACCCTGGGGCATGAGCATGTGCCGGCACCGGCCAGGTTCGAGGAGTTTCCGCCCTTTGATGCCGTCTTTGTTTCCGCACAAGTTGCCGGGAATGCCGATTTAGTGTTGCGGTTTTCTCTTTTTGTGGGGGATGCCGGCCACCCGTTGCGGTACCGGGCCCTGGGGAAGATCCAGCTGGTTGAGGAGGGCAGGGGATGCCATCCCGGGAAGCTGCGCAATTTTCTGTCGGTTGAGGTTTTTCCGGATCCGCAAAATCCCAGGAACATTTTGTTCATCATCCCGGACTACCGTTCCTTCTGGAACCTGGACCTGCCGGCGTATACCCTGCACATGCGGTACCTGCTCCTTGACACCTTGACCGGTTACAGGAATTTGCACAAAAAGCTCTCTTGCTCGTTTTCTTTGCAGTAATTCATTTACTTAAACCAATACTTCATATAAACTTATTATATTTGCAGTAGACTAATCAGTTATAAAATTA
>LUZA01000127.1 GCA_001603455.1 Bacteroidales bacterium Bact_09 | reverse complement strand
AGATGTGTATAAGAGACAGCTGTTTTTCATTCGAAAAACGCGATTGTTAAAAAATGGAGAAGCACCAATCAGTCTCAGAATTACTGTGAATGGCAAAAGAGCTGAAATGCAGTTAAGCCGCAGTATTGAAGTTTCAAATTGGAATCAGACAGTATGTTTAAAGGAAAAAGAATTAGAATCTAATAACAAACCGTGTCCATCCATCAGGATAAGTGCGTAGAGAGTAGTTAAAGTTGTGCTGAGATAGGACTTCGCGAATGAAAAGCAGCCCGATTCCCTGTCCTGCTGGTTTGCTCGAAAAAAATGGATTAAAGAGCTTGTGTTCAATCTCTTTGCTTATCCCTTTGCCGTTATCGGCAATTTCAATGGATTGGGTTTCTGCATCTGTTTTAATAATGATTTCACCGTCTTTCTCGATACTTTCCGTCGAATTTTTAATAATATTGAGCAGTATTTGTTCAAAGAGTGAAGCATCTAAATGTAATAGTTGTAACCTCTTATCGGGATGAAAGGTGAGTTTGATATTTCGATTGAGACACATCACTTCCATAAATCGGGACATTGAGTCAATCAATCCGTTTAAATCTGTTGGAGCGGGTTCCGCTTTAGGAATTTTTACCACATCGGCAAAGTTGGTTATAAAACGGCTCATACTGTAACAACGTTCTACACAAACCTGCATAGCTTGTTGCAAATCTTGCGTTTCGGGAATGTCTTCCAGTTCTTTCCCCACTGTATCGAGCATAGAAGTGATACCGGCAGTTGAGTTATTCACTTCGTGAGCAATCATGCGAATAACTTTTTCGTATGCTTTTTTCTCGGCACGACGCACTTCTTCGGTAAGACTTTCGATAAGGTAGAAATGGCGTGGAAAACCACGGTCAATAAATGACTCCAGCGTACATTTATATACCGTTCCATCATGCAGGCTGATGGTTCGTGTCTCGTGCAGCGGGATGTTAGAAAGGTCGATTAACACTTTGTCTTTCACATCTGATAGTTTATATCCCTTTACGTCGCTGATATGCTTCAATCCCATTATTTTAAGCGCAGCCGGATTGAGTTCGGAAATCTGATGGTCGTAATCTAAAACGATAACGCCCATCGGCGATGCTTTGATAAGCAAATCGAGAAATTCGTTTTGTTCGCGAAGCCTGAGCCTTTCGTTTTTTAACTGCTCCATCATCTTATTAAAGATTTCCACCACACGATCGGCTTCAAACTGTCCCACTTCACGCAGACGAGAACTGAAATCCTGTTCGCGAAGCAAATCCATTCCACTGCTGATATTTTGTAGCGGGCGCACCGTTTTTCCGTAAAAAAAAATTAGATACCCAAGCGTAACTAAAATCAATACTTCAACAGTGACAGCTTTCCATGAAAAACTATTCAGTGTCTGGTAAAAAGTAATCCCGAAAATAACAAGCAAAAGGATTACCAGAATGTAAAAGTAACCCCGTAGTTTCATATTCCGTATTTTTCTATGCGTCTGTATAATGCAGCACGACTGATTCCCAAAGTTCGTGCTACTTTTGACAGGTTCCCGTTATGTTGTTCAATAGCACGACGAATGGTTTGCGCTTCCAATTCATCTAATTTTAAGTTTGCCGGAATTTCCGTCTGCATGCTGCTTGTTTCTGATGCAAGCGACTGTGTACGAATATCTTCGACATCTATTCTTTTTTTGCCTGAAATCAGAATAGTGCGGTCGATAAGGTTTTTCAATTCGCGGATATTACCTGGGAACGGCAGATTTTCGAGAAATTCCAACGCATCGGGCGTAAACGATATTTTGGGCAATCTGTTTTGCGTCGATTGTTTATCGGCAAAAAATTGTGCCAACAGCGGAATGTCCTCACGCCGCTCACGCAAAGCAGGCAAATAAACCTCAATAAGGTTGATGCGATAGAAAAGGTCTTCGCGAAACGTTTTCTCACGCACCATCTCCAACAAATTGGCATTGGTTGCAGAAACCACTCTTATATCTACTTTTCGGGGACGGCTGTCACCCAATACTTCAAAAGTTTGATCCTGCAAAACACGTAATAATTTTACTTGACATGCTTGGTCAAGTTCACCAATCTCATCCAAAAAAATAGTTCCTTTATCGGCTAGTTCAAACCGTCCAATCCTGTCGCTTTGTGCGTCGGTAAACGCACCTTTCTTATGCCCGAACATTTCACTCTCGAACAAACTTTGCGATACACCGCCTAAATTTACTTTAACGAAACGGTTATTACGGCGCGAACTGTTTTTATGAATGGCTTCGGCAATGAGTTCTTTCCCGGTTCCACTTTCGCCCGTGATAAGCACAGATGCATTTGTATCGGCAATACGTGCAACGGTTGCCAGCACGTTCGTAAGCGCTTCGGATTTTCCGATAATGGCGGAAAAGTCATATTTTGCATCCAATTCCTGACGGGTTTGCGGAATATCAGATACCGCTTTTCTGGTTCGTAAATTCAGTGCCGTTTCAACCGATTTCAGCAATTGATGATTGTCCCATGGTTTGGTTATGAAATCGAAGGCTCCGGTTTGCATCCCCCTTACTGCAAGCGAAATAGAACCCCACGCCGTGATGAGAATTACAGGCACATCAGGACAGAAGACCCGTATTTTTTGCAGTAATTCCAATCCTTCTTCGCCTTTGGTTGTGAGCGAAAAATTCATATCCATAAGCATGATATCAGGTTGTGTATGACGTACGAAATCGAGCGCCGCTTCGGGTGACGAAACGGTTTCGGCTTCATATCCGGCACGCTTGAACAATAGCGAGAGGGAAGAGCGCACGGCAGCGTCATCGTCAATGATGAGTATCATATTTCTTTGTCTTTAGAGTTTACATATCATTTAACGCCAATCCTTTATATTCAATGCTGAATTTTGAGAATTTTCCTGCGATTTTTTCCGCTTTGTGTCGTAATATATCCAGATTAATTTTGTCGGGATTGCGTTTTATTTCAAAGAAATCCAGTCGTTTTTCAAATTCGTTAATGGCAATGATATCGATTTCATTTTCGCTTTTATTGTCCCAATATCCCTGTATATCAGAATATTGTTTCGATTCGCTTAATTGTTGACGGAAGTATTTTTCAAGAACAATTCCTGAATAAGTTTCGTAATCGCGTTCAACGATATTTCGCACATATTCAAAATTAGAAATTTCTACCGCACCTCGATATTTGTAAATAAAACGAAACCAGAAGTTTAAAAAGTTATCTTCGATTTTATATTTGTTATTGCGGCTACCTTCCTTTGCCATAAACGGACGAATGCGTTTGATGATATTGAAGTCTTTCTCTAAACGATCCAAATAGCCGCCTACCGATATGTTTAGAATACTCTCTATCGCACTGCGATTGGTTTTTGATGATGCAATAAGTGACAGTATGGAGAAGTAATTGCCATAGTCTTTTCCGAATTCGCCTATCAACACATCGCGTCCTTCGTCTAAGAAAAAAGAATCTTCCTGAAATACCGCATTCAAAATTGCATTTTTTGTGAAAGCTTCGCATACAACGAGTTGTTCAATGTATTTGGCTATACCACCGGTTATCATATAGAAAGCCAACAAATCTTCATTGGTAAAGTTAGAATTGTAGTCGCCTAAAATTTCTTTAAGCACACTTAATTTAAAGGGTTTTAGTAGGATTTTTGAAGTTGCCCGACCGAATAACGGCTCTTTTGAATGTTCAAAAATGTGCTTCATCAAAGAATAAATGGAACCGCATAAAATCAAGTTTATTTTGCTTTTGGATTTATGCGAATCCCAGCTGTTTTGCATATCACTGAAAACTGATTTATTGATATTGTCAAACTCTTGAAATTCATCAATAATAAGTGTGAAATTTATTTTTTCCGACAACTGCATCAATGATTTAAATAAATCGGAAAATTGCTGGAAACTACCTAACGAAAAGCCTAATTTATCTTGAACTTCGCGCGTAAACTCTTCACACAATAATGTTT
>LUZA01000013.1 GCA_001603455.1 Bacteroidales bacterium Bact_09 | reverse complement strand
TGGGTAAAATATTCATTTACAACATGCAACATAATAATATAATTTTTCGTCTTGAAAACATGAAAAAAACATTATTTCTAACAGTCATTGCCGGAGCTGCCTGCTGTTATTCCTGTTCAGGACTCATAGGCAATGGCAAGGCCATTGAGGAAAGCAGAACCATAACCCGGGCATACACGGGAATACGTGTGGAAAGCGCTATCCGTGTTTATTTATCGGATAATGTATCTGAAATTCATGTTAGGGCTGATGAACTTTTCATCCCTTTTCTGGAAACCTATGTCAATGATGATAATATTCTTGTAATAGAGTATTCCGAAAACATGATTGGATATTCATCGGTTCGTACAGAAGTGACGGTCCCCTGCCACCCTTTTCTAACATCATTTGAAGCTTTCTCTGCATCCAGGATAGACGCAACATGCGATCTTTTCCTGAGCAATGTATCGTTTAAGGCCAGCGGAGCTTCTTTTTTAAATTTCACTGGCAGTGCCATCGATTGCGAAGTAAATCTGAGCGGAGCTTCCCGTTTTGAAGGATTTGATTTTACCACTGTAGTTCTGGATTGTGATCTTTCGGGAGCCAGCCGGATGGAGATTACTTGCCAGGGAGCCATGAAAGTCAAGGCCTCGGGGGCAAGTAAGGTATTTTATAAAGGAGATTGTGTCATTACCTCCATAGAAACATCGGGCGGTTCCGAGGTGACAAAAAAATGACAGGTCTGATTTTCAGCCGGAGCTACTGATGGTGATGGTTGGCAGTTTTCACCCCTTCCTCATATGTATTATGAATGGCTCCGAATGGATGTTCAACAGGAGCATATATTGAATAAATCTTCAAAGGCTCCTCACCCGTAACAACAAGGCTATCGACAGAAATGTCGTGATGGCTTTCATTTCTAATTGGTTTGTGGTTAGCTTCCAGTCTGTTAAAGTTAATAATTTTTTCTATTTTTGGGTGTACTGACCGATTTATCATATTATGATCAAATCTACATGCATATCATTGTTTTTATTTCCCGGAGTTTTGCTGTTTTCCAGAGCGGAACAACAGGTAGTGCTTTACAGAACGAGATTCTGCCGCAGGGCTCTTTCTTTTTTGGAAGGCGTTTACGAAGGATCCGGACTAAAAGACCTGCTGAAATCCCAATAATTTGTAGACATGGACAGAAAGCAAATCTTTACTATTCCTAATGTGTTGAGCTTTTACCGATTATTGGCTTTTCCGTTCATTCTTTGGTTCATTATATCGGGAAAAGAATGTCTATACGCTATTTTTTTAATCATCAACCTGGTAACCGATTTTTTAGACGGGTTAATAGCCCGGGCTTTCAAGCAGGAAACCGAGCTCGGGGCCAAACTCGACTCTTTTGCCGATAATCTTACCTATATTCTTGCCTTTACCGGGCTTTTTGTTTTCAAAGGGAATGATTTTACGCCTCATCTGATTAGTTTCCTGATCTTTATAGCATTCTTAGTCGGGTCCGTAGTTATGTCGCTGATCAGGTTTAGGACTACACCCAGTTTCCATTTGTATTCCACCAAGATAAGCGGGTATATTCAGGCGGCTTTCTTCATTTGCCTGTTCACGGTTGGTTTTATTACCGCTTTTTATTATTTTATGATCGCATGGGGTATCATGGCGGCCATCGAACATATGATCATCCAGCTTATCATTCCCCAGATGCGCTCAAATGTCAGGGGATTATACTGGGTATTGAAAGAAAAGAAAAAGAAATGATTTTTCATTCCGCTTTTGAATATAACTATCTGTGGCTGCCTCTTATCGGGTTAATTGTAGGATTCCTGGGTTCCCTTACAGGCGGAGGGGGCGGGTTCATTTTTATACCTCTGCTTACCATCCTTTTCAAAGTTCCTCCGCAGATAGCCATCGCCAGCTCCCTGGCAGCCACATTACCTATTTGTCTGGCGGGAGCTTACGGGCATCATAGGAAAAAAAACCTGGATTTGCGCATTGGTTTGGTCTTTGCAACAGCTGGGATCTTTGGCGCTCTGCTGGGGGCACGTATCGTCAATCTGATGACGGCACGTCAACTGCGTGTAAGTTTCGGCGTTTATTCCATTATCATAGCTGCAACCATGTATATTGGTCAAAGAAAAGACAGGAAGGCCATCGCAAACGGAGACGGACCCAAGGTTTTGACAAAGGCAGGCACATATTCCAGAAGTTCACTGTTCGGATTTCTTTCCGGAGTCATAACCGCCACATTCGGGACAAGCGGTACCGCCCCCATTCTATCAGGACTTATGAGTATCCGGATGCCCCTTAAACTTGTTTTGGGGACCTCTCTTCTAGTTGTGTTCGTTAACACCTGTTCTGCTTTAGGAGCACATTTTCTGGTTGGTAAAATCGACCTGACTATAGTTTATTTTCTAGCTTCGGGATCCATTATCGGGGCATTGCTGGGGCCACGCCTGCTGGCAAATATTAAAGTGGACAAAGCAGAAGGGCAGGTGCGTTTCTGGTATGCACTGGGAATGGTTATTTTTGGGATATTAATGATCGTTCTGTAGTTTTACGGCAATGATCCGTACGATATATATTATCATTTTGATTTACTTCCTTACCGGAGGCGTAGCTTTCTATTTCATTGGTAAAAGAAAAACAAAAGAAGAGGCTCGGCGGAACCGTATTAAATACATTGCCTATTTTATCATCATCAATTCCGTATTCCTGAGCATAGCAATCAATCCGGTTGTTTTCAGGGTTTTAGCCGGATTTATCGTAATAATGGGATTGTACGAATTGTCAAAATTGTTCTTTGGATCCGGCAGGCAGAGAAAAGTTTTTTTTCTGGTAGCTCTTTGTGTATATGCCTTCTTGTCAGCGTTATTTCTGGTCTTTAGTGCTATGGATAAAAACTGGATCCTGTTTACATTCGTCATTTTATCCGTATTTGACAGTTTTAGCCAGATAGCAGGACAATTATGGGGAAAAACCAAAATTGCTTCCAAAATCAGCCCCAATAAAACACTGGAGGGAGTAGCCGGAGGCGCACTGGTATCTTTGTTGACCGCCGTTTTTATCAGGGGTTTAATTGGATTTGGGATCGGAACCATTATCCTGCTGACGCTGGGAGTGGTGGTCTGGGCATTTCTGGGAGATATGGCGGCATCGTTCTTCAAACGTTATTATAACGTAAAAGATTACTCACGTCTTATTCCGGGACACGGAGGGATCCTGGACCGTTTTGACAGTTTGATAGCAAGTGGTGCCTGGATGGCTTTTTTAGGATATTTAATAACATATACCTCATGACCAATCAGATAGCTTTAACCGTAATCATTCTTATAGCCATAATACTTGTATTGGCTTTTACAGAACTTATGTACAGGCGTCTGGACATTAAAAGTGAGATCACAAGGAAATTTGCGCATTTCACTACGACGCTCTCTACCGTAATTTTTCCTTACATATTCAAAAGTCACTGGTATATTTTGGTACTGGCTTCATTCTTTTTTGCGTTACTGTTCATCAGCCGTCACGGTACCCAACTGGGGTCTATTCACAAGATAGACAGAAAATCAGTGGGGAGTTACGTGCTGCCAACCGCAATTTATATTTCGTTCCTGATTTCTTTTCTGCTGAAAAACAAATTTCTGTATGTTCTCCCTATCTTGATCCTGGCTATTTGCGATCCTATGGCAGGTATCCTTGGAATGAATTTCAAAAGAAAAAACCGGCAGATCCGGATTTTTGGACATACCCTGCAAAAAACGTTGTTAGGAACATTCTCTTTTCTGATTTGCAGTTTTTTAATAAGCGTTATTGCTTTATACCTGTATCTGGGAGTCTTCAACTACAAGACCTTCTGGCTTGCCATGGGAGTTGCCGTAGTTGCAACGCTTACCGAAATGTTGTCAACCAAAGGATGGGATAATCTCCTGATCCCTCTTAGTACACAATTGATGCTGATCTTTTTCCTGTGACCGTCAAGTTCTGCCATTGCATTTTGGAATACTAAAAGAAAACGGTAATTTTAGTACATGAAATCAAATTATCTGCTGGCAGTTCTAATGGCACTGCCCCTGTTTTTTTTATCGGGATGTGATGATCTCGTTGCTCCCGAAGTACAGACGGCTGCAGTATCTGAAACCGCGACCATGTCTTTTGTCTGTGGGGGAACGGTTATCGGCGATGGCGGTGCGCCCGTAATAGCACGTGGTGTATGCTGGAGTACGGGATCAGGACCTACCGTGGATCTGCCCACAAAAACAATTGACGGCTCGGGGTTAGGATCTTTCACCAGCTCCATTAACGGACTGCTTCCCAATACTACGTATTACATTAGGGCCTATGCCACAAATCTTGCAGGCACTGCTTACGGGAACCAGATAACGGCAACCACCCTGACGGCAAAACCTTCGCTCGCCACCACGCAGGCCTCGGAAATTACATCCTACGGTGCGCTTAGCGGGGGAAACATCACTGACGACGGAGGATCTGCAGTGACTGGCCGAGGTGTCTGCTGGAGCACTTCCCCAAATCCGGAGGCAGATCTGACAACCTGTACCAATGACGGGACAGGAAAAGGACTTTTTTCAAGTACCCTTACAGGACTGGCATCCAGGACCATTTACTATGTGAGGGCCTATGCAAGAAACAGTGCCGGAGTATCTTACGGACAACAAATCCAGCTGCAGACACCGGCCAGTTTTTCATTATCACATACTTCACTTACCCTTTCCGCCGCAGAAGGGAATGACAACTCTATAAGTGTAACGGCGTACCTTCCCTGGACGGCAGATATTCAGGGAAACAGCGACTGGATAACAGTCGGACCCAAAATGGGAGAACCGGGAACCAATCGATTGACTGTTGCCGTTCAGGTTAATTTTTCTACAGAAGACCGCCACGAGACCATCCGGATAACCTGCCAGGATATGTCCATGGATATTCATGTCACACAATTACGTGCAGGCGGTTATAAAAATGACGGAGATCTCTTTTAATCCGGATGCCATGAAAAAGTTCATTTTACCCATAATTACCATACTTTTAATCTGCGGATGCAGGCAGGAAGAAGAAAAGAAAAATCCCCTTACTGAAATAGGGACCATGGAAATGGCTGGTATTCTCCCTGGAGCAGAAGATCCTTCCACACGCACCACACTGCACAACGACGGATTGCTTACCCTATGGAATACGGATGATTCCATAGGTGTTTTCGGGAGTAAGGCTTCCAATATCCGTTTTAACTTATCCTCCGGAGCAGATACGCCCTTGGGAATATTTAACGGTCCCTTTACCGAAACTCCTTTGTATGCCTATTACCCCTATTCACAATCCGCCGGAGATTCCTACAACAAAATCCGGGGACAATTGGACTCGGTTCAGGAACAGGACGGCGAGAGAGATATGTTCGCCGCCTGCGACTGGAAGGTCAGTACTTCGATCACAGGAAACGAACAGGACGGATATCGCATCTATTTCAGGGAGATCATGACACTATTGTCATTTACCATTGATGCCACGGGAACACCACTGGAAGGAGAATTTCTCAGATCGGTGACCTTAACTGCTAACAACAGGAAATTGGCGGGAAATTTCAGCATAGATCTGTCGGCTCTGGAGGCCGTCCCCGTTTTCGATGAAGAAGCAGAAGGCTCAGTAACCCTTAACTTAGTGCATCAACCGGTTCTGGAAGCAGGAAAGCCCGTTACGTGCAGGATGATGGTCAATGCGGGGATCTCGGTCGGAGACACACTGAAAATTACACTGGAAACCAGCCGTTCAATTTCTACCACAACCATACCTGCCGGAAAAACCATGAAATCCGGCTACCGGTATCATGTTCCGCTGCTTCTTTCTGAACTGAGAGACAATACAATTATCAGGGATATGGCAGACCAATACAGATATAATACGTACGGCATATACCATAAAGAGGATACGCTTGTCTCCTATAAGGCTTTCCGGGACCAGTGGAGCATTATGATAGGTAAAACGCATTATATATTCCGGATCCAAAACAATGCACAGAAAAAAATTGTAAGCATTGAAAATATTCCTTTGAATCCCGGGGCAGGAGAATATTTCAATATTGAGGTCTCCGTTTATGGCGCCGGCAATATCCGGCAGGGAACAAAACGGGTGCGCGTCATCAGGTGTGAAGATCACAAATTATTGCTGTACGATTACGGCAACGAGACCAGTTACCTTGTTTATAATTAATGCACTATGAAAAACATATTCCTTAGGTCATTACTGATCGTATTTCTTACTTTTTTTTCTCATAGTGCCTATGCTGTAAAGGCTTATCCTGGTCCCATTCGGGTTACACAACCTGATGGATCAATTATCACCATCCGCAGGCATGGTGATGAATTCCTTAACTGGACCACCAGCGGAGACCGTCTGGTAAAACAAGGCCCGGACGGGTTTTATTACCTGGCCGAATTTTCAGTACAGGGTAATGTGATCGCCACCGGCACAAGGGTAAAGACCGGATTGCAACAGCAAGATGCAACAACGATCACGCCTCCTGCCGTTGCCGTTGAAAGGGCACGATGGCTGAGGGAAAAATTTGCCGGTTATTTTTCTACGCGATCCGATGTTTCCCGGCTTCACCAGAACTTACTGCCTGAGGTTAAAGGGCCTTCCAGCTCAATTGCAAAGGGAGAAAAAAGATTCCTTGTAATCCTGGTACAGTTCAGTGACCTGTCATTTGTTACTACTTCGCCTAAAGAAGCATTTTTCAATTTGCTGAATCAGGATGGTTATGCAGCGAACGGTGCTACCGGTTCTGTCAGGGATTACTTTTATGAAAATTCCACAGGGGCGTTCGATCCGTTGTTTGATGTCATCGGCCCCGTAACACTATCTAAAGAGGTTTCATATTATGGAGCTAACAACAACAAAGGGGAAAACATCTTTGAACGTGCCCGGGAAATGGTGGTAGAAGCTGTACGCCTGGCAGACAGCAATCCGGGAGTGGATTTTTCACAATACGACAACGATCAAGATGGTTTCATAGACAATGTTTTTATTTACTTTGCCGGACATAATGAGGCAGAAGGCGGACCCGACCACACCATCTGGCCTCATGCCTGGACAACATACGATAAAAGTATCAACGTAGACGGGGTAAGGACCAATTCCTATGCCTGCACATCCGAACTAAAAGGGGCCTCCGGAACCGCTATGGCCGGTATAGGTACCTATTGTCACGAATTTGGGCATGTAATCGGATTACCCGATTTTTATGATACAGACGGAAAAGAAAACGGAGAAGCCAGGGGATTGGGTCCCTTCTCACTCATGTCAGGAGGAAATTACAACAATGCCGGAAGAACTCCCCCCTATCTAACAACCGTGGAAAGAATCCTTCTGGGTTGGAGATCCAATGAAATCATTGCATTTGATGCCGAGGGGGATTACAGCCTGGACCCCGTTTCCAGGAATAACGCTTTTGCCGTTGCCACCTCTAACGACGACGAGTTCTTTATTTATGAATACCGCCAGAAGACGGGCTGGGACAAGAATGTCCCCCGTTCGGGTCTGCTCATTTTTCATATAGACATGTCGGATAATATGATAGGTGGAAAAACAGCGGCCCAGAGATGGCGCAACTGGGACGGGATCAACAACTATGCTTCACATCAGTGTTGTGATCTGATTGAGGCCGTATTTCCGGAATCTGCCATCAGTTTTAATGACCAGGTTCCTTTTCCGGGACAAACGAATAATACGTTCTTCACCGACACGTCGTCTCCTTCGGCCAGGGATCATGCCGGCAACTCCATAGGTGTATATCTTGCCGATATAGCAGACCTGAGTACCCATGCCACATTCACGGTTATGATGAGTTCCTCCCTGGTTATTACAGGAACGGTAACCGATAACAATGGTGACCCGGTCAAAGAGGCGACCGTCACACTAACTCATCAGGCGGCAGAACCCACATCTCCGGCAGCCATATCTTCCGGCATGGCCGTGGTTGCATCGGGTAAAATCATGGCAATGCCTCCAAAAACAACCGGTACTATTGATGTGATTACCACAGACGAAAACGGATTTTACTATTTCAAAGCCGGCACCAAAGAAGGCACATACATCATTACTTCCGAAAAAAGCGGTTATTACCCGGCTAAAAAGGAAATAAATGCATCCAGGCCGGGAACGGTCGTAGTAGATCTCACGCTGACCAGGATAGAAGAAGTACTCCTTGACGGGATCCTGAAAAAACACGGGCCTTGGGAAGGTTATGGAGTCGGATACGGATCTCCCGGAGGGACCATATATGGGGCGGTGGGTTTCTCTGCACAGGAACTCGCCCCCTACCAAGGGAAGATGATCAATTCAATGTCGTTCCTGATTAACGGAACAACGGCATCCGAGGTAGGTGTCTTCGTTTGTTTTGGGAATGAATGTGCTTTTTCCGGCATTCTGACAAATCCTTCATTCGAGGTTATGATGAACGTAGATCTGTCACAGCTTGGGATCGCCATACCTTCCGGTTTGGACGCAAAATTTGGTTATTACGTAAAAGACAGTGATAACGGATATCCGTTGGCGACTGACAACGGCCCCATGGTTCCTATGGGCGGTTATGCGGGTAATTCAATAGAATCGCTTACCGCCACATGGAAAGAAGAAAATGACATTGACGTGAATATTCAGATATCTGCAATTGTAGGGGATGAAGACAACTTGCTTTATTCTCTGGGATATTATATAATCAGTTATGACCCAAAAGAGTACAGGACCGGGGATCTCTTCACATTAAAATTAAATGATTCACCTTCTGTGCCGGATATTGAAAGACCTTTGGCGGTACAATGGTACTTCAACGATCAGGAACATAATACAGGGGACGTAATTACCCTGACCGCAGGAAATCATACCATCAGGGCTATCCTGACGTTTAAAAATTATACACAAACCATTGTACAGGAGATACATGTTGGCACATCGCAGTGATGAGGATCCCGGATTTTTTAAAAAAACTGTTATTGGACCGGTTGCTTGATCTGGAAGACACATTGGTTTTTAATCAATACGAAGATCAGGCAGTCGACTGGGAAAGGATTGAAAATTTGTATATTCATATCCCGTTTTGCAGGAACAAATGTCTTTATTGTCCTTATTTCAAAAAGACTTATCAGGAGCAAAAAGCCTGGTTCTTTGGGGAATCGCTTCTACGTGAAATTGAATTGCATGCCTGGTGGCTTAAAGGCAAGGAGATGCAATCACTGTATATTGGGGGAGGAACCCCCACATTAATGACCAACTTGTTGATTCAAGCCGTCGAAAAGCTTTCTGCATTGTGCATCCTGAAAAACATTGCACTAGAAACAACTCCGGCTGAAATCAACAACCGGGTACTGGTGGAATTACACCACATGGGGTGTAACATGATCAGTCTGGGTGTTCAGGATTTTCACCAGAAATACCTCAGCAGCATTGGTCGTAATTATTTAGTAGCAGATACTTTAAAAGTCATAGAAAAAATTGGCCTTCTTTATTATGACACCTTTAACCTTGACCTGATTTTTGCTTTTCCGGGACAAACAATACAGGAATTGGATAAAACACTGCACATGGCCATGGCAACGCCTGCACATCAATTGACTTTTTACCCGCTCTTTACATTTCCCTATAGCACCATCGGCCGTTTCAAACAACTGAAAAAGGTGATCATGCCGGACGGCTTGACCAGAAAGCGGATGTATTATCACATTTGCGACAAGTTGCTGGGCAACGGTTATAAACAAGTATCCGTATGGAGTTTTCTGAAAGGAGGTAAGGACAAATATTCTTCTGTAACACGTGACACTTATCTGGGTTTGGGACCATCGGCCGGAACATTTACCGGAAAACAATTTCTTTTCAATACCTTCCATATGAACGATTACATTTCTCTGCCCCTGCACAACCGGATTCCCACTGCTTATATTATGAATATAACGCCCAATATGGAGCGTCTGTTTTGGATTTACTGGAGATTGTATGAAACCGCCATACCTTTAACCGCCTACAAAGACCGTTTTGGGAGTGAATTCTGTGATGATTTTAACCACTGGTTATGGCTTGCTGACAAGCTACACTACACGGTGAAAAAGGATAATCACATCGTTCTTACCAAAAAGGGCATACACCGGGTTCATTTGCTACAGAACCATTTTTCCCTGGATTACATCAACCGCATCTGGACTGCCTGTACCCAGGATCCACCTCCGTCAAAAGTGCCTTTATGTACCTGGTGTGCATGAAGTAGGAGTCTCCGCGTTGCCTTCCGTCAGGCCGTTCTGCCCGGGGTATATTTGCACCTCGCACTCTGTTTTATTTGTGGCTGATTCTTTTCTTATATTTGTACTATGAAAAACAGAACTGTCATATTTGGCGGCAAACCCGTCACACTAGCCGGAAAAGAGATAAAATCCGGCGATAAGGCACCCGATTTCACCGTCGTGAATTCCGGGCTCAAACCTGTGAAACTTTCTGATTATTCAGGCAACGTGATTATTATTGCCGTATACCCTTCCATAGATACAGGCGTCTGCCAGGCACAGAATCGTCGCTTCAATGCAGAAGCCACTAAAATGGAAGATGTTGTGGTATTGTCCATTTCTTGTGATCTTCCGTTTGCACAGAGACGCTTTTGCGCTGCTGAAGGACTGAGTAAGGTTATTGCCCTGTCCGACCACCTTAACGTGGAATTTGGCATCAAATACGGATTCCTTATGGAGGAATTACGCTTATTGGCAAGAGGCACGGTCGTGATAGATACCGCCGGAATAGTCCGTTATGTGGAATACGTTGCAGAGATCATACAGGAACCCAATTACGATGCTGCCCTCAAAATTGTGAAAGACTTAAGGGCTTCATTGTAACTGTGCCCGTAACAACTACCTGACATTGTTGGCGTAGATTGAGACTTTTTCTGGCTATACTTACAGAACCCTTACAACCCGTTTCCATACTGTATACACAGATACGGGAACGGATGGCTGCATACCGCATCAAATGGGTCCCTCCCGCCCAGTATCATCTGACGGTTTTCTTTTTCGGTAAGGGACCCCCGGTAGTTGTCCCGGATCTCTTGCCATGCCTTGCGTCTGACGCTTTCCGAGAGCCGGCCGCTACCTTCAGGCCCTACCCAGTGTATGTCGTATCTTTTTTTTCTATATTTGCAATATCATGGATCTGCAGATCATCGAACTTTCTACAAGGTCTGATCTCAGTGACCAAGCTGTTAAGTATTTTTGGGAATGTTGGGGAAAGGAAAACAAGGGGGCTTTTTACAGGGATTGCATAGAACAATCGCTATGGTATTAATATTTAAATCATGAAAACATCTGCCAGACCCCCTGCTGTGGCCGGCAAGTTTTACGCAGCCACACCGGGTACATTGCAAAAAGAACTGGAGCAATTGTTCCAACAGGCAAAACCCCCACAATGTGATAACGTCCGGGCGGTAATCAGTCCGCATGCAGGATACGTCTTTTCCGGAGGTGTGGCAGCCTCGGCCTTCAACCAGGTGGATACCGGAAAGAAGTACGAAAGGATATTCGTTATAGGGTCTTCTCATCATGTACGCCTTAACGGTGCGGCAGTATATACCGAAGGTGATTTCCGCATGCCCCTGGGCGATGTCGCGGTAGATACTCAATTTTGCCGGCAGCTGGTCTCAGACTATCCGGATTTTTTTGTTTCCGATAGCAATGCACACCGGGACGAACATAGCCTTGAAGTGCAATTGCCTTTTCTGCAATACGTCCTAAAGAACGATTTTGTTATTGTCCCTATCATCATCGGAACTGCGCGTATCGCAGTTTGCAAAAGAATTGCAGAAGCCCTTGCCCCATTTATGATAAAAGAGAATCTGTTCGTGATCAGCACGGATTTTTCACATTATCCGCAATATGAAGATGCTATAAGGGTAGATGCCGCCACTAAAGATGCTATCCTGAGCAACGATCCCGACGGGCTGCTCAAGACCCTTGATCATCATGACAATCAACGTATTCCGGGACTGGTTACATGTCTGTGCGGGTGGACCTCTGTACTCACATTGCTATACATGACCACAGGGAACGAATCCCTTAAATACGCTGCTATTGATTACAAAAACTCAGGTGACGCGCGGGAATATGGCGAAAAAGACCAAGTGGTGGGTTATTGGGCCATCGCCATCTCCGATCAAGGATTAGAATTCTCTTCACAGGAAGAGGCCATCCTGTTAGATATTGCACGTAAAGGAGTGGAATCGGCCGTTCTCAGAAACGAAGACCTTAGGCTCAGGTCTCCCCGGGATTATTCCCCTGCACTGCACAGGCATTGTGGTGCTTTTGTTACGTTGTATCAGAATAAAATGCTTCGCGGTTGCATCGGTCGTATTACCTCTGATATACCCCTATACAGACTGGTCCGTGAAATGGCAGCCGCCGCAGCGCTTTATGATGATCGCTTTTATCCAGTGGGAAAAGACGACCTGCAAAACCTGAACATTGAAATCACTGTTTTGTCCCCCCTGATATCAATAAAAGATGTGAAGCAGATAGAACTGGGAAAACACGGGATCCTGATCGAAGGACAGGGCCGGTCAGGCGTTTTTCTGCCACAAGTGGCCACTGAAACCGGATGGTCCTTGGAAGAATTCCTGGGACATTGTTCCAGGGACAAGGCCCACCTGGGATGGGATGGCTGGAAAACCGCCCGTATATATGTTTTTACGGGAAAAATACTTCATAGCGCGGGATCCTGAATATCCCACACCCCGGGAATGAAGGTGTGGCAGAAACTGCATCTCCCGTTTTCTATTAACCTTTTCACAACATTGTACTGATGCCGCTCCACTACAACATTGCCGCAACCGGGACAGAATGTATGGCTTTCTATATCATCCGGTACATTCCCCGGGTAAACAAATCGAATGCCATATTCCAGTGCTATGGTTTTTGCCCTTGTCAGGTGTTCTATTGACGTTGGCATAAGATGAGGCAGCTTGTAAGTGGGGAAAAAGCGACTTATATGAAGGGGCGCAAAGGCAAATCCGTTTGATGTCAGCCACCGGCACATAGACCTGAACTGCACTGGATCGTCTGTAATACCGGGAACGATCAAATGGGTAATCTCGGTCCAGACACCCGATTTGCCCATGGTCAGCAAGGTGTCCAGAACGGGCTGCAGTTTACCTCCTGTCAGATGCCGGTATGTTTTGTCGTCAAAACATTTCAGATCAATATTGGCAGCATCAAGATACGGAACCAGGGCAGCCAGAGGTTCCGGATCCAGGTATCCGTTGGATACCATTACTGTTTTTAAACCATTTTCATGCGCCAGAACGGCTATGTCGTACATATATTCGTAAAATACGGTAGGTTCTGTGTAAGTAAAGGCAATGGAGGGCACTTTATAACGCAGAGCGGTCTGTACTACCTGTGCAGGAGAAAGATTTCTTTTTCCGGTTGACAGGGGAGACGCCTGTGATATGGTCCAGTTCTGACAATTCAGGCAATGAAAATTACAACCGGCCGTGGCTATGGACAAGATATCGGTTCCGGTCAGGAAGTGATATAAAGGTTTTTTTTCTATAGGATCCACCGCCACAGAACAAGGATTGCCATAGGCTACAGAATACAATGCCCCTTTGCGGTTGGTCCTTGTGCGGCACAACCCCCACATTCCCTCCCCGATCACACAATGGTGAGGACAAAGAAAGCATTTCACGGAAGAGCCCTTGCCGGCAGTCCATAATTTTTCCGGTATCCTGTGCATAGTTGTTTAATAACTGGCTACAAGATAGTGAAATTTCAGGACTTACAATAAGGCTGCTTCTGCGAACGGGTCGGTCATTCGCCGATGATTTTTACCAGAATACGTTTTTTTCTTTTACCGTCAAACTCGCCATAGAAAATTTGTTCCCATGTCCCAAAATCAAGGCGTCCCTGAGTTATGGCAACCACCACTTCCCTCCCCATCACCTGACGTTTCAGGTGCGCATCGGCGTTGTTTTCCACACCATTATGACGATACTGGGAATAAGGCTGTTCGGGAGCCAGGCGTTCCAACCACTTTTCAAAATCATGATGAAGTCCCGATTCATCATCATTAATGAAAACGCTCGAGGTTATGTGCATAGAATTGCACAGCAGCAGACCTTCCTTAACACCGCTATCCTCCAGACATTTTAATATCTGGGGTGTAATGTTTACAAAAGCTCGGCGTGTGGACGTTTCAATGTAAAATTCTCGTCTGTATGTTTTCATCTCAAAAGGTTTTCAATGTTATAAAGATACAAAAATTAGGGAAGCACCCAGAAAAAACATTCCAGTTTTCTTAAAATTTGTATATTTATTGCCTATCTGGAAAAGCTCCGTGACAGAAAAAAGGATCATGCAAAAACATCTGGCAGAGACCGAATTCAAGGCTCATTTTATTGTTGGGATCATTCTGGTGATCACCCTTAAACTGATTCTT
The DNA here is from genome assembly GCA_001603455.1 of Bacteroidales bacterium Bact_09. GTDB lineage: Bacteria > Bacteroidota > Bacteroidia > Bacteroidales > UBA932 > DMER64. Next base: position 530 of record LUZA01000013.1, on the reverse strand, counting down.
TACTCCGTCGTTTCACTAAGTATTCCCGATTATCTCCCCTGGGGTTACCTTTCCAGGGCCATGCTATGGCTCTGGCTGCTGCTTATCTGGTTATACGTGCGTTATATAGAGAAAAAACCGTTCCTGCTCCTGAAGGAAGAGAAACGTTCCTCTCTTTTCTTCTATATCACATCCATTATCATCCTGATGGCAGTCATGATTGGGCTTAACCTGATCCCCGATCTTTTCAACCATCTTGAAATGCAGCTTGCCGATATGCATGTTCAGGCCGAGATGGAAGCTTACCAGCATGAACGACCTTTCCTGCTGATCATCACCGCCTTTACTGGAGGGATCGTCGAGGAAATGGTCTTCCGCGCTTATATGCTGCCCCGGCTCTATTCTATCCTGACAAAAAAATGGGCAGCCGTGCTGATCTCTTCGATCCTTTACGCTGCCCTGTATTACACGTACGGCACATGGCTTAACATGCTGATACCTTTTCTGACAGGTATCGTTTTTGGTTATTTTTATATGAAATACCGGTCAAT
>LUZA01000126.1 GCA_001603455.1 Bacteroidales bacterium Bact_09 | reverse complement strand
GCTTTTATCCACTTATATCTTTTCATCTTATGTTGGAGTATATATAATATCACCTGCCATATCCTTTGAAGTGGCCATGTTCAGCAACTTCTGTTTTTCTTATTTTTGGATATGGAACAAGCGTTTGGAAACCAAAGAACCTAAATCATTTTTGATCCGGCTTTTGTATTTTAACCTTTCTTCCATAGGAGGGTTTGGTATAAAAATGGGCTGCCTGCTGCTGTTTGAATGGTTGTTCGGCCTGGATGTGGTCTATTGTAATCTTTTAGCGTTGCTTATATCAGGTCTGGCCAATTATTTTCTGGCAGATCTCATGATATTCCGTAAATCACCGTATATAAAGAAGATAAAAGATCATATTCTCACCGACAATGTGCAGGCAGATATAATGAATGAAGAAAAATTAATTGATAACTAATTATGGGTTTACTACAGAGTCGTTGCGCTAAGTATACCGCTCCGCAGGAGATCATGGCGGCCGGGGTTTATCCTTATTTCAGGGCCATTGAATCTGAACAGGATACCGTCGTTATTATGAATGGTAAGAAAGTCTTGATGTTTGGTTCCAACAGTTATTTGGGCCTTTCTAACCATCCGAGAATTAAAGAAGCGGCCAAGAAGGCGATAGATAAATACGGAACCAGCTGTTCCGGTTCGCGGTTCCTGAACGGTACGCTTGATGCGCATCTGACCCTTGAAGACAAACTGGCCAGGTTGATTAATAAAGAGGCTGTCATTTGCTACAGCGCAGGATTTCTTGTAAACGTGGGAGTGGTGTCTACATTGTGCAATCGTCAGGATTACCTGCTTTTGGATTCGCTCGATCATGCTTCAATTATTGAGGGAAGCCGTCTTTCTTTTGGGAAAGTGTTTAAATATGAACATAACGATATGGATTCCCTGGAAGCTAAATTGCAGCTTTGTGAATCCGATAAAATGAAGCTGATTGTTACCGATGGTATTTTCTCCATGGAGGGTGATATAGTAAAACTTCCCCGTCTGATTGAAATGGCTCAAAAATACGGTGCCAGCCTTATGGTGGACGATGCGCATGCCCTGGGTGTTATTGGGGAGAATGGCAGAGGCACGGCTTCTCATTTTGGGCTTACCTCTCAGGTGGATCTTATTATGGGTACTTTTTCCAAATCGCTGGCCTCCATCGGAGGTTTTATTGCCGGTGACGCCTCGGTGATTAATTACCTGAAACACAATTCCCGTGCGCTCATCTTTTGTGCCAGCCTGCCCCCTGCATCTCTTGCCAGCGTTAGTACGGCCATAGACATAATGCTGGAAGAACCGGAACGCATAGCTCATTTATGGGATCTGACCCATTATGCACGAAAAGCGTTTCAGGAGGCCGGATTGGATACGGGTAAAAGCGAGACTCCCATTATTCCCCTGTTTGTTCGTGACGATCTTAAAGCGCTTAAGATCACACAAATGCTTTTAGATAATGGAATTTTTGTAAATCCTGTGATAGGCCCTGCAGTCCCGAAGGAAGACACACTTATCCGTTTCTCTCTCATGGCAACGCATACTTTTGAACAGCTCGACACGGCTATTGAAAAGATTATAGACGCGTTTAAGGCATTCGATATCCTTTCCCGATGAAAAGGGTTGTGCTTATTACGGGAGTCTCTTCTGGCTTCGGCCATGCCATGGCCACTGCTTTTACTAAGGCAGGGTATACGGTTTACGGAACGGTACGACGGCCTGCGGAACCTGTTTCCGGAGTGAATTATCTTTATATGGAGGTGACACGGCCCGAGTCCGTGAGACAGGCCGTTGAGGAGATTATGACCAGGGAGCAGACACTGGACGTGGTGATAAATAATGCGGGAGGTGGAATAGGGGGACCGTTGGAATTTACACCTGTAGAAGAGGCAAGGCAATTGCTTGATGTGAACTTTTTTGGGGCGTTAAATGTCATTCAGGCGGTTTTGCCGGTGATGCGACGTCAGAAAAGCGGTTTATTGATTTGCTTGAGCTCGGTGGGAGGACTTATGGGGTTGCCTTACCAGGGAGTATATTCAGCCAGCAAATTTGCTTTGGAAGGTTATTGTCAGGCACTGCGGCTCGAGGTCAGATCCTGTAATATTAAAGTGGTGGTAGTAAATCCCGGAGACTTTGCCACTCATTTTACCTCGAACCGTAAAAAAATAGAAGGAGAATCCTGCCTGAGTGCCTATCCTGGATATCCCGTGACTCTTGACTTAATTGAAAAGAGCGAGCAAAACGGACTCAAACCTGAATATTTGGCCAGAAAAATAGTACGGATTGCCGGTAAGCAAAATCCGTCGGAAAGATATATCTTAGCAATGCCTCTCCAAAGAGCATCGGTTTACTTGAAACGTTATTTGCCGGAAAGGTTGTTTACCGCCATACTGAGAAACTATTACAAAACCTAACCTGATATTAAAGAAACGAATTATGCAGATTGAGATCAAAGAAGTGGTGTCCGGACGTCAGCTCAGGCGTTTTGCTGCCTTTCCCAACATGTTATATAAACATAATGCATACTATGTTCCCCCTGTCTCTTATA
>LUZA01000012.1 GCA_001603455.1 Bacteroidales bacterium Bact_09 | reverse complement strand
CTCCCTGAATTTCATTACTGCTCAGCAGATTACAGCTAATTACAAATTGCCGGATAATATGACGGTTGGCGAAAAAATTTACGGTCTGTCAAAATTATGGCAGGAAGTGAATTACAATTTTGTTTACCTGGACAAGGTCGACAGGGAAGGTTGGAATAAGGCTTACCAATCTGCCATTCAGACAGTAATGCATACAACCAATGACTATGAGTATTACAGGGAGTTGCAAAAATTCTGTGCTTTACTTAAGGACGGACATACGAATGTGTATTTACCGGAAAGAATAGATACACTAATATATAATTCTGATTTTGGAAATTACAGGCTGTTCCTGGAAAACGTTGAAGGTGAGGCGATCATTGTAAGGGTAAATCAAAGTAAGAAAGATGAGTTGCCGGTTGGTTCCCGGATCCTGGAAGTAAACAGGATCCCGGTTTGGGACTATATTGACCAATATGTGGCTCCTAACATAGGATCCTCAACAGAATATGTTTTGAAAGACCTGGCCGTGATGAGGTTGCTGGAAGGGCCGGTTGGAGCTACCTATACAATAAAAATCCAGAAACCCGACGGCACTCCTGCTACACTTGATCTGAAGCATGAAAGATCTATGGAAAAAGAGGTGTATCCGTCCCTGGAGCCAGATAAACTGATGGATTTTAAAATGTATGATCAAATCGCTTATGTGGCTCTCAATTCGTTCAGAAACAACGGACTGGATTCCCTCTTTGCCGGAATATTGCCACAACTGAGCAATGCCAAAGGATTGATCATAGACCTTCGTCTGAATAGCGGGGGCAGTACCAATGTTGGAGTTAACATTTTGGAATATATAACCAGTGACACGCTGTTTTACGGTCCCGTATCCATGAGCCGGGAACACATACCCGTTTTCAAGGCTTGGGGAAGCTCTGTCCGGCCACAGGATACGACAAGAAACGACTGGAGAAAAAAATGCCTGCTTTACTACCAGGATAAAATGTATTATACATTCGATTATTCCCCGTGGGTTTGCGGGCCCAAATCCCAACGATTTGTCAAGCCCACAGTTATCCTCACCGGACACCTGACAGCCTCGGCCGCAGAAGATTTTCTGGTATTTGCAGACAATCAGGAACATATAATAAGGATGGGGGAGAAAACTTACGGAAGTACGGGACAACCATTTGTATTTGATCTGCCTGGAGGGGGATTTGCCATAGTATGCACTAAAAAGGATGTATTCAAGGACGGCAGGGAATTTGTAGGTTACGGCATAGTACCGCATATTACAGTAAAAAGAACGCTGCAGGATTATTTAGACCAGAAGGATGTAGTCCTGGAGAAGGCGCTGAAATATTTATCTGAGTTTGTTCTTTTCGAAGTGCCTGCGGGAATAGAGTAAGAATCCTGCAACTCCCGCAATATAACAGACTACCCCGCAAAGGAACGCAGCAGTATATCCAAATTGCCCGGCTATTATGCCGCCAAACAGGATTCCAAGACCGTTGCCGGTATCCCATGAAATCAGAATGGAAGAATTGGCTGTGCCTCTTTGGGTGTTGGGAGCCAGGTTAATGAACATATTCTGGTAAGCGGGGTACATATGGCCGTGTCCATATCCAATGATCAAGGCAGCGCAATAATATCCTATCTCGTTTTTTATCAGGGCAAAAAGAAGAAACCCCAGGCATTCGATAACAATACCTTCTACGGCATTGCGAATGATAAAGCCCTTTTTGAGATTGCGTGCCCCGGTGAGGCGTGAAATGATGAGTCCCGATGAAAGGAACAGGAAGAACAAGGCAGAGCCTCCCTCAATGTCCAGTTCTTCACGGCCATAAATGGCCACATACGTACTCACTACGCCATAGGCTATGGAAAACAGAACAATTTCCAATGCCAGACTCCAGCCCTTAACCAGGAAAAACCTGTCCAGGGAGAAGGCTTTTTTCTCGGTTATGATCTCCCTTGATTTTAGTCGTACCGGGATCAGGATCAACGATCCTGCCAGTGCTATAGCCATAGAAAGCACAAAAAGCATATTGAAGTTGTTCGTGGCGTGGTAAATCCAAATGGCTACTGTAGGGCTTATGGCCGAGGCAATGTTAATACTCAGACCGTAGTATCCAATGCCCTCTGCACGCCTTGAAGAGGGAAGAGCGTCCACGGCCACGGTGCTCAATGATACTGTAGAAGCTCCGTATGGAGATCCATGAAGGGTGCGGATTATCGCAAACAAAACCAGGGATCCGGCTATCAGGTAACCGGCAAAAAAAGTGACACAGACGATCGTGCTGGCCATCAGGAAAGCTTTGCGCGGGAAACGGTCCACCATGTAACCGCTGAAAGACCTGGTGATAAGTGCAAACAGTGCATATCCGCTCAGAACTACCCCGATCACCTTCTTGTCAGCCCCAAAATTGTCACTCAGATAGATCGGTAGCAAAGGAGCCAGCAGCATGAATGCAAAATACATCATGAATGTGGCGATCCATATTTTTCTATAATTGGAGTTCCAGAGCATCTCCGGGCTCTCTGCGGCATTATTCATTGCTTCTCCTATACCCCTGTCATAAAACGGACGCAAATATAGGTATTACAATAAAAGGTTGAACCTTAGTTCGCCAAATCATTCATAACCACAAACACCTCTTGATCTGCTCTTCGTTCACGGTTTTCTGTTTTAGGTTTCTGATCATGAGTTTTCTTTCATCAGTTTCCAGGAAGTGGAAACTCTTTCGGCTACACTGAGCGGAGAAGTCATCAATGATCCTGCATACCTCTATGTCGGTGTACCCTGCGACCCTGATATCAAGATTATCGGCCATAATGATTTCCTTTCTGGCATCTGTCTGATTCTTATTGATGTCGAACATGAATGACTTTACATTATTGCCCCAGAAAACACGGACCCTTGTGGTATTAATATATGAGGAGGGTAGGATCATGTTGTTATCCAATACCATCCAGTTATCAGGAACTTTATCAACTCCTGCTATGTGTCTCTTTTGACGATAGTTTAATTCGCAAAATTTTGATGTTCTAGCATTTAGAGCCTCTATAAAAACAGGAGGCATAAGCTGGTCCATAAATATATAGGAGACACTTGAATAGGGATATGCCAAAGGATAAGTAACTACGTAATGATGGACTTGATTCTTCATTACGTATCTTAATTCGTTCAAAACAGATTCTCTGCCCGAAACCTCAATTTTGGATACTTTGAAAGAATCTCCAATGGAAAAGCCATACTTTGAGGAGTAATAAAGTGAGTAGGCTTTACGTAGTTTTAAGATGGAATCATCAACCGCCTTCTCGTCTGCACTTTCCACAATAGAGTGAAAATGTGTGGACATTGTAGTTTCTGCAAGAACCTGCAGTTGATACATGAACGTTGAAGAAGCAAACTTGTTGTTGAAGAAAATGTAGTCACCATTCTCCCTGAACAGCACATTTTCTCCCACACTGAATACATGATACATTTTGTTCATAACATAAAATTTTACCGGGTGTATAAATAAAGCTAAACGAGAGTCAGGCTTATGCAAAAAAGTCTCCGGAGATTATTAAAAG
>LUZA01000125.1 GCA_001603455.1 Bacteroidales bacterium Bact_09 | reverse complement strand
AATATCAAATATAAGGAAAAGAACTATAAGCAGAGAGGGGATTCGCATTTTTTGCGCTTTAATGCACGCCAACGTTTGGCGGTAAGTGCTGTTGGCGCAGCATCGCGGTGGCGCGTGTTTTTGCACTCGTGGTGGCGTGTTAGATTTTTCTTTTCGTTACAAAGTTTTCGGGATAGGCAAAAACCGTGACACCATTGCGGGCTGGCCTGTGCCGCTATTACAAATCTGTCGTGGTGGCTACAAGGTTTTCGCGGCACAGAAGCCAATTGCATTTACCGACCTGTTGTGTGTAGTTTGTTTTTAACTTCTCAGTCACTTTTTGGGAAATCTCTATATGTCATGTATATCCGATAAGTCAAAATTAGGGAAACAATCATAATACTAATACTAAAAAAATATGTCCAGAAATGACCTATAAGCTTTGATAATCCATTTAAGTCTCCGTCTTTGAGAATAGCGTAAGCTAAAAAATTTACAACTATGTCAAAAACTGAATTTAATAGAAAGAAAACAAATAAAAAACCCGCTATCAAAAAATTTGATATCCTTTTATAAAGGAAAATCAAAAAACCTATTATTACTATTATTAAATCCCTTAGATATGGT
>LUZA01000011.1 GCA_001603455.1 Bacteroidales bacterium Bact_09 | reverse complement strand
GGCTAGAGCGCTTGCATGGCATGCACGAGGTCGTCGGTTCGATTCCGACATGGTCCACAAATTAAATTTTTGATATAATGGAAATTAAGAAAAGCCCACAGGCAAATCTTGAAAACAAGAGAGTGCTTTTTATTGAAATCGGATTGATTGTTGCTCTTATTGTAATCCTTGCTGCTTTTGAATACAAGACTTACGACAAAAATGTGAGTATGATCACAGCTGAAGTTCAGCAAGTTATTGAAGAAGAGCAGATCCCAATTACTATGGAGACCCCGCCGCCGCCGCCTGAAATGCCCCAGGCCCCTGTCCTTTCAGATGCCATAGAAATTGTTGACGATGATATTACCATAGAAGAAGATATTATCATTAACACAGAAGATGATGCCAATTTCGCAGTAGAGATCCGCGATTATATTACCTATACAGAAGAGGAAGTGGTTGAAGAGGAAGAGATCCCCCTGGCTATTGTGGAGGAAAAACCATCCTTTATGGGTGGTGATGAAAACACCTTTACACAATGGGTTTTTGATCGCATTGTTTATCCTGAGGTTGCCAAAGAAAACGGTCTTCAGGGCCGTGTTGTTCTTTCCTTTATTGTTGATGCAGACGGATATGTTAAAAATGTTACCGTTCTGCGTTCGGTTGACCCTAGTATTGATAAGGAAGCTGTTCGCGTGGTATCTTCATCCCCCAGGTGGAAACCGGGAAGACAGCGTGACAAGGCAGTAAGGGTACGTTATAATTTCCCCGTTTTATTCCAGCTCCGATAAGTGCTTATTTTTTGAATTATATGAAGCGCTCCATTTATGCGGGCGCTTTTTTTACACTGTATGGAACCTGCTACTAAAGACAAAGCTGTATTTATCGGGATTTTAAGACCCTTCACCAATCCTGCTATCTTTAACGAATATCTGGATGAACTTGAATTTTTGGCAGATACGGCCGGTCTTGTTCCTGGAGGTCGGTTCATACAGCGCTTGGAAAGGCCTCACCCAAATACATACCTTGGCAGTGGTAAACTTCAGGAACTGACTGCCTGGATCCAGGCGGAACAAGTTTCTGTTGCTGTTTTTGACGATGAATTGACACCTTCCCAGATTAGAAATCTGGATAAGATTCTTGACTGCAGGATCCTGGACAGGACCAATCTTATTCTGGATATTTTTGCCCAACGCGCCAAAACCGCTTATGCAAAAACCCAAGTAGAACTGGCTCAATACCAATATCTTCTGCCTCGTCTTACCCGCATGTGGACGCACCTGGAAAGACAACGTGGCGGTATAGGCATGCGTGGCCCCGGGGAATCTCAACTTGAAACAGACCGTCGTATTATCCTGGACAAGATCTCATTGCTTAAGGAAAAGTTACAGAAAATTGACCGGCAAATGATGTCCCAGCGAAGTCACCGGGGAACTCTGGTCAGGATGGCTCTTGTAGGTTATACAAACGTTGGGAAAAGCACTTTATTGAACCTTTTGGCCAAAACGGACGTATTTGCAGAAAACAAATTATTTGCCACCCTCGATACTACTGTACGCAAAGTGGTGATTGATAACATTCCTTTTCTTTTAAGTGACACCGTGGGTTTTATCCGAAAACTTCCGACACAGCTTGTGGAATCATTTAAAAGTACGTTGGACGAAGTCCGTGAAAGTGACATTCTGATACATATTGTAGATATATCACATTCTAATTTCGAGGAGAGGATGCACGTGGTCATCGAAACCCTCCGCGACATTGGTTGCGCACATAAACCTGTATATCTTGTATTTAATAAAATAGACGCCTTAAATAATCGTGAAACGGATAAAGGCACTATTGGGTTGGATGTACTGAAAAAAACCTGGATATCCAAACTACACGATCCCTGCATATTCATTTCCGCTAAAGAGAAGGTCAATATAGACAAATTGCGCAAAGATTTGTACAGCATGGCTGCCGAAGTACAGGCTGGCAGATATCCTTTCGGGACATTTCTCTGGTAATTTTTTCCGGGCTCAATCGCCTGATAATGTTTTAGTTATGTGTGGTTTTGGCATATTTTTTGCATACTTACTCTGTGGGTAAGTTTTATAGTCCGTTGTTGTTCTTTAATACCGATAGATCATCAGCTCAAATGGTTAGAGCACCTGACTAATCTGCAGTAGGCTGCCGGTTCGATCCCGGGATGGTCTGCAACTTTAAAGTCAGAAGCAATGGAAACTAAAAAAACCCCTAACGCAGATCTTGAGAACAAAAGAGTTCTCTTTATCGAAGTCGGACTGATTATTGCTCTTCTCCTGATCCTTGGTTCATTCGAATATAAAACCTATGACAGGAATGTAAGTATTATTACTGCCGATGTTCAGCAGGTTATAGAAGAGGAACAGATCCCCATAACTATGGAGACACCGCCCACACCACCTGATATGCCTCAGGCTCCGGTCCTTTCCGATGCCATCGAAATTGTGGACGATGATATTGTCGTTGAAGAAGACATTTTAATTCAAACAGAAGACAATGCTTCCTTAGCTATAGAGATCAGGGATTATATATCTACGAATACATCATCTGAAGAAGAACAAGTTGAGGAGGAAGAAATTCCGCTTGCCATAGTTGAGGAAAAACCCTTATTCATGGGAGGGGACGAGAACACGTTTACCAAGTGGGTTCATGAACGTATTGTTTATCCTGAAATCGCAAAAGAAAACGGGGTACAGGGCCGTGTGGTCCTATCCTTTATTGTAGACTCAGATGGCTATGTGAAAGATGTGACTGTTCTTCGCGGTGTCGATCCGTCCATAGACAGGGAAGCTGTACGCGTTGTAACATCTTCTCCTAAATGGAAACCGGGAAGACAGCGTGATAAAAATGTTAGGGTGCGTTACCACTTCCCCCTTTATTTCCAACTTAGATAAAGTTTTACAGAATGATCTTTCCCACGGGACGTGATTAAGCATATAAAATGCTTTCATTCTGATTTTTTTATAAATTTGTAAACACACTATGTCTGTTGTGTATCATAAATATCTGGACAGGATTCTTACAGCTGCCGCTGTTTTGATCCTGTCTTTACACGGATGCAGCGGGAATCCCTCCAAATTCGTGGATAATGTTTATGTAGGCACATGGCACATAGATACATCCAGAGTACGTGTTTCTGTATCTGTAGATGCAGGAGACGCTTCCAACCTCCAGGTGTTTATGCCCTTCATTACGAATAATTATCAGCATATCAGGACCTTGCTTAAAGATCCACATACCATCAGAGTAGCCGGATCTTCCCGTGACGATCCCTATTCCGGGACATATTCCCTTCTGTTCTCTTCCGGCAATGTATACACAAGCTCCTATAAGCTTGTTCGCAATATTTTGTTCCTCACACTTTCCGACAAATCGGGCAATACATACACGATCCCTTGCCAGGCAGACGGTAACACACTACAGATCGTATACTCCACCCCTTATATGCGTGCCCTGATCCTGGATTTCATTGAGGACAATTTCCCGGAACAGGCACAGGATTTAATATCCATTATCTTGTCCATTACCGTGACCCTGGAGGGTCTCAGCGTTTACAATACAAGAACTCGCGATTTAGCCGGGCAATATGGGCAACCGTGATGTTCTTGGGACATTCCATCTGACATGATCCAATATTGGTACATGATCCAAATCCCAATCCATCCATCCTGGCTACCATGGCGCGAGCCCTGCGGCAGGCTTCCGGCTTTCCCTGGGGCAGGATAGAGAGTGCACTCACACGTGATGCTACGAACAACATGGCCGAGCCGTTCTTGCATGTGGCCACGCACGCTCCACATCCGATACAGGCCGAGGCATCCATGCTTTCCTGTACCTTTTCCATGGAAATGGGAAGGGTGTTTGCTTCAGGGGCAGTTCCGGTATTGACGCTTATAAAACCGCCTGCCTGCAGGATCTTATCCAAAGCCCTCCGGTCCACCATCAGATCCCTGATCACCGGGAAAGCTTTGCTCCTCCATGGTTCCACGGTTATCTCACTGCCATCCGGGAATCGTCGCATATACAGCTGACATGTAGTAATACCCTCATCGGGGCCGTGGGGCCGTCCGTTTATGAACAATCCGCACGCTCCACAAATCCCTTCCCGGCAATCGTGATCAAATGCAACCGTTTCTATTCCCTGTTTTACAAGATTATTGTTCAGTATGTCAAGCATTTCAAGAAAAGAAGTATCTTCCGTTATATCATTGATTTCAAAACGCTGGAAATACCCTTTGGTCCGGGGGCCTGCCTGACGCCATATTTTCAACACAAAATGCATCTTATTTATACTTTCTTTCTGTAACAGGAATATTTTCAAATACCAGTTGTTCTTTGTGCAACAAGTGATCCTTTTCCTGACTGTTGTATTGCCAGGCTGCAACATGTTGGAAATGTTTGTCGTCCCTGAGTGCTTCACCTTCTTCTGTTTTACTTTCAGTGCGGAAATGGCTTCCACATGATTCTTCACGGTACAAGGCATCGGTCACTATTAGCTTTGCAAGGATAAAATAGTCTTCCAGGTGTATCGCCTTTTCCAGCTCCTGGTTTACTGTAAAACTGTTTCCGGGAATGCCTGCCCCCTGTCTGAAAGATGTTTCGAGCGCATCAATCTGTGGAATGGTCTCTTTCAATCCTTCGGCCGACCTTACGATTCCTGCATGATTCCACATCAGTACGCCCAGTTTACGGTGAAAATGATCAACCGGAATACGGCCTTTCATGCTCATGAGTCGTTCTATTCGCCTGCATACCTCCGACCTAGCCCGGAGGAAAGCATCGGCAGAAGGGTCTGGGCAAGGTTCTCCTGTCTTATCTGCCAGAAAACCGGGCAGTGTATAAGGCAAAATAAAGAACCCGTCGGCCAGTCCCTGCATGAGGGCCGAGGCTCCCAGGCGGTTCGCCCCGTGATCGCTGAAATTAGCCTCTCCTATCGCAAATAATCCGTCAATGGTGGTCATCAGGTTGTAATCAACCCATAATCCCCCCATGGTATAATGCATGGCCGGATAGATCTGCATTGGTTCTTTCCAGGGATTTTCTCCAGTGATCTTTTCGTACATCTGGAATAAGTTTCCGTATTTGTCTTCAATAACTTTCTTTCCCTGCCTGGCAATTGCAAAGGAGAAATCCAGAAATACAGCCCATCCCGTTTTACTGACTCCCAGTCCTGCTTCACACCGCTCCCGGGCTGCTCGCGAAGCAATGTCCCTTGGAACCAGGTTGCCGTAAGCGGGATACCTGCGTTCCAAGTAATAATCCCGTTCATGCTCCGGTATCTCGGACGGTCTTATTTTTTTCTCACGCAAAGCCAACGCATCTTCTCTTTTTTGGGGAACCCATATCCGTCCGTCATTTCGGAGCGATTCGCTCATGAGCGTAAGCTTAGACTGATGTTCCCCATGAACAGGTATGCAGGTAGGGTGAATCTGTACAAAACCGGGATTGGCAAAAAATGCGCCTTTCTTCCAACATTGCACCAATGCGGAACCATTGGAGTTCATAGCATTAGTCGATAAAAAGTAAACATTTCCATACCCCCCTGTGGCCAGCACTACGGCGTGAGCAGGGAAAACATCGATCTTTCCGCTGACCATGTCGCGGGTGATGATCCCTTTTGCCCGCCTTTTCTCAACCACAAGATCCATCATCTGTTGCCTGCAGTGAACAGTTACAGTTCCCTTAGCCATCTGCCTGTTTAGTGCGGAACATGCGGCCAACATCAACTGTTGGCCGGTTTGTCCCCTGGCATAAAAAGTTCTGCTTACTAGCGATCCTCCAAAGGACCTGTTATCCAGATAACCCCCGTAGTCCCTGGCAAAAGGCACCCCCAGGGCAACGCAATGGTCAATGATTTGATTACTTACTTGGGCAAGGCGGTAAACGTTTGCCTCCCTGGACCTGAAATCCCCTCCTTTTATGGTATCCAGGAACAGGCGGTAAACCGAGTCGTTGTCATTCCTGTAATTTTTTGCCGCATTGATTCCTCCCTGGGCCGATACGGAATGTGCACGCCTGGGTGAATCACCCATGCAAAAAACGTTTACACGGTATCCCTGTTCCCCTAATGCCGCAGCTGCCGAAGCCCCCGCCAACCCTGTTCCCACCACAATGATATGCATTTTTTCCCTATTTCCAGGTGAAACACATCCAAGAGATTCCTTGTGGGAAGTCCACTTACTATCAAGAGTACCTTCAGGAATCTTAGCATTTAGGATATCAGCCATAATGTTTTCGGTTTGTTTTACAAAAATACAAAACAATGTCAAGATGCAATTTTTTCCTAACTTAGACGCATGAAACGCACATTTTATATCGGAGTTCTGGGATTATTCCTGTTCCTGGTTTCCTGCGGGAACACACGGGAAAATGAACCGTTCCGCACAGGAGCGGAAAATGTGGATGCATACCTTTCCCTGCTTAAGGGAAAAAGGGTAGGAGTGCTTACCAACCACACGGCCCTTATGGACGGTATACACCTGGTAGACAGCCTGATCTCTTTGGGCATGGACATCAGCATGATCTTTGCTCCTGAACACGGGTTTCGCGGAAATGAAGATGCGGGGGCACACATAGACACCCAAACAGACCCCGTTACCGGCATTCCTATCGTTTCTGTTTACGGAACGGGATTTATACCGGCTGACAGCCTGATGCAGCAGATAGATATCGCCCTGTTTGATATTCAGGATGTGGGCCTGCGTTTTTATACCTACCTCTCCTCGATGTATTACTTCATGGAAGCCTGTGCCCGTAATAACATTCCGCTGATCGTACTGGATAGACCAAATCCCAACGGACATATCGTCTCTGGACCTGTACTGGACATGCAATTCCGTTCTTTTGTGGGTATTATTCCCATTCCCGTGGTACACGGAATGACACTGGGCGAACTGGCCTGCATGATTAATGGGGAGTTCTGGCTGAAAGACAGCCTACAAGTCCTGCTTACTGTGGTTCCGTGCCTGAATTACACACATCAGACACTGTACCAACTGCCTGTAAGACCCTCGCCTAACCTGCCCAACAACCGCTCTGTTTATCTGTACCCTTCGCTATGCCTGTTCGAAGCTACGCCCGTCAGCCTGGGCCGGGGAACCGATTTTCCATTCCAGGTTTATGGTCATCCCCAAATGACGGGGTATGAATTTTCCTTTACGCCTCATCCGGTTCCCGGAGCCGTGAACCCTCCACAGAAAGGGATCCTTTGTTTTGGGAAAGATCTGAGGGTTTCCCCTCCCGACCAAGTTGTCCGGGCTAACGGATTCAACCTTGAATATGTCATAGACGCCTACCGCAATCTTCATGAAAGCACCGGTATGGGAGAGGAGTTCTTTACCTCATATTTTGAAAAACTTGTAGGTGTGGACTATGTCCGTACGATGATCCTCCAGGGCATGGAGGCCGATGAGATCGCCGCCCGCTGGTATAACGATCTGGAAGCATTTAAACTGAAAAGAAAAGAATACCTGATTTATCCCTGATATTATGAAAAAAATCATCTTCATTTTATTATGTATACCGATCCTTATGCCTGCCGGTGCATACAGCCAGTCGCAACGGGAAGCCAGGGCTGCCAGGAAGGCAGCCCTGGAAGAACAGGTAAGAACACTTGTGGAAGGTGGCACGTTTGAGATCTCTTTTGACAGGGCAAACCCGGCCAGGGGAAAATCCATTATACTTTCCCCGGTCTATGAAATGAAATTTCAAAATAATCGTGTTTCCACATATCTTCCGTATTTTGGACGGTTCTATACAGCACCCGCAGATCCCACCAAATTAGCCATAGAGCTTGTAGACCGGGAAGTAGAAACAGCTATAAAAAAAGATCGCCGGAAAAGTTATTCCATCATTTTTTCCACAAACATAACAGCAAATGAAACTATAACTTTCTACCTCAGGATAAGTGCAAGTGGAACAGCTTCCCTTTCTATAAACAGCAGTTCCAGGGCCATCATTTCCTACCTGGGCAATTTGAAAATGTAACTCTATATGAATACATTGATCGCACTGCTGATGACCACCTTGATCCATCTTATCCCCGCACCCGTTGAAATGATTTCCGGAGAAGGAGAAGGCTGTTTTACCCTCCATAACGGCACTTTATTGTATATCCAAGAGCCACCGGTTGCACAAAAAGCGGCTTTTTTTCTCACAGAAACGATAGAACCATCTACAGGCATAGCCATGACAGTTGTGAAACAACGTCCGGGATCAGGTGCCGTTGTTTTTGTCACCAAAGCCTCTTTGCCAGCTGAAGGATATACGCTGACTGTAACAAAAGACCTGATAGAGATAGCGGCCAGTGATCCCTCCGGTTTTTTCTACGGGGTACAAACCTTGCTGCAATTGTTGCCTCCTAAAATTTACCAACCCATCTATCAACCAGATCAATACACCTCCTCCCTTGATTTACAAGTGCCTTGTGTAAGGATCATGGATTATCCCAGGTTTGCCCACCGCGGATTGATGCTGGACACAAGCCGTCAATTTTTCACGGTTGATTATGTCATGAAGTTTATCGACTGGATGGCAAAACACAAACTGAACCGCTTTCACTGGCATCTGGCTGATGATACCGGATGGCGCATCGAAATCAAAAAATATCCTTATTTGACAGAAAAAGGAGCCTGGCGCGGTCCCGGAGAAGTGCTGCCCACCATGTACGGACATGCTGGTAAAAGATACGGCGGTTTTTACACCCAGGAAGATATACGCCGGATCGTAGCTTATGCCTCCGATCGCCATATAGAGATCATCCCCGAAATTGATCTTCCCGGACATTCCAAGGCAGCCATTTCCAGTTATCCCGACATCTTATGTGATCTTACAGGGGAAGTGGATTTGAGCATTCAGGGAGTCAGCAACAACGTCTGGTGTGCCTCATACGAGAAAAACTACAAAATGCTTGAAGATATTGTGCGGGAAATGGTTCAGTTATTCCCTTCTCAATACTTTCATATAGGCGGGGATGAGGTCGTAACCAGCCAGTGGGCTGGCTGCACCCGTTGCAAAGCTTTCATGCAAGAACACCACATGGATGATCCCATAGAGATGCAATCCTACTTTGTGCAACGCATGCAGCAGATCCTCAATAAATTCGGAAAAATACTGGTGGGATGGGACGAGATTATGGAAGGAGGAGAATTGGATCGGGAAAAGACCGTGATTCTTGCCTGGCGGCATGCTGATAAAATTAAAGATGCAACCCGGGCCGGATACAGAGTTATTGCGCAGCCCGCACAATATTGTTATCTGGATATGAAATATACCTCGGCGGAACGAGGCATGACGTGGGCCGCGATCATTGATGTCGAAAAGGTATACTCTTTTGATCCGGTCGAAACCCCCGGTTTGACCCCGGATGAAGCCGTAAAGGTTCTGGGTATTCAGGGTGGATTGTGGTCAGAATTACTGAATATGCCGTCCCATATTGCCGAATATCAGGTGTATCCGCGACTTTGTGCCCTTGCCGAGGTGGCTTGGAGCCCACGGGAAAACAGAAATTGGGAAGATTTCAGGATCCGTCTTAGTCAGACCCATTTTGACCGTTTGTATTTCATGGGCATCCGTTTCCGCATACCACCTCCCAGGGCAGATTACGTAAATGGTTACATATGTGCTCAGAACGATTATCCCTGGATGGTATTGCGTTATACCTGCGACGGGACCGTTCCTGGTCCGCGCTCTCCGCTCTACACGGGACCCATCAGAACACAAACTCCGGAACTATACCGTTTTGCAGCCTTTTACAGGGATGATATCCTCAGTATGGTCACAGAAGTAAACCTGCCATACGACCGCTATCAGAAACCGGAAACACGCGTTACCGGTACCATTAACCTCCACCCGCAGACTCCCCTGTCTCTTCTTGAAGACAACAATCCGTCAACTTACGTAATTTGTTACGGCCCGCTGAAAGAGGACCATTTCATACAGTATACTTTTGAAAAACCCGTCAAAACGCCGGGCATTCTTATTCAAACCGGTTTGCCGCGGATAGAAATTAATATAGTTGATTTCGCACACGTGGAATACTCGCCGGACGGCATGGTTTTTAAAAAAGCCGACTGCCTGTGGGAAAACGGCGGGTGCCGGTTTGTTCCAGAAGATTCTGTGCTAGCGGTCCGGATAGTCTTCGGGGACGGGAACCAGCTGCTGACCTATTACCTGCAGGATCTGCAAATAGAAAAATAATATCTTATGGATATTCTTCGTTTTTATATAAACGGGAAACTACGGGAAATAGATTTTTCCCGCAGTGACAGTCCGCCCCTTTCATGTTCACTTTTGCATTACCTGCGAAAGTATGAAAAAATGACCGGGACCAAAGAAGTGTGCGGGAAAGGAGATTGTGGTGCCTGCACTGTTGTCGTTGCCCAAAAAGATGAAGTTACTGGTAAAGAAAAAAGGTTCACGGTAGATTCCTGCCTGATGCGCCTTCCCCGGCTTCATGGAAAACATATACTGACCATAGAAGCTCCCCCCCAATACCTGCAGACAGAACCCATCAGAAAGGCTTTTCTGAGGGAACGGGCCAGCCAGTGCGGGGTATGTTCCCCTGGAATGGTTCTCTCGGCCTATATTCACGTCAAGAACGATCTTCCTTTGAACCGGGAGGAAATTCAACGCTCTTTATCAGGAAATCTTTGCCGCTGTTCAGGGTATCAATCCATCATGGATGCCATACTGTCCCTGGGCAATGATTCAGATATCGAATCGGGAGGTGAATTGCCTCTTGATTTTCCGCCCATGGAAAACAGGATGATTACTTTTGTCCAGAATGGTCTTGTTTACGTCATTCCGCACAATATAGAAGATCTGTTCGATGCTAGAAAAAAATATCCTCGGGCACGGATTGCATCGGGGTTTACAGGTTCATGTATGGACTATAAAGGAGATGTTATTGATATTTCCGCTGTTTGTGAGTTACTGCAAGTAATGGTTACAAGTAAAAGCATTACTCTGGGGGCTGCCTGTAATTTTGAAACCATGAAAAAGGAACTGGGGCGGTTTTACCCCTATATGATTGCGTATCTCGATGATTTTGGATCGGTTCAGGTAAGAAACCAAGCTACGATAGGAGGTAACATATCAGACGGATCTCCCGTGGGAGATATCATGCCGCTTTGCCTGGCTCATGATGCTGTTTGCGTTGTTTGTGGATCCAGTGGACAGCGTTGCATAGATGCAGCCCGGTTTACCACAGGATACAGGCAGGTTGCCCTTAAACCAGGCGAGGTACTCCTAAGGGTGGAATTCCCTCTTGCCGAAAAAGGTACCTGGTTCTTTGCCCATAAACAGTCACGTCGCAGGAATATGGACATCTGTTCCGTTTCCTTTGCTGCTTCGGTCAAACTGGATGGAAAAAAATGTACCTCTGTGCGGCTGGCCTACGGCGGGATGGCGGCTATTCCTTCCAGAGCAGTGCAAACAGAACGTTTTCTTAAGGGAAAGGTGTTTTCCCTTAACAACTGCCGTAAAGCTGCAGCTTGCCTGGAAAGGGATTTCTCTCCTATCTCGGACATCAGGGGAAGCGCCGCATACCGTATGGATGTGGCAAAAAATATGTTGTTACTGCTTTATGAATCATATTCGGGGAATCATGACAGAGCCTAATTTCTCACAATACAGGGAAGCTGCACATCTATCGGGTCAAACCCGTTATATTCCCGATCTGGATCTTTACCAGGGTACCCTTATAGGGTATGCCGTCACATCCCCCTATGCCTGCGCCCGTTTACTGCATCTGAATATCTCGCGCGTCTTGTTATCTCCAGGAGTAGAGGCCGTTATTACGGCACAAGATATTCCTGGCCCTAATACGATGGCGCCCATCATTGATGATGAACCCTGCCTGCTCCCGGTTGGGGGTACATGTGGGTACATGGGGCAGGTTGTTTGTATCATAGCCGCTGATACACGTGAAAACGCCATAAAGGCTGTTGCAGAAATAGCCTGGGAATGGGACGTGATGTCTCCCGTACTTTCAGTAGAGGAGTCCCTTGAAAAAGAAGATTTTCTTTTCAAGCCCCTTCAGTTAAAAAAGGGGGATCCTGCAGAAGCCTTGAAAAATGCCCCCTTCCGGGAAAGAGGGTCCCTGGAGGCCGGGGGACAGGAACATTATTACTTTGAACCGCAGGCTGCCTACGCTGTTCCGTTACACCAGGGAGGACTGCTTATCCGCTCTTCAACACAGAATCCAACGGACAACCAGCGTTTTGCCTCTGCATTGCTTAAGATGAAGGCTTCCGATATAGAGGTGCAGACCGGATGCCTGGGAGGCGGATTTGGCGGCAAACAGTCACAGGCCACCTGGACAGTTGCTTGGTCATCACTGCTGGCTTGGAAGACAAATAAACCGGTAATTTTCATACTTGACAGGGACCAGGATTTCCGGATCACCGGTAAGCGCCATGGATTCAAGGCTACTTGGAACGTGGGTTTTGACGGCCAGGGAAAAATACTGGCGGTAGATATTTCCATGGCCTATGATTGCGGCTGGTGCAATGATGTTTCCCTGGCAGTATTACATCATTGCATTTTCCATGTTGACGGAGCCTATTACCTTCCCAACCTTAATGCGATCCTTTATCCCTGCAGGACAAACAAACCAAGTAATACGGCTTTCAGGGGCTTTGGGGTTCCCCAGGCCATTTCGGTTATTGAATCTATTATAACACAAGTCGCTCAAATTCTTGACAAAGATCCTGTCACCATCCGGTGGAAAAATTACTATGGTATCAAGAAGAACAACCTGACCCCATGCAATATGCTGGTTAAAAACAACATCCTGCGTACGGTTCATCGCAGGATCGTCCAGAAAAGCGATTATTTTAAGCTGCGCAAAGAAATCAATATATTCAATAAAAGTCATTATTATCTAAAGCGCGGTCTGGCCATGGTTACCGGTAAATTTGGCATTTCTTTCAATGAGAGTTTCTTAAACCAGGCTGGTGCCCTAATAAATATTTACCGGGACGGATCGGTCCTGATCCACCATCCGGGAACGGAAATGGGTCAGGGCTTGCATGATAAGATGAGAACGGTGGTACACCGCGAACTGGGTGTTTCAACTACTTATATCAGGGTCTCGGATACGTCCACTTCCGTTATTCCTAATACTACATCCACTGCGGCCTCTACCGGAAGTGATTTTGGAGGAGCGGCACTCAAGGATGCTTGTGATAAGCTAAAAAAACGCCTGCATCCCATTGCTTTAGACATGATGGGACTGGAAAAGGGAAAGCTTGTGTGGGAAAATGATGCCGTTTCCTGTAAAGAGGCTGGAAAAAGTATTCCTTTCCCACAGCTGGCCTTTCATTCCTACCTGATCCTTGAGTCCTTGAGTGAAAAGGGTTTTTATAAAAGGGAAAATATTGGTTTTAATTTAGATACCATGGAAGGAAGGCCTTATTGGTATTATGTCATGGGATCTTCCGTGGCTCATGTGGAATTGAACCTGTTGACCGGAAAATTCCGGATCCTGGATGTATGGATTCTTCACGATTGCGGAGAACCTATTGACAAAGGTATAGACCTGGGGCAGATCCACGGGGCTTTTATTCAGGGATTGGGTTGGTGTACGCTGGAAAAACTCATTACCGATCCATCGGGCAGGCTTTTAACCGATTCCCTGAATAATTATAAGATACCCGGTATTTATGAACTTCCCAAACGTTTTCATATTGAATTGTTCGAGGAAAATCCGGAACCTCTGAACATCCATAATTCAAGAGCCATAGACGAACCGCCTTTGGTATATGCCCTTTCGGTATGGTTTGCCCTGCGTGATGCCAGGGGAATCATACTACCCATTCCTGCCACCAGTGAAGAATTGATAAAACCTCTTTACAATGAAAAATAATATCCGGATCATTGTGTTTTGGGCAGTTTGCTGGGGATTAGCAGAAGCTTCGGCAGGTTATGTGCTACATTTCGTCGAAAATTCGGCCGGCATATTGCTTTATCCATTGGGAGCTTACTGTCTGATAACAGCTTTCCGTAAAAGTGGTTATAAAGTGATCGTTCCCGTATTGGTTACCACGATAGCTGCATTACTGAAATTAAGTAATTTGGCGTTTACTCCGCCTGTTTACCATTATAGGGTATATTTTCCTGTATTGGCAATTCTTTCCGAAGGTTTCATTACATCTGGATTGTTGTTTATAACTACATTGCAGCCTGTGCAAAACCTGTTAACTAACCTGAAGATAAAAAAGTGAATTTTGTGGACAAATACTAATTTGTGGATAATGCATATTTTTTCCATTTTTACCACCAAATATATAAAC
>LUZA01000124.1 GCA_001603455.1 Bacteroidales bacterium Bact_09 | reverse complement strand
CTTCTAGTTGTCTGTTCTTTCTTTATCCAGGCACAAATATATATTATCATACCTGCAATAGTTTATTTTTTCTATGTAATTTTATATCTTGCAAGCTAAAGTATCTGAATATCGATAAAAACATATTATGAAACACCTCAAGACCATCCTTATTGTGGCCATCCTGGCCTTATCCCTGCAACCTGGGGCTGCCCAGCAACGTAATCAGGAACAGAACAATAACCAGACTGAGAACAAATCCGAGTCAAAGACAGAGGCCAAAGGGCCCGCCAGACTGGAAGAATTTATCAAGGCAGAAACTGCCGTTATGGACGGAATGACACCCGTTTATGTTCAGGACAAAAAGTACTTCATTGGAATCCCCGATTCTCTGATAGGAAAGGACATTCTTATGGTAACACGCATGGCCGAAACGCCTGCCGGATTCCGCGCCAATTTCTTCGGATATGCCGGAGATCAGATCAACAGCGGCATGCTTCGTTTTGAAAAGGGTCCCGACAACAATATATTTCTGACTAAAGTGCTTGCCCGGGAACAGTCCAGGGACACCACACAGGCTATGTATTACAATGTATTGCGTTCCAACAGGCCAGTCATCATAGCGTCTTTTGACATCAAAGCCCTGAATGCAGACAGCACTCTTTCCCTTATAGAAGTTACGGATCTTGTCAAAGGCGACAACGAGAGTCTTTATTTTAGCAAAAGGCAAAAGAAATCCTCCAAGATGACCACGCTGCAAAATGATAAATCGTACGTAAAAAGCGTCAGGACTTTCCCCATCAATACCGAATTGCGCAGCGTTAAGACGTATACCCACCAAGACAGCGATGACCCCCTGACTTTCGAGATCAATTGTTCCCTGGTCCTATTGCCCAAAGACCCCATGCAACCGCGTTATTATGATGAGCGGGTTGGATATTTTACGTCAAGCTACACAGATTTTGATACGAATCCCCAGGGTATAAAATCTGTACGCATGATAGCCCGATGGCGTCTGGAGCCCAGACCGGAAGACCTGGAAAAATACAAAAGAGGTGAACTGGTAGAACCGGCCAAACCCATAATTTATTACATAGATCCCACAACGCCCCCGGAATGGGTCCCTTATCTGATCCAAGGTGTTAATGACTGGCAGCCCGTTTTTGAAAAAGCTGGTTTTAAAAATGCCATTTATGCTCTGGAAGCCCCTTCTCCCGAAGAAGATCCCACATGGAGCCTGGAGGACGCCCGTAACTCTGCCATTGTTTACAAACCTTCCACCATTGCCAATGCCAGTGGACCCCATGTGAGTGATCCCCGTTCAGGCGAAATCATTGAAAGCCATATAAACTGGTACCATAATGTGATGAGCCTGGTGCACAACTGGTATTTTATACAATGTGCCGCAGTAGATCCCCAGGCACGTGCCATGACCTTCCCCACCGAGCTGATGGGACAACTCATCCGGTTCGTATCGTCTCATGAAGTCGGGCATACTCTTGGATTACGACATAATTTCGGGGCCACGGCTTATTACACAACAGAACAACTGCGTGATCCCGAATTCCTCCGTGCAAACGGTCATACCACATCGATCATGGATTACTCCCGCTTCAATTTTGTGGTACAACCAGAGGACAACGTCCCCCGTGACTTGTTGTTCCCACGGATCAGTCATTACGATTACTGGGCCATTGAATGGGGATACAGACGTTTTTACCAGTTTGCCGATGCCCATGAAGAGATTCCTTATCTGAACCAGTGGGTAATCGAAAAAACCAGGGATCCTTACCTGAGGTTTAACGGCGGATCCGAATCGGGATTGAACGATCCCCGTGCACAATCCGAAGATCTGGGAGATAACCAGATGGAAACGTGTGAACTGGGGATCAGAAACCTGAAAGTCATCCTGGCGAACCTTCCGGAATGGACAAAAACGCCCAATGAAAACTACAAGGGGCTTGCTACTCTTTATCCGCAGATCACCACGCAGTTCGACCGCTATATAGGACATGTTTCCAAATGGATCGCAGGCGTTTATACAGATGCCAAAACCGTAGAACAGGAGGGGCCTGTTTATGTCCCTGTTCCCCGGGAAAAGCAAAAAGAAGCCATGGCTTTCCTGGAATGGCAAATTTTTACTACTCCGCTATGGCTGTTGCCCGATTACCTGTCAGATCTTCTTCCCCTGAGCCGGCTGGCCGTGATGGAAAACCTGCAGAACAGTGCCATTACGGGACTGGTCAATGAAAATGTCCTGGTACGGATGCTTCGTGCTGAAGAACAACTGGGAAAGGCTGCCTATTGTGCTGAAGAATTCTTTGAAGACCTGAACCGTGCCATTTTTGGGAATTACGGACAAACAGACATTTACCGCAGGAGTCTGCAGAATATCTATATCAACACATTATGCACGCTAATCAAACCAGAAGAGCAATCCGGCAATGCCTTGCCTCCGGCTGCCCGCAGACGAAGTGTGTCAATTGAAAATAACGATGTTAAAGCACTGGTCACGGCCCAGCTTGACAAAATTGCCAAAAAACTTAAACGCAGTCGTGGCGATGATCGGACCCGCGCACATTATGATTACCTATACAAAACCATTGAGAATATATAGTGAATTATACACATATTGTATTTGACGTTGACGGCACTTTGCTCGATACGGAAAAGACCGGTCTGGTGTCCTTGCAATGGACCATCCGGCAGGAATTGGGCAAGGAAATGACTCTGGAAGAATTGTATCCCTATTTTGGAATACCCAGCTGGGAAGCCGTTCTTCAGCTGGGATTCCGGGATCCTTCAAAAGCCGCCGCCATATGGGAGCACCATTTCCAGTCACTGGTTCACATGGCAGAGCCTTTTGAAGGTATTGAGGAAACCCTGCAAATCCTCCATAAAAAAGGTGTTGTCATGGGGGTGGTTACTTCACGCAACCGTGCAGAGTTGGAATCGGACCACCACATGGCCCTCTGGATGCATTTATTTACGGCAACCATCTGTGCCGAAGATACTCCCGCCCCCAAACCGGCCCCCGATCCCATGCTCGCCTTTCTTTCCCGTACCGGGGCAGACCGGGCAAAAGTGCTTTTTGTGGGCGATACATCTTACGACCAGCAATGCGCTTATGCAGCAGGAACAGCTTTTGCGTTTGCTTTATGGGGAACCCGAAACGGAAAAAACATTCCTGCCACGTATTACCTCAGGCATCCAAAAGATATACTTGGATTATAACAGTTATGAAAAGGGTCCTCTTACTGCTGTTGTTTATACCTGTACGGACAACAGGGCAGAATACGGACTATCCGGCCACATCGCTTGCCCGGATGCAGGAAGCTTTCCGGGTGGAGGCGGCCAGAAGGGATTATCCAAAGATGATCTCTCTGATGGACAGCATGATAATGATGGAAATGGCCATAGATCGGCATGCCCGGCCACGTGTTCTTCGCACCTGTGTATCATATGCTTCACTTTTTGGAACAAGTGCCGAAGGACGTACCGTACACCATTTGTTCATGCATACGCGGTTCCCGGAAAGCCGGCAGATCTATGGCATGCAATTGCTTGACAGCGAAGAAGAAATATCCGGGATCCCTGCCCTGAATTACCAATATCTCATGCTAGACGGACCCCTGGTATATCCCTGCAAAGACTTATATGAACTGGCGCTTTTTGTGCTGAAGGATTATGCCACGTTAACAAAGTTACTGGAAAAGGGCCGGGGCAATGTTCCCCATAATCTTATTGCTGCAAGGTTTCTCCATACCCTGTCGCTTTCGTCATCCCCTTGGCAACGGATGGCCGGACTGGATTCCCTGATTGGTGAATTTCCGCAAACAGAACCCATATCGCATGTTTATCTGGAGAAGATCAGGCTCCTGACAGGAGAAGATAAATATGACGAGGCACTGAAGCTATGCCGGCAAACATATCGTAGTTTCAGGAAGAGCCGTGTAAGGAAAGAACTCGGGGATATGATGGACTGTCTGACAGAACCCTCGCTGAGAGCAACCATAAAACAGCAAATCTACCCGCTGTCTCAGACTTCTGTTGTGGTAACCCGCAGGAACCTGGGACGCTATAGCCTGCAGATCAGGGATGACCGGGGAAAAAGGATTTTCAGCACCACGTATCGCAACCTGCCTGCTTTGGTTTACAAGACAGTATCCGATACCATTATTTTCAAGGCACCGGAAGCCGGGACTTATACCCTGAGTGTAAAAAAGGGAAAAATTTGCAGCGATGTTCCTTTCTATGCCGGAAGAGTGGCCTCGATGTTCCGCACATCCAACGATACAGCATATGTGTACGCCACAGATCTGAAATCGGGCCAACCCCTGGAAACCACAGAGGTCAGGTTCCTGAACCAGGGCCGGAGCCCTTTCTCCCTTACCCTGGACGGATTTACACCACTGGATGTGAGAACGGGAGATTCGTTCCGTCTGTGCGTTCCCACGGACAAACCTGCTGTCTTGGATACTTTTTCAATGCCCATTACCGTTCAACCCTGGGACTTCAGTTATGGGCAATCCTCCGGCCAGGCCCTTTCTGCCGCCCTCTTTACAGACAGAAAACTTTACAGAAAAGAGGATACCATTTTTTTCAAGGGCATAGTCACGCGCTATGAGCACGGAAAGAGTGAGCCGGTCACGGGAAAGGATTATTGTGTGGTATTGAGAAACAATGACAATTATCGCGATACCCTGGATTATCTTGATGTTCGGACCAATGAATTCGGGTCGTTTAGCGGATATTTTCTGGCCAGGAGAATCGGTCTGAACGGGGCGCACAGCATTACCATCCAGGGAGCCTCGGCTTGGTTCCATATTGAAGAATACACCAGACCATCCTTTGCCTTTGACCTGCATCCCGTCAAGCAACCATATGCCTTTGGGGATACGATAATCCAGGAAGGAGTGGTGACCAACTATGCGGGATTTCCCCTGGGCGGTATTACAGTAACCTGTCAGGTGTACCAGCGGAATTATTTCAGGCCCTCTCGCGGGTTCTCCGGCGTGGACATGGAATCTGAGCCACCTCTTTTTTCAGACACGTTGTACACAGATGGGAATGGAGCGTTCCGCTTTGGATTTCCTACAGTAAGACCGCCTGAAAAGATCATTCCCGGGACCATTCTGGAAATGCACCTTACGGCCATTGACCTGACCGGAGAAACACATCAGAAACAAACTTGTTTCCCGATCAGCGAATACCGTTATACCGTACGTCCCCGCTTCAGAAACGCCAAAGGCGATATTCATAATCGCATACTTGTCCTGGAAACAGGACCTTCTCTGGCCATAGAAGTGCAGAACAATCTGGGTTTTAAACAGGAAGTAAGGGGACGCTACAACCTGGTGCGCAACGGGATTCTATTATATACCGGGTCGTTTACCGGGAAAGATACTTACCAGCCGCCCTGGTCTTCTATGGGATCCGGTCAATGGGATATCATCCTGGAGCTGGAAGGAGCGCCCCGGACCACTGAATCATTCTGGTTGCTGAGCATCTGCGATACGATCAGTCCAGCAGACACCGCCGTTTTTTTCTGCCCGCTCGGAACAGCTGATCCGGCATTCTTACTGGGAACAGTAAAAGAACCGCTATATGCCCTGGCAGAGTGGTATGTCTCCGGGGTTCTGATCAAAAAGGAACACCTGCACCTGCAACCCGGCATGCAACTCTTTTCTTTGGAAGATAACACCAAGATCCGATTCCCGCTGGAATTGAGACTGGTTGCGGTAAGGGACGGTATATACCATGAACACAGACATACGTGGGAGACTGACCCTGATACCGGACCGGGTCTTGAATTTGTTTCAATGCGCAAAATCACCGGACCCTATTCCAGGGAATCATTCGCCCTGAAATATCCTGCAAAGGAAAAAGCCGAGGTGTTGGTCAGCATCTTCAACAAAAGCACCGACCGTTTGTCCCCCAACAGTTTTGAATACTTTCCTGCCCGTGCACCTTATATGCCCATGCCGGCGATAAGACATTATTTCATGCAACAGAGTGCTCCCGGGGTCCGAGGGATACTTGTCCCGGGATTGTACTATGCAGCCGGAAAAGATGATGCAAGCATAGAAATGCTGAAAATTGAAAATGATACCGCAGAAAGGAATTCAAGTCCCGCAATACCGGAAGAAATGCCGGTCATACGGAATGATTTTGAGGAAACACTGGCTTTTCTGCCCCATCTGCAACCCGACAGTACGGGACTTGTCCCCGTTGGTTTCATGACCAACGGACTTCTAAGCACATTCCGCATCCTTGTCCTGGCCCATACCCCGGATGGGAAAAGCGCAACGGCAGAAGAAACACTGCTTGTCAGAAAAGAAGTTATGGCCATGCCATCTTTCCCGGCATTCCTGAGGGAAAAAGACCGGATTGCCCTGACTGCAGCGGTCGTCAACCTGACACCTTCAACTGTGAAGGGCAACGCGTACCTGACCATCGGGAACGGTCAACCCGGCTATAGGACAGCAACCCTGCTCCCTTCCGGGCGCGTGTTGTTCCGGTGGAATTACCAGACCCCGGCCGTTGAAGCCGGACAAGTTCCACTCACAACCATTACGGCGGGGTTCGTAAGCCCCGGATACAATGATGCAGAAAGACATACCATTCCTATCCTGTCACTGAAGGAACAGGTCACCAGGGCACAGACCAGGATCCTTCAGGGGAACGGCCTGGTAACCCTTGTCAAAAAAGATCAAAAATCAAGAGAACAACTGGACGTAAGCACGCCTCTGGTGTCTGCCTTTAATGCGCTTCCCGCGCTATGTGAACCTTCGGGTTATAATCTGACGCAATGGGTGGCCGCTTTTTATGCCAACAACACGGGAGCCTGGCTCCTGAAGCGATACCCAAACATCCTGGCCTCGCTCAGGCAAAATCCCGCAGGACAAGCCTCGGCCTTGGATAAAAATGACCGGATAATCGGAGAGATCCTGACCGAGGAAACGCCCTGGACAGATTATCCCGGCAGAGAAGCCGAACGGATCGCCCGGTTGCTCCGCATGGCAGAACCAGGATACATCAGTGCATTCAATCACAAGGCAATGGAACAGTTCCGCTCACTGCAAAGGCATGACGGGGGATTCTCCTGGTTTCCCGGAATGCAAAGTTCCTATACCCTGACGCTCCATTTTTTGGAAAAAATGGGGGAGATGACCGGGATGGGTGTTATCCCCCCGGAGGATGATCAGCTTATTCCAATGGTAAGAAAAGCGGTCAGTTATATGGACAGTCTCTTTGCTGAACATATAGAAAAGAATGATATTAAGAATTTTTCCGCAGACGTTACCGCGTATTTTTACGTCCGCTCTGCCTTTCCGGATATCCCTTATGCGGGCGTAATCAGTAAGATCGCCACCCAACTGGCCGCCAGGCCGGAAGAAGCCTGGAAGGGAGCTAGTGTAATGGATAAGGCTTACCTTGCTATAATCCTGCAACGGTGGGGCAAAACCAGTGCCCTCAAAGCATTGCTTGCATCGCTCAAGGAATTGGCCATATGTGATCCTGCAACCGGTTGTTACTTCCCCAATGCGGTACCTTACGACGGGCTCATGAACTCAGAGATGAAGGCTCATGCCCTGTTGTTGCGGATCTTTGCCCATGAACCGCAAATGCGTAACGGGATCATCCGCTGGATCCTTGACCGAAAACAGAACAGCATCTGGTCTTCGCACGAAAGTACGACCGATGTGATCTATACTTTGTTGCATTATGGGGGTGGGTCGACGGAAGAGCTGCCGCAATATGAGACAATCCGCAGGGGAACCACCTATACGGTCAGGAACCGTTCCGGGGCCCTGCTCTATGTAAGTCTGTACGAACAGACCCTGGAGGATGTATCGCAAATGCAGCCATACGCCAATGGTCTTGAAGTCAGCCGCTCATTTTTTTCTGCTGCGGACAATCGCCCCCTTGCGGAGGGTGTCACCCTCCGCAGGGGGGAACGGATAGTGGCACGTTATTATCTGAAAAATGACAGGGACCTGAGTTTTGTTCACCTGAAAGCCTCGCGTGCTGCATGTTTGATCCCTGAATCGGAAATATCGGAATATCAGTGGAACGACACATGTTCGTGGTTTCGGGAAGTGAACCTGAGTGCCACACAGTATTTTTTCCAGAACCTGGCAACGGGAGGGCATGTAATCGAAGAGCGTTTTTATGTAACACAACAGGGCGTTTTCAACCAAGGGAGCTTGCGCGTTCAATCGCTTTATGCACCGGTATACAGGAGTTTTTCCCCCGGGCGGACGCTGGTTGTAGGTGAATGAACAGGTGAACTTTTAAGAAGAATTTGCTGTTTCGATCGTGTTATATAGAAAAAAACGTATATCTTTGCAGCCCTGTTTGGGGTAAAATTTTTATTAATAACTTAAAATCAATTGCTAACAAATGGCCGATTATTTAAATGCCCAGAAAAAGCAAGAGATTTTCGGACAGTACGGAACGTCTAATAAGGATACGGGATCTGCAGAAAGTCAGATCGCCTTATTTTCTTACCGTATCGCCCATCTTACTGAACATATGAAGTCCAACAAAAAGGACTACGGCACACAGCGTGCATTGCTCCGTTTGGTAGGTAAACGTCGCCGCCTGCTGGATTACCTTAAGGCAAACGACATTGAGCGGTACCGTAATATCGTAAAAACGCTCAATCTCCGGAAATAGCTGACAAGGCGATGGGAGCGTGTCTCCCTCGCAAACCAAACAAAGGCTGCACTCTCTATATAGAGAACAGCCTTTTTTTATAGAATTTCTAAATTATTCCGGTCCAAATTAACGCAATCCGG
>LUZA01000010.1 GCA_001603455.1 Bacteroidales bacterium Bact_09 | reverse complement strand
TTTGCGGGATATCCGGGAGTTTTCTGCAGCCAGCTGGCCGTTAATGTATACGCTCTTTATAGTATTGGAAAAAATATGACCTTCCAGCGGACTCCACCCGCAGGTATATGCCAGGGATTCTTTGGTAACAGTCATACCATGCGCAGGGTCAATCAAAACCAGATCGGCAAAGTATCCTTCCTTTAAGAAACCTCTCCGGCTAAGTCCGAAAACTCTTGCCGGACCGTGGCAAAGTCCTTCCACTATCCGGGGTAGTGTAAACAGACCTTTATCGTATAACTCAAGCATCATTTGCAGTGAGTGTTGAACAAGAGGCAATCCCGATGGGGCATTCAGGTAAGGAGCCTGTTTCTCTTCTAATGTATGCGGCGCATGGTCCGAACCGATGACCCCGATAATTCCTCTTGCCACTGCCTGTCTGAGTGCTTCGCGATCTTCCATGGTTTTAATGGCCGGATTGCATTTGATTAGGTTGCCCATTTTAGTGTAATCCCCGTCTGAAAACCATAAATGATGTACGCAGACTTCACCGGTGATTTGCGGATTCCGTATGGCTGCCTCCTGGATTAATGCCACCTCTTCTTTGGTGGAAATATGTAAAATGTGCAGGCGGGTACCAAACCGGGTAGCCAGCTCAATTGCTTTCCGCGTAGAGGCAATGCAGGCTTCACGGCTTCTGATTATCGGGTGCATTTTAACGGGAATGTGTTCTCCGTATTGCTCCTTAGCCTGCTGCAGGTTATGACGGATTATCGTTTCTTCTTCACAATGTGTAGCAATGATCCCTTTGTAGTCCCTGAAAAATGTTTCAAGTGCAATGGGATCGTCTACCAGCATATTTCCTGTGGAGGAACCCATAAAAATTTTAAGTCCGCAGCCCGTGGGGGGCGAAGCGGTTACTTCCCCCGCATTCCCGTTTGTAGCGCCCAGGTAGAAACCGTAATTTATATACGAGGTCCGGGCTGCCCTGGAATATTTTTCTTTCAACAAAGCAGCCGTTATTGCCGGCGGATTGTTGTTGGGCATATCCATAAAGGAAGTGACGCCTCCAAGCAGAGCTGCCCGGCTTTCCTGCTTAATGGAGCCTTTGGCCGGTTGTCCCGGTTCACGGAAATGGACCTGGTCGTCAATAACTCCAGGAATAAGGATCAAACCGGTCCCGTCTACCGTCACATCGGGTTCCGGGGAAAAAAGCCGTGCGTTTTCCAGAGCCTCGGGTTCCTGAAATATTTTCTCTATATAGAGATCATTTATGAGAAGGCATCCGTTAAAACAAACGCCTTCGTTAACCATTGTTACATTGGTAATAAGTGTGCGCATTATATGTTCTGATTACCACGCCGGATTTTACGGAAACGCATCTTTATCACGCCCCAGAATGCCTCGCCAAAAATGCCGCTGCTCATTTTGGATGTGCCTTCGGTCCTGTCTACAAAAATGATGGGGACTTCAACCACCTTGAAGCCCAGCTTGTACGCGTTGTATTTCATTTCTATCTGGAACCCGTAGCCTTTCATTCGTATATTCTCAAGAGCAATAGCTTCGAGCACTTTTCTCCGGTAGCAAATGAATCCGGCTGTACAGTCATACACAGGCATTCCAAGGACGGTCCGCACAAAGGTCGATGCGTAATAAGACATAATTACGCGTCCAATGGGCCAGTTGATAACGCTAATGCCCTTACAGTATCTGGAGCCGATAGAGGTATCTGCTCCCAGTTCACATGCCCGGTAAAGGCGGGGCAGGTCATCGGGATTGTGCGAGAAATCGGCATCCATTTCTATTATATAATCGTAGCCGTTCTCAAGGCCCCACTTAAAGCCGGTAATGTATGCCGTTCCCAGTCCCAGTTTTCCTTTTCTTTCCAGCATGTGCAAACATCCGGGAAACTCGGGCTGCAATCTTCTGATTACCTCTGCAGTACCGTCGGGTGATCCGTCGTCAACTATAAGTATATGAAATCCGTCTTCCAGGGAAAATACTTTTCTGACAATCTTTTCCGCATTCTCAATCTCGTTATAGGTGGGAATCACCACCAGGATTTTTTTTTGCATACAAGGAATCTCGTTATTTGAATCTGAGCAGCAAATATAGGCATTATTTTTGTGAAAATTTTCTCGCTGATTTTGTGTGAAATAACAAAAAAAGAAGGGAAAAAGTAAAAATATTTGCAGGAATATTTGGAGAAGAAAAAATAAAACCCTTATCTTTGCAGCCCCTTTCGGAAGAGAAGGGGGAAAGAGAAAAAGCTCATTGACATATTGAAAGAAGAAGTACAATTTAAGTAGTACAATAAAGAGTAGAGCGTTAATTCCGAAAAAGGAATAAAAAGAAGAGTAGCAGGACGAGCAAACATTATAAAAAAAATATACAATGAAGAGTTTGATCCTGGCTCAGGATGAACGCTAGCGGCAGGCTTAACACATGCAAGTCGAGGGGCAGCATACCCAGCAATGGGTGATGGCGACCGGCGGAAGGGTGCGTAACGCGTGAGCAACATACCCTATACAGGGGGATAAGCCAGGGAAACTTGGTCTAATATCCCATAGGAAATAGATAAGGCATCTTGTTTATTTTAAAGCTTCGGTGGTATAGGATTGGCTCGCGTGACATTAGCTAGATGGAGGGGTAACGGCCCACCATGGCAATGATGTCTAGGGGTTCTGAGAGGAAGATCCCCCACACTGGGACTGAGACACGGCCCAGACTCCTACGGGAGGCAGCAGTGAGGGATATTGGACAATGGATGGAAATCTGATCCAGCCATGCCGCGTGCAGGAAGACGGCCCTATGGGTTGTAAACTGCTTTTATACGGGAGCAATAAGGTCTACGCGTAGACTGATGAGAGTACCGTATGAATAAGCATCGGCTAACTCCGTGCCAGCAGCCGCGGTAATACGGAGGATGCGAGCGTTATCCGGATTTATTGGGTTTAAAGGGTGCGTAGGCGGCTTTGTAAGTCAGCGGTGAAATTTTGCAGCTTAACTGTAA
>LUZA01000123.1 GCA_001603455.1 Bacteroidales bacterium Bact_09 | reverse complement strand
GGCTGAACTACCGGACCCTGATTGTTTGGGAGTGCAAATGTAGGGATTGTTTTTGAATATGCAAAAAAACTGAAGTGTACGTTTCCGTATTTTTTTTCTTTCATAAAATATTGTAAGCCGGAAAATGAAAATCCCGATGGATGTTCCAGGATCAACAAACCATCTTCTTCCAGAATGCCCGCATTCATTATCTTCTGGGGAATGCTCCCAAGATCGGGAAGATCGTAAGGGGGATCGGCAAATATGATATTGTATTTCCGGGTGCAGATCTTCAGGAAATCGAATACATTATGACGGACTACCCGGATGCGGGAAGCGACATCCAGGGCGGCAACCGTATCCCTTATAAAACGAGCATGTGCCGGATTCATTTCCACACAGGTTGCAAAAGGACAGCCCCTGGAGACAAATTCAAGTGATATACCTCCGCTCCCGGCAAACAGGTCCAGGATCGATACCTTGGAAAGATCACAGGTGTGTTCCAATATATTGAACAGGCCTTCTTTCGCAAAATCAGTTGTCGGACGTGCCTCGAATGATTTAGGCGGCAGTATGTTGCGACCTTTCAGGCTTCCACTGATGATGCGCATACCGGGAAAAAATGTGGTCCATATTGCAAATTAAGAATCTCGGTCGGGAAAAGGTCGGTTGCTGATGTGGCCACGGTTACCGAGGGGAAGAACGTGCATAGTTGCCTGATGTGTGCCGGTTTGAACGGACCGCTTATATACAAGTTCAGGCTTCTGGGATTGAGTTGCCATTGTTTGAGGGCAAAACACAGGAAATACATTGCAGTGCTGAAACGATCGACAGCATAAGAATTACACAGTAAAAGCCTTTCTCCCTGCATCAGGACAAGGTCTATATGAGAATCTGCATAATGCAACAGAGCCCTGGAAAATTCCTTATGCGCCATGGTAAAATGCAGCAAAGGTATGACCGAGGCATAGAATCTGGCTTTGTGCTGGTGTTTGAAAACAGTGGCGTTGACAGGTGCGGGGAGTGCATAGATGCAGGTAGCCTGAATTGCATCTATAGCTGAATAATTAACTTCGTCCAGATAGGCAACGTCAAAAAGTTGGTTAAGCACTTCTATGGCTTGTTCTGCCTTGAATATCGAGGTCGGTATGAGTGTGTGCCTGTGCGTGTCTATCATAACATCGCAACGGACAAAACGTTTTTGAAGTATTTCTTCTTGTTTGAAGACATGTCCCACTTCCTTTGCCCACTCATTATAATCGTTCCCGGGAAATGAATAGGTGTGGTTATTCCATAAAAGACAATCGTTCGTTTGGGAGTCTTCTACAACATAAGAAAGTCCATTCACACCAATATGAATGGACAATCTGTGGTGTGTCTGCGGTATTTTGATATTCGCAGACATTTTATTATTCCCAGTTACCCGCGTTGTTGTTGGGTTGGTCAATGCTGCCCACTTTCAAACCGGGATAACGATTGGTGATTTTGCGTTCTTCGTTCAGGTTGACTATCAACTGACGATCCAGTCCATTGAGTAATACATTAAAGGGTGTACATGCTTCAAACAAGGGCACGTCAACACCTGATACTTTTTTAACCACCGCCCTTAGTTCAAATTCTTTTTTTACCAGCGGTACCCAACGAAGTGAATCGATCACAAAACCGGAACGTTTTAGAAGGGTATCCCTGACAGCCATTTCCATACTGTCACGGAAAACACGCCCCTGTGCCACGGCAACGGAATCGTCGAATGACCCAATCTGCCTGATGATCGTAATATAGCCGTTGTTGTAAAAATTTTCCAGTGTATCAAAACTATCGGCATATTTGCCGAATTCAGTTTTGTAGGTAGTCTGGAGGGTGCGAATATCTTTTAATCGCTCAATAGCCAATGTTTCACGGAATTTGCGTTCTTTTTCGAAATTGATGGGAGCCGTTAGGCTTTTGATGATAAGATAGCCCAAAGCGATGATAATCAAGGGCAAAATAACGATGGTAAATATTTTTTTCATTATTGAATTATTAAATAATATATCAGGAGTCCTGCAAAAT
>LUZA01000122.1 GCA_001603455.1 Bacteroidales bacterium Bact_09 | reverse complement strand
GGGGAAGGGAAGCAACCCAGCTTGCTTACGAACATCTGGGAGTATTGCCGGAAGATACCACATCCTTGTTTTAAAAATAAAATTATGAATCAAAAAAGATTTTTTTTAACCGTTTTAGTCCTTGTATTTGTTTTATTATCCAATAATGCATTGGCATGCACATCAGCTATTATAACAGGCAGGGTAACGGCAAACGGAAGGCCTCTTTTATGGAAACATAGAGATACGGGACAAGAACAAAACCGGATAGAATATTTCAATACCGGAAAATATGCATTTTTAGCCCTTACAGATGCCACCGATAAGGGAGGAATTGCTTGGACAGGAACCAATAATGCCGGTTTTTCCATTATGAACACGGCTTCCTACAATTTAAAAGATGACCAGGTAAAGGAAATGGATCAGGAAGGAGCGCTTATGTACAGGGCACTGGAATTATGTGCCAGTTTACAGGACTTTGAAAAAATGCTCGATACCCTGTCAAGGCCTATGAGGGTGGAAGCCAATTTTGGAATAATAGATGCGCAGGGAGGAGCCGCTTACTATGAAGTCAATAACCATTCCTGGGTAAAAATAGATGTAAATGATCCGGTTATTGCGCCCCACGGATACCTGATATATACCAATTTTTCGTATACCGGCAGGAGGGATGAAGGAATGGGATATATGCGTTATCAGACAGCAAGTGAACTCTTCCTGCAAAAATCGTCCGTATCCGGTTTTACGCCTGAATGGATTTTTTCCCATGTTTCACGATCATTTTATCATGCCTTTTTAGGCATAGATCTGCGTGATCCCGATTTTTCTCCCGAAAAAGCCAATGGATGGTTTATAGACCAGGATTTCATACCACGCCGTTCCAGTACTTGTTCCATAGTAATAGAAGGAATCAGGAAGGGAGAAGATCCGCTCAATACAATCATGTGGACCGTTATGGGATATCCTCCGGCCGGAATATGCATACCCTTGTGGGTCAGGATGGAAAAAGATCAACCTTACCTGCTTTTAGGACAAGGAGAAAACAACAGATCCTCATTGTGTGAAAAGGCAGTAAGGCTTAAACACCTTGTCTTTCCCGTACAGAGGGGCAACGGACAGCGCTATATGCATTTTACACTAATCTATAACCAGCAAGGAACAGGTTTTATGCAGCAACTTGCCTGTTTGGAAAAGATACTTTTTGAAAAGTACAGAGCACTTATTCAAACCCTGGAAAGAGAAGATCAGACAGGGAATAAGCTGACTAAAAAACGTGTGGCAGAGTTATATGCAGAAATCTGTCCCATGATAGAAGAGGTATATGACAGACTTTGATGTAAGGGAAATCTGGCAATTTATTAAAGATTCACCATCAAAAACATATCCCGGCATTCTTTCGTTACGCGGACTCGCCGGATCGGCTGTCTATTTTCCGGTCGCATCGCTTTTTAAAAAAAGACCAGGGAAAATACATGTACTAATAAAGGATGATTCTACCGAAGCTTCCTATGCTGTTGCGGACCTTACCGTACTGCTGGGTTACGAACATGTTTATTTGTTCCCTGCTTCTTACAGGGGAACAGGTAAAACAGCCAGAGACGATGAATCATTTCAGGTACAAAGGATAACTGCACTGCGTGCAGTAGCACAATATTACAGGCAAAGAGAGGATATAATCCTTGTCACTTATCCCAAAGCGTTAAAAGAAGGCATTCCGGCCGTGGATTTCCTGGAGTCGGAATCCCTGGATCTGGAAACGGGGATTTCTTTATCACATCAGGACATTAAAGAATATCTTTTTAAGACCGGATTTGAAAAAACCGATTTTGTGAGCGAACCGGGACAATTTGCCATAAGGGGAAGTATTATTGACGTTTTTTCCTATTCGGAGAACCGGCCGTTCCGGATCAATTTTTTTGGGGATAGAATAGAGAATATCCGGATCTTTGATCAGAATTCACAATTATCTGTAGAAGAGCGTCAGGTAATATCCATAACACCACGGTTGCAGGGAAATGAATCGTTGCTTCCGGTTATAGCTCCGGATACACTGGTCTGGTCTTTTTTGGAAACATTCCGGGAAATTCCTCCGGAAATACCTCAAATTGCCATGTATCCTCTGTTACAGGAAGGACCGGCCGTACGATACGACACCACGCCACAACCATCGTTCAATAAGAATTTTGTGCTTCTTGTGAATGATATCCATAAAAGAAAAGATATGGGGTACCAGGTTTTCATTTTAAGTGAGAACCAGGCCCAGATAAGGAGGCTGGAGGAGGTATTTCATAGTCTTAACTGTCCCCGGCCTTTTGTGAAATACAAAAAAGTTTCTCTGCACGAAGGATTTTCAGATCACCTGAACAAGATATGCTATTATACGGATCATCAGCTTTTCCAGAGGATCCACAGGGTCTACCTCAAACGGTCTGTCCTAAAAAGCGAACGGATCACAGTAAACGACCTTACAGGGTTCAAGGTCGGGGATTATGTGGTTCACATTGATCACGGGGTAGGCGTTTTCGGAGGACTCGTTAAAACGAACATTAACGGCAAGGTACAGGAAGCAGTCAAACTTATATACCGTGACAATGACGTGTTATATGTCAACATCCACGGATTGCACAGGATTGCCAGGTATAAAAGCAAGGATAGTGCTCCTCCCAGGATTTACAAACTCGGCTCGGGAGCTTGGAACAGGATAAAACAGCAAACAAAGAAAAAAGTCAAGGATATTGCTAGGGACCTGATAAATCTTTATTCTCAAAGACTTGCCACTAAAGGTTTTGCATTTTCTCAGGATACCTATCTGCAAAACCAGCTGGAAGCCTCGTTTCTTTTTGAAGATACCCCAGACCAGCTTTTGGCCACACAACAGGTAAAGAGCGATATGGAAAAGCCATATCCTATGGACCGTCTCATATGTGGCGATGTGGGGTTCGGAAAAACAGAGATTGCCATTCGCGCAGCCTTCAAGGCCGTGACGGACGGGAAACAGGCCGCATTCCTGGTACCCACCACCATACTGGCACTACAGCACTACCATACGATTTCCGAACGACTTGCTGATTTCCCCGTAAAGATCGATTTCATTTCCAGGCTTAAGACACCCGCGCAGACAAAAGAAATTCTCAGAAAACTCCGGGAAGGGACTATAGATATTATTATAGGCACACACAGGCTTCTCAATAAAGATGTACAATTCAAGGACCTGGGACTGCTTATCATAGATGAGGAGCAAAAGTTTGGGGTTGCCGCGAAGGAAAAACTTAAACTCATGAAAATCAATATAGATACGTTAACCATGACCGCGACTCCCATACCACGCACACTCCAGTTTTCACTGATGGGAGCAAGGGATCTTTCCATTATACAAACACCTCCGTCCAACAGACTTCCCATACATACTGAGATTCAGATATTTGATGACGATATCATACGCGAGGCAATAGACAGGGAACTGGACAGGGGTGGGCAGATTTTCTTTATTCATAACAGGATCACGGACATAGAAGCTGTGGCCGACATGCTTCGCAAGATACGCCCCGGGCTAAGGATCGCCACAGGTCATGGACAAATACCACCCAAAACCATGGAAAAAGTCCTGCTCGATTTCATTTGCGGAGATTATGATCTGTTGCTTGCCACCTCCATTATTGAAAACGGGATTGACATACCCAATGCCAATACGATCATCATCAACCGCGCCCACCGCTTTGGACTAAGTGACCTGCATCAGATGAGGGGCCGGGTGGGGCGTTCCAACCGCAAGGCCTATTGTTATCTTCTGGTGCCACGGGACACCAGCCTGACTGAAGACGCCAACCGAAGATTGAAAGCATTGGAATCCTTTACAGAACTGGGGAGCGGATTCAACATCGCCATGCAGGACCTGGATATACGCGGGGCAGGAAACCTGCTGGGAGGAGAACAGAGCGGGTTTATAGCCGAGATGGGTTTTGAAACGTACCAACGTATTCTGGAAGAAGCCTTCGCCGAATTAAATCAGGATACCCCCGCGCTGTTCCGGACCACGCCGGTGCCGTCATTTACCACTTCTTTTGTTTCTGATTGTACGATCGAAACAGATCTGGAGGTAATGATCCCTGACGAATACATATCGCAGGTATCGGAAAAAATACGCCTTTATAAGGAATTGGATAACATGAAAGAAGAAAGCCGTTTGCAGGAATTTTTCACATCGCTGGAAGACCGTTTTGGACCTATTCCGGAACCTTTCCGTCAATTGGGCTATGTCGTGAGACTGAGGCGGCTGGCAGTGCAGGCGGGGTTTGAGCGTATTGTGTTGAAAAACGGCATAATGCTTGCATATTTCATTTCAGATCCGCAATCTGACTATTACAGGACTGAGCTTTTTGCAAATATTTTGAAATACATATCATCACATCCTGGAAATTTTCAGGTGAAGGAGCAAAAAAACAAATTGTTTGTAAAAATACCTCATGTAAAGAGTATCGACTGTCTCTTATACACATCTGACGCTTGCCG
>LUZA01000121.1 GCA_001603455.1 Bacteroidales bacterium Bact_09 | reverse complement strand
TTACACGTACGGCACATGGCTTAACATGCTGATACCTTTTCTGACAGGTATCGTTTTTGGTTATTTTTATATGAAATACCGGTCAATCTCTATTCTGTTGATAGCACATATAAGTGCTTTATTGATCCTTGGCGCGATACATTCCTGACACATCAGGAGTACATTACACGCATTTTTTTTGTATATTTCGGACTATGTATGCTATACCCCAGGACAGCTATTGTTTAGTGACCGGTACTGCACACGGTCTGGGAAAGGTTTTTGCATCGGAACTGTCGGCAAACATCAATCAGCTAGTCGCCAGAAGAGAAATAGCTGATGTCTGCAACACCTTGCAGGATAACAAACACAATACAACCTCATGAAAACCGTACTGGTTACCGGCGCAAACGGGCTCCTGGGCACCAACGTTGTATTGGAACTGCTCAAAAGGGATTATGCCGTGAAGGCCCTGGTCCGTGACAAACGGAAGTTCATCGATTACACCCACCCTCAATTGGAACTAGTCACAGGAGACATCAGGGACTACAAGGCATTGCATATGGCGGCAAAAGACTGTGATCTGATCGTGCATGCGGCTGCCAATACATCGCAAACTCACCTGAAACTTTCGGATTACGATCCGGTGAATCATATGGGGACAAAAAACATACTGGACATCTGCAGGGAATTCAATATCAAACGTCTGGTCTACGTTGGAACGGCCAATACATTCGGTTATGGTTCAAGGCAGGAACCCGGAGATGAACAGATTCCGCCCAAATATCCCTTTACCCGTTGCCTATACGCCCTGAGCAAACTTAAGACGCAGGAATTAATTGACGCGGCAGCAACAGATGGTCTGGACGTGGTGACAGTCAGTCCCACTTTCATGATCGGGCCGTACGATTACAAACCGTCTTCAGGCCGGATCATCAATATTGCACTTAACAGGAAGGTGGTTTTTTATCCCCCTGGCGGGAAAAATTTCGTTCATGCCGGCGATGTGGCTCGGGGTGTTGTCTATGCACTCGAAGACGGAGCTGTGGGAGAAAAGTACCTGATGGCCAACGAGAACCTATTATATCGGGATTTTTTTCAGATCATCTCGCGTCTTACCGGCAACCAGCCCATTATGATTCCCCTTCCAAGACTGCTGTTATTAGTTGTTGGCCTTTCCGGAAACTTGTTGAGGTTTATTGGTGTCCGGACTCCTATTTCATACAATAATATGAAAATCCTTTGTGTCAACAATTTTTATTCAAACCGAAAAGCCCTGTCCCAGTTTAATATGTCCTTCCTCACAACAGAAGAAGCAGTGCGGGATGCATTGAAGATGGGACCTTTCCGAGCCTCATTAAAGTATTAATCACTTAAAAAGTAAAGCTATGGAATGTTTTATTGAAAATCTGGAGTGCCTGAATCCCGAGTACTTCTTTATTTTGCCCTTAATAATTTTTGGGGTAATAATCGGCTGGTATATCTCGGCACTGTTGATCGTTGCTTACTGGTTCATTTTCAAAAAAGCCGGCAAACCGGTCTGGGCATGCATCATCCCTGTGTATAACATCCTTGTCTGGTTGCAGATAATTGGGAAACCCTGGTGGTGGATATTGTTGATGATCATCCCGTTTGTAAATATCGTTTTCCTGATCTGGGTACTCAATCTGTTGGCGAAAAGCTTTGGCAAAAGGACAGATTTTACTATCGGGTTGATACTACTTCCATGGATATTTTTCCCCATCCTTGGTTTTGGTAAATCTGAGTATAATGGACCTGCAGGTAAATAAGACTCGTTCTGTGGGTATACATTCACTGCGGTAATCTGAGATAAACTGCATATCCGGATCCGTTAACATGGGAAGTAAATTCCCTGTTCCCGGCTGTAGTCCGGGGGCTTGTTGGCAACAATTGGGTCTTTGGAGAGATCAATATTCTGTTGCGCTCCGGAACTTCAGATGATTGTTACTTTTAGTTTTTTTCTTGCAAATATAAAACACACTAATCTATGAATGTAACCTTTGAAACCATGTCTTTCGAGCACAAGGAGGCTGTGATGGACATATACAATTATTACGTAAACAACAGTCTGGCTGCCTATCCGGATGATGTACTCCCTTATGAGTACTATGAAAAATTTCTGGACATGACCAAATGTTATCCTGCCTACGTGATCAAGGAAAATGACAAGATCGTAGGGTTTTGTCTGCTTCACGCCTACAATCCCTTCCCTACTTTTAAGGAATGTGCCGAGATTTCTTATTTCATCTCTCCCCAACATACCGGAAAAGGACTCGGGACAAAAGCTTTGAAAAGACTTGAGGAGGATGCTTTAAAAGTAGGCATTAAGACCATTTTAGCAAACATTTCCTCTATGAACTCGAGAAGCATTGATTTTCACAAAAAAAACGGCTTCGTGGAATGTGGCAGGTTCCAGAAAATCATTACTAAAATGGGAACTCCGTTTGACATTATCTGGATGCAGAAAACCCTGAAATGATTCATCTTTACACTGGCAACGGGAAAGGAAAAACCACCGCAGCCCTTGGATTGGCTATACGTGCTGCAGGATCCGGCAATAAGGTGTTTTTTGCTCAATTCGTCAAGGGAAAAATGTATTCAGAATTTCTCGTACTAAAAAACATATCAAACATTACTGTCAAACAGTATGGTCGAGAATGTTTTATCTATAACACCCCCACATCGGAAGATGTGCATGCAGCCAAGGAAGGTTTGGAAGAAATACGAAAAATTCTTCCTGGAGGAAGGTATCAAATGGTTGTTCTGGATGAGGCATGCATTGCTCTGTATTACAACTTGTTTACTTTGGAGGAATTCCTCCGGACAATCCAGCTGGCACCACCGGAAACAGAAATTGTTATTACAGGCCGTTATGCCCCCGATGCTTTAATTGCTTGTGCTGATCTGGTAACCGAGATGCGGGAAGTTAAGCATTATTTCAGCCGGGGCATAGAGGCACGAAAAGGTGTGGAATATTAACCTGCGGTATGCAATTCTGTATGATCGTCCTTTTTCATCTCAATGAATTTTTGCCTTTTGGCTGTATATAATTCTTTGAGATAGGGATTTTGACTGCAATCCACAAAATGCAAATTGCGATTGGTATTGATATCGAGTTTTTTTAAGTAATTCCGAGTACAGTTCAAAGTCTTAAGTTGCGGATTTCCTTCCAGGTACAACACCTGTAAATTGTTTTTCCAGCACCATAGGAAAACCAGGTTCCTGCAATGACTTATGTCAAGGGATTCAAGTCTGTTCATCGCGCACAAGAGGTATTCCAGGTT
Organism: Bacteroidales bacterium Bact_09; assembly: GCA_001603455.1. Lineage (GTDB taxonomy): Bacteria > Bacteroidota > Bacteroidia > Bacteroidales > UBA932 > DMER64. The sequence goes on along the minus strand of LUZA01000121.1, from coordinate 475 downwards.
GACGTTGGTTTTCAGATCGAGCGTTCGTAACTGATTTTTTCCGCATATCAGATGTACCAGCTCCTTGTTGCCTCTCAGTTCAAGGGATGTCAGCTTGTTGTCGCGGCATGAAAGACGTTCCAGCTGCGTATTACCACTCAGATCTATTGAAGTAAGCTGGTTTTCATTGCATTCCAGCACCTTTAAAGAAGTAAAATACTGGATGCCTTCCAGAGAACAGATCCCCCTGTGGCTGCATACTATTACTTCCGCATCTGCAGCTTCTTCATAACTTATGCGCCCGTCCTGATCAGAGTCAAATTGTTCCAGACAATACTGCCGAAATAACGGATCTGGAATATGCACATAATCCGGATTACTGCAGAACGGAAGACAAGACAGCAACCCGCATATCGTCATTAAAATAAACACCCGGACAATCATTAAGCATTTAATTATGAACAGATTAAATACAAGACCGCGAATATAGAAAAAT
>LUZA01000120.1 GCA_001603455.1 Bacteroidales bacterium Bact_09 | reverse complement strand
TTATTTTACCTATACTTGAATAAAACACAGCGCAATGAATCAAGCGATTTCTCTTTTCGATTGGAGGTCTGAAATCAACTTTCAAAAAACCGATGCAATAGGAGAGAATCTGATTTTACTTGAAAATCCACAAATCCACCTATCCTTCAACTATCCCTTTAAGGTGGATATAACCATCGTCGTCATTTGTACGAAAGGAACGATGAAAGGGAGTGTCAATCTAAAAAGTTTTACAATGAGAGCACCGGCACTCCTGGTTGTAATGCCGTACCAGATCATCAAACTCTTCTCCCTCAGCCAAGAGTTTACGGGCTACTTCATTTTGATTTCTCATAAATCAATTGAGAGCATTACGGCAATATATATCAAGGATTTTTATACTTTAAGAAATGCCGTGAAAGAGCAGCCATGGACCCCCCTGAATGCAGAAAATATGAAGAGGATGCTCTCTTTCTTCACATCCATTCAGCAAATCATCCGGACAAAGGATCACATACACCGGATTAAAATTGCCGAATTATTGGCTCAGGCAATGTATCTTGAAATGGAAAATGTATTCAGCAAATCGTTGAAAAATGAAAAAAAATCAAAACGGGTCATCCTCGCAGAACGTTTTTTGAACCTGGTAGAACATCATTATCCAGCACACCGCGATACGAAATTCTATGCCGATAAGCTGTCATTAACCCCCAAGTACCTATCTAAAATAATTAAAGAGAATACCGGCAAATCCGCTATTGATTGGATCAACAGCTATGTATTACTGGATGCCAAAGCATTGCTTAAATCGACGAACCAAACGATCCAGCAAATCAGCGACCAACTGAATTTTCCTTCCCAATCTCACTTCGGAAAATTTTTTAAGAATCATACCGGTGTATCACCGAAGGAATACAGGTCGAAGTAAAAAAAGCCGCCCCCAAGGGTGGCCTTTTCTGTATATCATTGATAAAAAGCTTATCTGGTTTTCTTGTACCCGTACACAGCTCTGCTATCTTTCCGGAGCGAAACTTAAGAATTATACATGCTCTGCGGTCATATAGACCAGGCTCTGGAAAGAGCCAAAGAACTGAGTGCGTCGTACACTTGATTCATTTGTCTAAAATATAGCCAAGTAACAAAAAGCGCCCCCCCCCCCGGGAGTACGGCCTACACCTATGGGGCCAGCAGCCGTTGGCCGGTGTCTTTTACCACGGCTTCTTTCCAGCGGTCGTTGTAGCCGCCGTACATGGGGGCAGGTGGGATGGAGTCGGAGTGGCCGTTGGTGGCAAAGCTGCCGTCCGGATTTTGGCGTTTAATGTTGCCATCAATGTATTTAACAAGTAGATAAACATCAAGTTCCTGCCACTTTTTGAACAGATCAGAGGCGGCTCGCAGGGAGTAGTCAGTCAAAAACCGGCGGGCTTTCAAGGGATCGCGTTTCCACAGATCCATTGCCCGGGCATCTGTCAAAGGAATCTCGGCAAGGCGGGTGTTCTCGTGATCATCCAAGACCTGCCGAACTTCGGCTCCTATCTGGTTGTAGCGCAGGTAGGCAAATTGGGCAATGCGGTTGCACAGCCAGAACATGGATTCGGGCGAATATTGCAACATGGATGATCCCTGTCCCAGGGCGTAATGAGGTGACACTTCCAGAGATGATGTGTATATGGGAGTCAAAGGAGCCGTACCTGCATCGTCCACGGCAAACCAGAAAATGCCTCCGATTTCATCGGGCCATTGGGACCGGCATTGTCCCACGAACCAGAATCCTGTTTGTTGCGTGGCAATGGCCCGTTCATTGATATATTGCTTTCCGTCTACTTCAAAACCCATCGGTCGCCAACGATAGGGAAGGTCATGACCTCCGGCACCAATGTCGCATGTCATGTCCATGGGGGTTCCTTCGTAGTGGTCACGCATCATGTCGGCTACCTGTTTGACGGTAAGTTTCTCTTTGGCTTTCACGTACAGCGGAAGGGGACAACTTAGGTCGTATCCCAGGGCATATGGCAGGTAGGGAGCCATATCCTCGGCCCCGTGCTTATTGAAAAAGGCCCACACTCGGGCATCACACCCGCGGACAGTGCCTCCGTCTGCTGGACCGTATGCCTCGGCAAAGCTGAATAAGCTGTCGGGACCGCTGTACAGGCCGGTTTCTCGCGCATGGTCGATCACATCGGGCGCGTACAGGCAATTCTCCGGATCGTTTAGGGGGAAACGGCGGATCCGGGCCTGGTTGGCATGGGCCGAGATGGTTCCGTCGGGCAGGCGGATGGCCACCCATACAATCCCTTTATTGACATTCTCTCCGTTTGCCATCCGGGGCGCTTTCCCGATTACGTCCATGAACCAGACTTCGTGGGGATCGGCAAAAGAAATGGATTCCCCGCTTGACGCATAGCCGTACCGGTTGGACAGAGAGGTGAAGACCTCTATTGCCTGGCGGGCTGTTCGTGCCCGTTGCAGGCTAATGTACATCAAGGACCCGTAATCGACGATCCCCTGCGGATCGCGGTGGGAAGACGGACCGCCCCAGGTACTTTCCCCGATCACCACTTGGTGTTCGTTCATGTTTCCTACCACTGAGTATGTTTCCGTGGCCTGTGGTATCTTGCCGAGGTATCGGTTGGTGCCCCATTCCCGGACATCCATCATCATTCCTGCTGGGTAGAGCGCAGCTGGGTAAAAGGCCAGGCATCCGTACCGGGTGTGCGAATCGGCCGCATAGGTAATCATACAGGAACCGTCGGCCGAGGCCCCTTTGGTAATCAATAAATTGGTACAGGCATGGGCGCGATAGCCGGAAATGTATAGCAGCGCCGTAAAAAGTAGAATGCGTTGTTTCATGATTTAAAGATAGCAAAAAAATGTGCGACGTACCGGAATCAAACTCGTTCCTGCTGAAATCAAAATACCTCATATAACATTTACCAGAGGTTGTTACATTTAACTTGTTAAGAGGAGAGCCAATGTTATGGTAAATGTTTTTATTGGACGTATCATTGAACAAAAGGTTAAAGAACGCAATTTGTCTGTTGCCGAATTTGCCAAGCGCATTCATCGTTCCAGAACCACAGTCTATGATATTTTCAAAAGAAAAAGCGTTGATATTGATTTGTTGCTGATCGTTTCGGAAGCATTGGATTATGATTTTCTCACGGAAATTTATCTTCCCGCCAGGCAAAACACTGAGCACAAAAGAGCTTTTGTTGTTATTGAAGTGGATTCTTCCCAGGTGCTTTCCGGGCTCAAAGAAATTTCGACGCAAGAAAAAAGTGATATTAAAATACTGCTAAAAGAAAAGATAAAATCTAAAATAGAAAAACAAAACTGAGTGATCGGAACTCAGAAACTTGGAAATCCTTAGGCAACTGGCTACAGTGCTGTGGTAAGGGTAGTTGTATGTCGGTAAAAGCAGACACAATCGTCTATTAAACTGACATTCTGTATGTTGTTTATTACTAAAAAAATAACGATTTTTAAAAATTGTTTTATTATAAACTATCATTAGTGTCTACTAAAAATTTAAGCTAAGTTGAAAGCCGACGTTTTCACATATTTCAGGTCCATCGTCGACCGGTTTTTCGAAGAGTT
>LUZA01000119.1 GCA_001603455.1 Bacteroidales bacterium Bact_09 | reverse complement strand
CAGCAAGCTGGAGCATATACCGGTTCATTCAACGTAACCGTAGCTTACGAATAAGATTCCCCTCTTTGAAATATATTCCTCGGTCGCTCCTTCCGTCTGGACGGAGCGTTCCGGGGAAAAATTAAAAAAAGACGAACTAAAAACACACAACCATGAAAAAGCTGATACTTCCCCTGATCACCGGTCTGTTGTTTACAGGCTTTCCTCTGAACACCTATGCCATTGATCCCGACCCTGTAGTTACGGCTACTGCAACAGCCGAACTAGTGGAAGCACTTTCTGCCACTGAAGTCAATCAGCTGAACTTTGGCCGGTTTATTGCCGGAGAAAGCGGCGGAACCATTGTCATCGCCAACACCGCTGCAGGGACCGTGAACGTTACCGGCACCGTGGCTACCATAGGTGGCGGGAGCCCCAGTTCTGCCTCATTCAGTATTACAGGACGGGCCAACGCAGAAGTTACTGTTTCCCTTCCTGCTGACGGAGCCGTTAACCTGACTCATACTGCCAGCGGTAATGCCATGAATGTGGCTTCTTTTTCCGTTTCTGACAGCTCCCCCACATTGAGCGCTACCGGTGAAGCTACCATTTATGTGGGTGGAACCCTGACCGTCCCCAATACCGATATATCCAAAGGCATTTATACCGGGACCTATACTGTAACCTTTGCCTACCAATAAGCCAACCTATTGAACCAACGATACAACACAGTTTCGCGCTTCTCATTTTTAGGGGAGCGTTTTTTACGCAATGAAAGGTAAACGTTGGACACACGAATTGATCCTTACCTGGTTCCTGCTTCTGTCCATGCAGCCACTACAACCATTACAGGGCATGGACCCCGATCCGGAAATTACCGGCAGGGTCATCGCTGAGCTCATAGAAGCTTTATCTGTAGAAGAAGCTTCACCGTTGAATTTCGGGCGTTTTTTTATTGACGGCCAGGGAGGGGGAACGATTACCATCACGGCATCACCCGTAGTGGACAGACTGGCTGCTGGAAATGCAGTACACCTGGCTTCAGGTGGAAATCCGGGTCCGGCCGTTTACCAGGTGATGGGACATCCCCAGGCCTCTGTTAACATCACACCCCCTGAACCCGCCCTGTTAATGCATGCCACCAATCCTGCTTACCGGATGGTTGTGGCCGAATGGACATACTTTCCCCCTGGCGCGGCCAAGCTAGATGCGAATGGCAAACTGACTTTTTACATAGGGGCGACCCTCCATGTTGAATCGCTGGCAATGAACCCCGTAGGGATCTATTCAGGCACTTACAATGTCACTTTTGCATACGACTAAATTTCTTGTTGTTGAGTAAAAAAGTCGTTTGGTAGACAAAATCCTCCTTTCTATTGAAACTGTTTTTCCTTTTATTTGGGAGGGTATACCTTTGTACCACGTTTACGATTTTAGTTTAATAAACATTTAATATTCATTATGAAAACAACTGTTTTAAAATTCTTCACGCTCTCAGTAGCCCTACTCGCTTTCACCAACATTTCTTTTGGACAATCACAAAGCACAGCTTCAGCAGATGCAGGAGCAAATATTATCACTCCTATTAGCATCTCAAATTCTCAAGGTCTGCATTTTGGTGATATAGTATCACAAACGAATGCTTTTACAGTGACAATGAGTGCTGCAGGCGGTAGAAGCGATGCTTCCGGTTTATCGGGTGATCAGTCCCCTCTGCTTAGCACCAATACAGGAAACCAGGCCGTCTTTACCATCACAGGTGAAGCAGATTATGAATTTAGTGTTTTACTTCCCACGTCGATTGAACTTACCGCCACGGGAGCAACTCCCATGGACGTTGACAACTTCACCATGAACCTTGATGAAAGTGATAATACACTAACAGGCGGATCCGTAGTTCTTAATGTAGGAGCAACCTTACATGTTAACGCTGTCCAGCAAGCTGGAGCATATACCGGTTCATTCAACGTAACCGTAGCTTACGAATAAGATTCC
>LUZA01000118.1 GCA_001603455.1 Bacteroidales bacterium Bact_09 | reverse complement strand
CCATTACTGTAATCTGCATTGCGTTAGCAAAGATACGCGTAAAATCAAAACAAACAACAAAATAGGCGTAAATTTTACGCAGAAAGTTTTTTAATTATTCACCAATCTTTCAAATTCGGCATCTAAATTGGTTTGTTTCTCAAAATCAAAAAGCGTAAGGCTGCGGATTTGGTAAAGATAATACCAATACAGGTGCATTTCCGATACGTATTTGGCGCGGGCATTATCTTTAGAGAGTTGCGCATCGTTTAGGTCGAGCGTATTAATTTTACCAATCATAAACGATTCTACCGATGTATTGTATCGCTTTTGGGCTATTTCATCAGCTTCTTTGGCAATACGAAGCTGTTCTGCCTGATTGTTGTATTGTTCCACTAACAAAAAAATATCCTGATTGAAATTCATCTGTTCCTGTTTCAACCGGCTGGTAATAACTTCGCGATTTGACTCTGCCACTTTCACGCGTCCTTTACGTTTTCCCCAATCTAAAATAGGAATTTTGACACCCACCTGAACTATTTGGTAATCCATCAGATTTTGATATGCCGATTTAAAGATCTGTTCTTGTCCGGTGTAACCTACCGATGCAAAAAGATCTATTTCGCGCAGTGCGCCTTTGGCTTGTGCCACTTCGTAATCGGCTTCCAATTGGCGGCGGCGGATATTTTGAGCGAAAGGGTTGTTTTCCTGTGCTTTATTGAGTACATTTTGATAATTGATAACCGGATAATTCAACATATCGGGAATTACCGGGTCGATATTGTCTGTTTCACTTAATCCAAGAAACGAACGCAAACGAAACATCGCACTGTTGAGCGACGATTGCTCCTTAGTAAGATTCGATTCTGCCTTTAGTGCCGAAAGTTTCAATTGCAATAACTCATTTTCCGAGATTTGTCCCATTTGTCGGCGTGCTTGGGCGATTTCAAATATGCGGTCGGCATTTTCCTTGTTTTGAGACGCAATGTTCAGATTCTCTTTGGCAAGCAGCAACTGAAAATAATACATAATGGTTCTGAGCGTTACGGTTTCCACGTTTTCCAGATAGGCAGCCTGCGCTTCTTTGTAACGGATAGGCTCGATGCGCCGCTTCCATTTCATATTGTTTACGGCAAATATTGGCTGCGAAAGCGTAACGCCCACCGGAACGGTCATAAAATATCGATTTGCTCCGGTGGTGTTGAGCGGATCAACAAACTGCATCGATGTATTTATGGATAACTTGCCGCCTGTAAACCAAATATTCTGGTCAATGGAAACATCACCGGTTACCCGCAACGAGTTGTTCCGCACATATTTATAAGTCCCATCGTCCAATTGATACAGGTTGTAGCTTTTTCGATAATCGGGTAATGTGGCACTGATATTTATTTCGGGTAATAAATTGGCACGATAGGTACGATATTCCCAATACGATGTTTTTAGTTGATTTAACGCTACCGCAGCATCCACCGATTGCAGGCGTGCCAGTTCAATGGCTTCGGGAAGTGTCAGCGGTTGTTGTGCCAACACTTCCGTTGCCATAATGAACACAAAAAGTAGAGTCATTAAATAGTTTGGATTTCGGATTTGAGCTTTCGGATTTTTCTCGAAACCGAGAATCTGAAATATTTTTTGCAGGGTATGAAAAATTATTTTGTGCATATTTTTTTAAAGTTTTTGTTTTAATGTGTCAGACGCGCGGCGAAAAATTACTTCGTTTGCCCAATTCGTAATTCCAAAATCGCAAATCGTAAATTGTTTTACTCATTTCTCAACGCTTCCACGGGATGCACTTTCGATGCGCGGCGTGCAGGAATAAGTACGCTCAGCGAAATAATCCCTATCATGATTGCGGCATCAAGTAGTTGGGTAATCCAAAATCGAGTCCATGTGTAATCCATTGCATCATTGAAAGTGTACGTTATATCCCAATATGCTAAATTGGCACATACAATAAATGCCGGAACAAAAGCCAGAAAGAATATAATCATACTTTCCAAAATAATATATCGCAGCACGTTTTTCCGGCTGGAACCCAATGCCATACGCAAGCCGACTTCTCCGCGGCGCGATTCCATCTGAAACCAAAATGTCCCTAATACTCCCAGAAAAATAATAAATAAAAAGAAAATAAGCAGACCGATAATAACACTTACGTAACTGCTAATTCCACTATTTATATCTGCCACTTCGGAGCGGGAATCGTAAGACATAAAACCGAAAAGGTAATAGGGACCTATGTTAAGTTTGCTTTTCATTTCGTCCATAAATTTTTCGGCAAATTTGGGTGTGTCGGCTTCCGGTTTCACGCGGACAGCTATCGCGGGAATAGTGTAGGCGAACATTCCGTAAGATACTGGCGTATAGATAAATGGTTCATAACGACCGTACCTATCGTATTTCATAGGTGCAGAAATGCCCGACACGCGATATTTTAAATCAGGTACATAATAATCACGAAAGGTTTCACCTATTGCCGCTTGCGTTTTAAAAAGCGAATCTGCTAATTCGGGCGATATAACAGCTCCTTGCGGTGATGTACGCATTTCCCAATCGGCGAAGCTGCCTTCACGCAATTTTACTTTAAAAACGTTGTCGTATCCTTCACTTACGTATCTGATTTTTGCCCCGTATGCATTCTTTTCATCTGCTGTATAACCCTGAAACATCGGTCGCGGCGAATAAAGTCCCGTACCCGCGTAATAAGCCGTTGCTTCCACGCCGGGGTAAGCGTTTACCAAATTCAAAACTTGCCGAAAAGGATTTATCCAATAATAATCGATACTATCGGGATTATTCCTGTCAAAATTTTGTGTAATATGTGCCCCTAAATTCAACCGATATACATGCTCAGTATTTACGCCCATCGGTTCCAAATTTTTACGGACAACAACGTATAAAAAATCAACGCAATACCACAACAAAACAGATACCGTCATTATCTCTATAAAAATCCAACTGTTGGATTTCCTGTTTTTCCAAATTTGTTTCAATGCAGTTTTCCACATAGTATTATTCTCCTTTTATGGTTTGAATGATGGTTGTTCGCGAAGCGTTCCATACAGGGAGCATTGCCGACAACAAATTGATAACCAAACAAAATAGCAGCATCAGAAAGAAAAGTGTCGGATTGAAAAAGAATGCCGTTGGAAGGTCGAAACTTTCCGAAGCATTTATCGTCATTATATCCGCCAATAAAATATTTTTGAATATCGATACGGCAATAAAAGAGAATATTAGCCCTACTGCTCCGCCAACAAGTGTCAGCATCAGATTTTCGAACAGTAATTGTTTGCCCACTTGCCAATTGCTAGCACCATAAGCCTTGCGAATGCCAATTTCTTCGCTTCGTTTTTTGATTTGCGTGGATAGCAGCCCTGACATATTGATTGCCGGGACAATAAGCAAAATGAGGATAAGAACTATAATTATCTGTGCGGGATTAACCGCTTTATCGTTGAAAAAACTGGTTTGCGGATGCGATAACATTTCCAACTCAAATGTAAATTCGCGCAAACCGTCGTTTAGTTTTTTGATTTTTTCGTCAATTTCGGCATTCAGTTTTTTCAGCGGTACACCTTTTTTAGCTGCCACAATCACTTGACACATACCGCGTAAGCCTTCAGAATATTGTTGTCCCCAATCCAATGAAGTCTTGTCCGCCACAATCCATACATCGCTGTACGCCTTGTTAAACAGCGAACTCACGGATCTTACCACACCCGCCACACGGTAATCTTCAAACCCGATGGTAATATTTTTGCCAATAGCTTCTTCTGTATTGCTGAAAAAGCTCAACGCTAATTTATCGGTTATGACAGCCACTTTCGATTGCGCTTCAAATTGCTCGTCTGTTATCGGATTTCCCGACAGAAAATCAAACTTAAATACATGAAAATAGTTATCATCTATAGGGCTGACAATTCTCTTTTCACGATTGGCGGGGCTTGTGCCCACAAAACCCACGCCCTCGCCTTTGTTCATAATATAACTTACGGTTTCGGCATTTTCTAAGTTGCCGAAAATCTTTTCTGCTGTGCTTTTCGACATTCCCCTATTGGCATTCGAGTGGTCTTTAGTGAGATAAGAGTAGCCGGCATCTGAATAAAGCGTGCGGCTTCGATTAATTTCCGGTGCCATATCCGCCGTGCGAAAGGTATACACCATGTAGAGCGTCATCACAAAAGCGATGGTAAGCGCTGTTGCCAGCACCGAAATGGCGCTAAACAGCGGATTGTTTTTCCATAGGTGGACTATTTGTTTGAAATATTGTTTTATCATTTTAATGTTTGACGTTTAACTTATAAAGTTCAAAGTTCGGAGTTTATTGTTCAGGGTT
>LUZA01000117.1 GCA_001603455.1 Bacteroidales bacterium Bact_09 | reverse complement strand
CCGCATAAAGTTACGAAGTCTTTTAATAGTTTTGACTATTTCTGTCGTATCTGAAGGATCTTTGACCAGGGATCTGTAAAACCGGGAATCAGAAACAGGCAATACATAATAAGATAATTTCCCCTGGTTCTCTGGTTTCCAGGTCCAGATCCATTCATACCAGGGGGATTCTATGCGCGGGCCTGTATCAGTCAGCACAATATCGAAACTTAGCAACAGACCCATTCTGGAAAAAGGTTCAGGCTGATTGGATATAAAGTTGCCGAGGGAATACGCTGTCATGAAACCGATCTTCCCGTCGGGTCCTTTTCTGATCTCTATGCTCTGGGGTACATGCGGATGAGATCCGATAACTGCCGTGACACCGGCACGGCAAAGCCAATCGGTCAGGGAGCGCTGTATTCCGGATGGTTGCAACTGATATTCCACTCCCCAATGCATACAACATATAATGCAATCCGCCTTTTTGGCCCTTACTTCCTGGATGTGTTGCCTTATAAGCAGTGTGTCTGAGCAATTAATCGGAAAAGAACCCAGTGAAACGTGATGGTTACAGGCATAAGTGTAATTAAGCACAGCTATTTTTATTCCGTTCCGCTCTGCAATAATCCACGGATTTGTTGTGCCGCAGTGAAGCACCCCCAGCGAATCATACAGGGTGGTCGTTCTGACAGCGCCACGTATCCCTTTGTCCAATATATGATTGTTGGCCGTAAGTAAAAGATTGACGCCAGCTTTTATAATGGCAAAGGCCAGTTCATCGGGAGAAGAGAAGGACGGATATCCCGTATAGGGCGGACCACTGAAAGTTGTTTCGACATTTACCCCGACAAAATCTGCCTGTACAAGACGTTCCTTTATAAATGCAAAGCATGTATCGTAATTGTAGGAACCATCCGGTTGACGCGCAGAATGGATCTGTTTTCCATGCTGCATCAGGTCACCTACAAAACAGAAACTTACCCGGCTGGCCTGTTGCGGATAGACCCGCAAAGGGATCAAAACCATCAGGCAGAAGGAGAGTATAGACGCGATTTTTTTCATGTTAGATGCTGCAAGTTACCCCTTTTTTTACAGTTACCGTTTTTTTCATGTATATTTGCCATGATATAACTATCTAATTTGTTTATCATGAAGAAAATATTCCCTTTGCTCATTGGAATCATACTGCTGGGCAGTTTGAATTCCTGCGATTGGATACGTTCCAGATTAGGAATGCCTACATCTGAAGAGTTAAAACAGAAGCAGGAACAGATGATAAAGGATTCTCTCGAAAGAGTTGCCAAAGAGCAGGAAGCCGCACGTCTGGAACAGCTCCTGTTGGATTCACTGGCACAGATAGAAGCACAAAGAGCGACAATGAAAAGATACCACGTGGTTCTGGGAAGCTTCATCATGGATAGCAATGCCGGAAAGATGATGCAGAAATTACCCCAATATGGATATGAACCTATCCGGCTTGAGTTCAAGAACGGGTATTCTGTTATTTCTGCCTACCAGACAAACTCCCTGCCCGATGCTTATAACAGGATGTATAAAATGTTTGCCCTGGATATCACTCCTTATGATGTCTGGGTATATGATACTCATCAAAACTTACACTTCTGATCTATGAAAAGAACAGCTTTTACCCGGTTCCATGAAGAACTGGGTGCCAAAATGGTGCCCTTTGCGGGATTTTCGATGCCCATTGAATACCAGGGGATCAATGCAGAACACGTTCAGGTACGTGAAAACGCAGGCGTATTTGACGTCAGCCATATGGGGGAGATATGGGTTAAAGGTCCCAATGCCCTTAAGTTTATTCAGTATGTTACCACTAACGATGCATCCGTATTGCAGGACGGGAAAGTGCAGTATACCTGTTTCCCCAACGGCAGGGGAGGAATCGTGGACGATCTGCTGATTTACCGGGTAGATGAACTTACTTATTTACTGGTAGTTAATGCGGCCAATATTGACAAAGACTGGAAGCACCTTTGCCATTACGCACCTGACTTTGGCATTACGCCCGGAAAGGAACTTTATAATGCATCGGATGAAATTTGCCAGCTGGCAGTTCAGGGACCCCGTGCCATGAAGATCGTTCAGAAGATTTGTGATTGCAATATCACGGACATGGAATATTATACATTCCGTAAATGTACTGTTGCGGGTATTTCCAATGCGATCCTTTCGACTACAGGATACACGGGTGCCGGAGGGTGTGAGATCTATGTCGACAATCGGGACGGGCAAAGGCTCTGGAAAGAACTGTTTGATGCCGGGAAGGAATATGGGCTCATACCGGTAGGACTTGGCGCTAGGGATACGTTACGCCTGGAAATGGGATTCTGTTTGTACGGAAATGATATGGACGATACAACATCCCCATTAGAAGCCGGTTTGGGTTGGATAACAAAATTTTCAGAAAAAAAAGGTGATTTCATCGACCGGACATTCCTGTTGGAACAAAAAGCCCGGGGTGTTTCACGTAAACTAGTGGGATTAAAGATGATAGACAGGGGTGTGCCACGTCACGGCTATGCTGTATGTACACCGGATGGAAAGGAGATAGGTAGGGTCACATCGGGCACGATGTCTCCCATGCTCAGGATTGGCATAGGAATGGCATATGTAGAACCGGCCTATGCAGGATTGGACACGGAATTGTGTATTAATATCAGAGACCGCCTTCTGAAGGCCGTGGTGGTCCGCCCTCCGTTTTATAAAAAACAATGAAAATACTGTTAACGACCGTTACGCTAATCCTGAGTCTTGCCACTGTGCAGGCTCAGGATTCTTTTGAAAATGCACTCAGAGCACATGTCAGGGAACTTACCGCAGACAGATTGAATGGCAGGCAGGCAGGGACACGGGGGGATTCTTTAGCGGCGGCTTATATTTCACGCCTTTTTAATGAAAAAGGACTTGAATTATTATATCCCCGCGGTTATCAGGATTTTTCCTTTGTGGATGAATCAACCGGAGATACTCTTTTTTCCCGGAATGTAGTGGCTGTCATTCCGGGTTATGATCCCGTATTGCGAGATGAATATATTGTAATAGGAGCACATTACGATCATCTGGGAAAATATATCATGCGGGTTAATGGAAAGGATTCCCTGTGTATTTATCCGGGGGCCGATGCCAATGCTTCCGGGGTAGCCGCCTTACTCGAACTGGCCGGAGCAGCCCAGGAGCAATTTTTTATGTACAGACGGAGTCTTCTGTTTGTGGCATTCGGTGCGGGAGAAATGGGAGCTTTGGGATCCTGGTATTTTGTGAACAGGGCTTTCCCTTCTTCTGCTGTCAAAATGATGATCAATCTGGACAGGGTAGGGAAGGCTTCCCTGGACAATCCTCCCAAAGTTTTCTGCGGACAGCCTCATTACGAATTGGAACAATTACTTACATACCTGACATACAATTCTTTTGTTCCGCAAGTCCAGGTTTATGGTTCTGATTATTTTCCATCTGACCATCAGGCGTTTATGGAACAGGGCATACCTGTGTGCCTGTTCACTACGGGATTGCATCCACATCATCAGACCTTGCGTGACACTCCTGACAAACTGGATTACGAAAGAATGGATGATTTCTGTCAGTTCATATCCCTATTTATTATGGAAGCCGCTAATGATGCAGGGGACCTTTTCCGCCGGGAAAAGACTACACAACCGCAAGTTGCCGGAGATCACGTATATGCGTATTCCGAGGTGGATCTGCCTCCCACATTCATGAACGGGGATATACAGTCTTTTGTGGACAGATGGTTGTACAAGTATCAGAAATATCCCCGGGAAGCAGTCAGTCAGGGTCTCAGTGGCCGGGTCATGGTCTCATTCGTGATAGAAAAAAATGGGGAGGTAACACAAGTGGAAGTCACACGTTCTGTACATCCTTTACTCGATCAGGAAGCTGTTCGGGTAATTACCGCTTCACCCAAATGGAAGGCAGGAGAAAAAAAGGGAGAAAAGGTACGTGTGAAAATCACTTTGCCCGTATATTTTAAACTGGCTCCAATCCGCTGATCAGGTTTTTAGTGTTTCAAATCCTGTACCGTAGACACCCGAAACGCTGGCCATGGAAATAAAGGCATTTTTATCTATTTCCTTGACGATCCTGGCGATTGTATTGGATTCGGTTCTCCTGACAATCACCAGCAATACCCTTTGTTCAGATTTAGTGTACCAGCCCTGGGATGTGATGACTGTAACTCCACGTTGCAATTCAGTTGAGATTCGGTCTGCAATTTCCTGATATTTAGAAGAAAATATGAAATACTGAACAGAACGTTTGGTCCCGGATAAAATGGTATCTACCGTATAACTAAACATGCCGATGATCAGATAGCCATACAGGACAACGGCCAGTTTCAGCCCTATAGTAGGCTCGGCTGAAATAAAAAAAGAAGAACCGATTATCACCAGGTCGCAGGACATCATGATCCGGCCTGGAGAAATATTCCGGTATTTACCTATGATCTGTGCCAGTATATCGGTGCCTCCTGTGCTACCTCCCTGTGATATGGCAATTCCGACGCCTGCTCCCGAAATAGCTGCCCCAAGCAGGGAAGATATCAATTTTCCGTTATCCAGAGCCAAAGCCTGTATCAGATCCTGGGGGATGATCCTGGGTATAAGCTGAAAAGCAAGTGCCGTCATAATGACACCGTATATGGTCTTGATTCCGAATTTCCAGCCTATAGTTCTTAGACCTATAACGATCAATATGATATTGAATGCAAGATAAGATATGCTGATAGGCAGGCCGGTGGCATAAAAGATCAGAGTTGCTATCCCCGTTACACCTCCTCCAACCAGTTGGTTTGGTATAAGAAAAGTTGTCCAGGAAGCTACATAGATTAACAGGCCGATGGTGATAAGTACATATTCCTTAATGGTACTGCCGAACCTGAGTGGTAAATTTATTCTCATATCACGATGTTTATAATTTTACCGGGAATGACTATGACCTTTTTGATCTTTTCACCGCCGGAATACTTTTCTGTCCTTACATCTTCAACGACCAGGCGTATGATCTCCTCACTTTCAAGATTCAGACCAAGCTGTTTTTTGAAACGCAATTTTCCGTTGAATGATACCGGGTATTCAAAAGTTTGTTCTTTTGTATGTTCAGGATTGAATACGGGAAAAGATGCATTGGCTACCGAGGGGCTGTTTCCAAGCAGTGTCCACAATTCTTCGGCTATGTGCGGTGCATAGGGAGAAATCAGGATTACCAGGGGTTCCAGGATTTCACGCTTATGGCAATCCAAATCTGCCAATTCGTTCACGCTGATCATAAATGCGCTGATGGTCGTATTGAAGGAAAAGTTCTCTATATCCTCTTCAACTTTGTGGATTAGGTTGTGAAGGATTTTCAGCTCTTTCCCATCAGGTACGTGATTATTCACGTACAGGTTTCCATCTTTATCAAAGAACAACCTCCAGAATTTTCTGAGGAACCGGTGTACTCCGTCTATTCCGTTGGTGTCCCATGGTTTGGATTGTTCAAGGGGTCCCAGGAACATTTCGTACATACGCAGGGTATCGGCTCCGTAACGAGCGCAGATGGTATCTGGATTCACCACATTGAACATTGATTTGCTCATCTTTTCGATAGCCCAGCCACAAATGTATTCTCCATTCTCCAGGATGAACTCTGCATCCTTGTATTCGGGATTCCATGCCCTGAAAGCATCCAGGTCCAGACGGTCTCCGGTGACCAGGTTAACGTCCACGTGGATCTCTGTGGTTTCGTATGAGTCCTTCAAATTGCAGGATACAAATGTGTTGGTGTTTTTAATACGGTAAACGAAGCTGGATCGTCCTTGTATCATTCCCTGGTTGACCAGTTTACGAAAAGGTTCATCTTTGCAAACATATCTCAGGTCATAGAGGAACTTGTTCCAGAACCTGGAATAGATCAGGTGTCCGGTCGCGTGTTCGGTCCCTCCGATGTACAGATCTACATCTTGCCAGTATTTGTTTGCCTGGGCAGAGACCAGCGCATGGGGATTGTGCGGGTCCATATAACGCAGATAATAAGCCGAACTGCCTGCAAATCCCGGCATGGTGCTTGTTTCAAGGGGATATCCCTGGTATGTCCAATTTTTTGTCCTGGCCAGGGGAGGCTCTCCGCTCTCTGAAGGATGGAATGAATCTATTGCGGGTAATTCAAGCGGAAGGGAGGATTCGGGGAGCGTTCTGGCTATACCGTCCTGGTAATATATGGGGAAAGGCTCGCCCCAGTAACGTTGCCTGGAAAAGATGGCATCCCGCAGACGGTAGTTTGTTTTACGTTTTCCCAGCTTTCTTTTTTCTACTTCCCTTATGGCGGCCGGAATGGCTTCCTGGACAGTCATGCCATTCAAAAAATCCGAATTACACATGACACCTTCTTTGGCATCAAAGCTTTCACTGCTGATGTCACATCCCTCAATAAGAGGTATGACCGGAAGATCAAAATGTTTGGCAAAAATATAGTCACGGCGGTCGTGAGCCGGTACAGCCATGATGGCACCTGTTCCGTAACCTGCCATTACATATTCACTGACCCAGACAGGTATTTCTTTTCCAGTGAACGGATGGGTTGCATAAGAACCAGTGAACACACCGGTAACACGATGTGTCTGGGTCATTCTTTCCCGTTCTGTTTTTGTTTTTACATAAGCCAGGTATTTCTCTACTTCTTTCCTTTTTCCGGGGACCGTTAATTTTTCAACCCATTCACTTTCAGGAGCAAGCACCATAAAGGTTACCCCAAAAATGGTATCAGCACGAGTCGTGAAGACAGTCATGGAAAATGTTTCAGAACCGTTGCTCACGCGAAATTCCATCTCTGTCCCATCGGATTTTCCTATCCAGTTACGTTGCATTTCTTTGAGGGAATCGGACCAATCCAGCCTGTCCAATCCCTCGAGCAACCTTTCTGCATAGGCAGAGACACGCAATTGCCACTGTTTCATTTTTTTCTGTTCCACGGGATATCCGCCCCTGAGCGAAAGACCTTCTTTTACTTCGTCATTGGCCAGAACAGTTCCCAAAGCGGCACACCAGTTAACGGTCGTTTCGCCCAGGTAAGCGATTCTGTAACACATCAGGATGTCTTCCTTTTCCTTTTCAGAAAATGCATGCCATTCCCTGGCACTGAATATTTTCTGACAATGGTGTGCCGCCTGTACTTGTCCGTTCCCCTGAACATTGAATGCATCTATAAGCCTGTCAATAGGTTCGGCTTTACTGGAATCTTTATTGTACCAGTGATGAAACATTTTCAGAAATGCCCATTGTGTCCATTTATAATATGACGGATCGCAAGTTTGGATCTCACGGTCCCAGTCATAGGAAAACCCGAGCTTATCCATCTGCTCCCTGTATCTTCTGATGTTCTGTTCTGTAGTTTTCTGAGGCGGTTGACCTGTCTGAATGGCATATTGTTCAGCCGGAAGTCCGAACGCATCATATCCCATGGGGTGTAATACATTGTATCCCTTGAGCTTTTTATAACGGGCATATATATCACTGGCAATATATCCCAGGGGATGTCCCACATGAAGGCCTGCCCCGGAAGGATACGGGAACATATCCAAAACATAGTACTTTGGTCTGGAAGGGTCGATCCGGACCCTGAATGTCTTTCCTGATGACCAGTAAGACTGCCATTTCTGTTCAATTTCTGTAAAATTGTACTCCATCTTGATCCTGACATTTTGTAAAGGCACAAAGGTAATAAAAACCTTTTTGTAAGCCGAGAATATACCCCTGATGAAATCGGTTAACCGTTTTATGACTGTTTAAAACATATAAAAATTTTACCTGTAAAGTAAATATTATTGGACAAAGATGATTTAATTGGGTTGTAAAACCCTGATTATAAA
>LUZA01000116.1 GCA_001603455.1 Bacteroidales bacterium Bact_09 | reverse complement strand
ATCTATTTTATTTCTTTGTGCAGAGTCACTTTCTTCAGGAAAGGATTGTATTTCTTGCGTTCCAGACGCTGTGTGGTGTTCTTCTTGTTTTTGGTGGTAATATAACGGGACATCCCGGGAACGCCACTTTCTTTCTGTTCCGTACATTCCAGTATAATCTGTACCCTGTTCTCTTTCTTTGCCATAAGACCAATTTTTAAACTATGTCAATCAAACCTTTTTCCCTGGAAGCCTTCAGGGTAGCTGCCAAACCATTTTTATTAATGGTACGGATCCCGGCAGCAGTAACCTTCAACGTAATGAAACGTCCTTCCTCTTCTGACCAAAAACGCTTGGTTTTCAAATTTGGGGCGAATTCGCGTTTGGTGCGGCGTTTGGAGTGAGACACATTATTCCCTACCATTCTCTTCTTACCTGTAACTTGACAAACTCGTGCCATAGTATATATAATTTTGTGATTTATTCATTTTTAAGGGGCTGCAAATATCTGCATTTTTTTTGGAAACCCAAAATTTATTTAAACCTGAATTTCAGGATACGCTCCCAGCGGATGCCAGATGGGAACGGTTTGTGCTTTTCTGTAGAAAACCATACAAGCACGGGATTACCGACTATCCTGTCTTCAGGCACGAAGCCCCAGTACCTTGAATCCAAGGAATTATGACGGTTGTCACCCATCATAAAGTAGTAATCCATCTCAAAAGTATAGTTTGCCGTTTCCTCCCCGTCAATATAATAAAGACCGTTACGCTCTTCCAGTGTATGACCTTCGTAAGAAGTGATGATACGTCTGTATAGCGGAATATTCCGTGGTGTAAGGGTAACCGTGGCCCCTGCCTGCGGTATCCACAGGGGACCGTAATTGTCCCTTGTCCAGGGAAAATCGGCCGATGTGACAAAGGGGAACAGCATCAACTGTGAATCGGGATAATCCGGCGGAAAAACATCTATGTTCTGTGTTACAGAAACAATATTGCGTAATGAGACCAGCTCCCGTGCATTTTCTCCGTTCAGGGGCATGCTGGGATATCCGGGAATGCGGTTGTCAAAATACGTCTCGGCAGGAGAAATCCCGTATTTTTCCAACAGTCGCTTATTCAGGGGTTGTCCGTCGGTAACTACCGTATAGGTATTACGGATCCCGGAAAAATACGGCTGTGGCACGTTGTTAACATGGACTATCCCGTCTTTTACCAGGAGTGTGTCACCGGCCACGGCCACGCACCTTTTCACATAATTGTCCTCCTTTCCGGCAGGTCTGACCTTTACAGGACCGTAATGGTCCAATGTGCCCGTACGACCGTTTAATCTGACATGAGTATAGTAATCATCGGTCGGATAATTCACCAGCACAGTATCCCCGTGAGGAAAATTAAAGACAACCATATCGTTCGTTCTGACAGAGGTAAAACCTGCCATCCGTTTGTAGGGCCGCTCAATGAGCCTGGTATATGATTCCCTTCCAAAGATCACATTATGTGTAAGGGGTATTGTCAGGGGATGTTGAGGTCTTTTTGGTCCGTACCTGAGTTTTCCCACAAACAGGTAATCTCCTGTCATCAGGGTGTTCTCCATGGAAGAAGTCGGGATCATGTAGGCTTCAAAAAAGAAAGACTTGACAAAAGTGGCGGCGATCAGCGCAAATATGATGGCATCGAGCCATTCAAGCGCCACATTGCGTTTTTCTCCTTTTTTATAGGTTTTCTTCCAGAAAGCCCATTTGACCTTTTTGGTAATATATAGGTCAAATATGATCACAAGACCAAACATCCACCAAAAATTACCAAGCCAGATAACCCATAACAGGTAGCCGGCGGCAACCAGTGAAAATTTAATCCAGCGGTTCAAAACCCTGATTATTTAATGGAGCTGATTATGGCTTCAAACGCCTGGGGATTGTTCATGGCCAGGTCTGCAAGAACCTTACGGTTAAGGCCTACATTGGCCTTGTTCACTTTACCCATAAACTGAGAGTATGACATTCCATGCATGCGAGCAGCAGCGTTGATACGCTGAATCCACAGGGCACGAAAAGTACGTTTCTTGTTTTTACGATCACGGTATGCATAGGTCAAGCCTTTTTCATACGTGTTTTTGGCTACCGTCCAGACATTGCGACGTGCCAGAAAATTTCCCTTCGTTTGTTTCAGAATTTTTTTGCGTCTGGCCTTCGAGGCCACTGCATTTACCGATCTTGGCATAATGTTAATTCTTTGCGATTGTCAGCGTCCTCCTCCTTTGAGATACTTTTTCAGCTGTGCAATCTGGTTATTTATTAATAGCAATTTCAGGCGCAAATCAATTCTTTGATGCGCTTTTCATCTGATTTGTCCACCAAAGCGGAATAAGCCAGATTACGTTTTTGCTTTTTCGTTTTTTTTGTCAAAATATGACTGTGGTAAGCGTGTTTCCGCTTGATCTTTCCGGTTCCCGTGAGCGTAAAACGCTTTTTGGCTCCGGAATTGGTTTTCATTTTAGGCATATCTATCTCCTTATATATAGTTATTTCTTTTTAATATTGGTTTTTGC
>LUZA01000115.1 GCA_001603455.1 Bacteroidales bacterium Bact_09 | reverse complement strand
ATAATTATTTTCAAATACACTTGAAAATATTCTTAGTTTTTATTCGAATAATTATGCTATAACTGATTGAATTTGCTCATCGCATTGGCTTTTATATTGTCGGCAATGTCGATATAAGGTTTCATTGCTTTGTAATCGCTGTGTCCTGTCCATTTCATAACCACATTTGCCGGAATGCCAAGTGAAAGGGCGTTGCAGATGAAAGTGCGACGAGCGGCGTGCGTGCTTAAAAGAGCATATTTTGGCGTAACCACATCAATGCGCTCATTTCCCTTATAGTAGGTTTCACGCACAGGCTCATTTATTTCTGCCAATTCCGCCAATTCTTTCAAGTAGGTATTCATACGTTGGTTGCTGATGACAGGCAGTACTTTTTGTTCTTGAAATGCGATGTTTTTGTATTTTTCGAGAATGGCTTTGCTGTGATTGTTCAACTCAATAATCAGACTATCGGCTGTTTTAACGGTAGTAACTTCAATGTGGTCTTCTTTTATGTCACTTCGGCGAAGATTAAAAACATCAGAATATCTCAATCCGGTAAAGCAACAAAATAAAAACACATCACGGACACGCTCCAAGTATTGTTTTTGTTCCGGTATTTGGAATTCCCTAAATTTTGTCAGTTCATCCCAAGTAAGAAAAATTACTTTTTTGGACGTATTCTTTAATTTTGGTTTAAAGGTATCGTAAGCCGAATTACTGTTGTAGCCTTTTTTAAAGCTCCAACGTAGGAACCATTTCAAAAAACCTAACTGTTTACCGATGGTACTGTTCCGCATATCTTTTGAAGTACGCAAAAAATCAACATAGTTATTCAGTCCATTTTCATCAAGATACTCAAATGTAACATCTGACTTAAAAGATTTTAAGTGGTTTTTAACGGCTGAGAATTTTTCGTAGGTGGAATTCGTCCAATTATTTTGTTTTCCACACTCCTTCACAAATTCATTAAATGCCTCTTTGAAACTTACGGTTGTCTTTTCAAGCTTGTCTTCTTCTACAATTGGATTAAGCCTAGCATTAAAGGCTTCTTTAACCTCATCTATTGTGGGTATTTTATTTTGCACCTCAAACTCCTTGAACACCTCCTGCATTTCGGTGTAATAACGTAGCAGGTCAGAATTTATCTCGGATGCTGATTGGTCGAGTTTATTGGTACTTCCGTTTTTAACACGCTCTTTCGCACTATCCCACTTAGCTACGTCAATTCGGTAACCTGTGGTTAACTCTATTCGCTTTCCCGCAAATATTACACGCATCCGAATAGGGACATTATTAACTATTGGAACGCCGTTCTTCTTCCTGCTTTCTAATGAAAAGATGATATTTCGTTTTATATTCATAATTGGGCGCAATAAATTCAACACCCAAAATTACACCCATTATTTGAGATATGCAATGATATTTAGAAATATTTTATGAAATTATTATTTACCTATAACTATTGATATACAATGACATGATACTTTGTGATTGTATATTAGGGTTATGGAGAAAGAGCCTCTCTCTCCGCCACCCAAGGGAACACCGAGCGCGCTAGCGCGAAGGTAATTCCATATACCTAACATACTGCCCATCATGGAAGGGTAGGAAGTCCCCTCAAACCGGCAATTAAAACAGCAGCCCGTAAAGGTATCCGGACAGAGTAGCAAAAACAACTACCAGCCCTACATATACAAACGTTTTCTTACTTCCCATTACTTTATAAATCACGAGCATACTGGGCAATGAGAGTGAAGGCCCAGCCAGCAATAACGCCAATGCCGGACCGTTGCCCATGCCAGATGCCAGTAACCCTTGTACAATGGGGACTTCGGTCAGTGTAGCAAAATACATGAATGCACCCGTGAAACTTGCAAAAAAATTGGATAAAAGAGAGTTTCCTCCTACAGCCCATTCGATCCAACGGTTGGGGATGATGCCAGGTATCGCTGTGCTATCATGTGTAGATCCCAGCAGGAAACCTGCCGTAACAACACCAACGGCCAGTAAAGGCATGATTTGTTTGGTAAAACCCCATGCAGACAGTGTCCACTCCCGGTTTTCCTCATTACGTTTATCCAGCAAAGTCATCAGGCTTAGGGCAACGATTCCGGTAACAACCGGAACCAAGGGGACGAAAGCCGGATCCGTTATAAATGATTTGGCCGGGAAAATGGATCCTATGGTAGCCACAGCTCCCAGCAAAACCCAATGCCATTTGATCTTTAGAAACCGAACCAGTGAATAGCATAGTAGTAAAGCCAATCCGCCCGTAATAAACCACTTGAAAGTAAGCAAGTAATACCAAGCACTGGTAGTATCACCAGAAGCAGGTTTACCCCAGTTTGCGAATATAAGGATCGCCACCAACGTAAAAAAATGAAAAGCGGTTTGTCCCAATGGTCGTTTCTCCTGTACCGGCGGAAAATTCATTTGCTCCTCCTTTTTCACCCTCTCTTCCTTCCTGTAAATGAAAGACATAACCAGACCAATAACAATGGCAAAACCAATAGCCCCTATAGTACGGGCGACCCCCATTTTCCAACCCAGGATACGGGCTGTCAGGATGATAGATAAAATACTGATGGCAGGCCCGGAATACAAAAAAGCAACTGCCGGACCTAAACCTGCCCCCCGTTTGTAAATACTTAAAAACAACGGAAGAATGGTACACGAACAAACGGCCAGGATGGCTCCCGAAACACTCGCAACTGTATAGGAAAGCCATTTTTTTGCATTCGCTCCAAAATACTTCAATACCGAACCCTGGCTTACAAATACCGAAATGACCCCTGCTATGAAGAAAGCTGGCAACAGGCATAAAACCACATGTTCACGGGCATACCATTTTGCCAGATCCAACATGGCAGTAACAGCTGTATGGAAAGTAGGGTTGTCTACCGGCAAAAAGAAAACGATCATAAAAACAGCCAGGATCCAAAGCAGGATCCTGAGTTCCCTTTTTAATTCCATATCCTATAATCCTAAAGCTTTACGAACTTCCGATTCCGACGGAACCCTTCCTTTGATCTTAATCTGTCCGTCAACAATTACTGCCGGGGTCGACAGGATTTGGTATCTCATGATCTCCATCATATCCTCCACTTTTTCAATAGTCGCTTCAATATTTGCCTCGGATACTACTTTCTCAACAATTGCAACAGTAGTTTTGCATTTTGCACAACCTGCTCCCAAAATTTTTATTTCCATACCTCAATTATTGAATAAAGGTTTTTCACCCGTTACAGTCACAGAAAGTACGGAAAAAGTTCCCCTATAGTGATCACTCACCTGTTCAGGCAACGCTATTTCATTTTCTTTTTGGACAGCAACATGTGTAAATCCGGCTTCGGAAATATATTTCAGGTACAGTTCTTTCTGTATGGCGCCTGCTATGCACCCGGTGTAGAGATCAACATTTTCTTTCAAATCCGCAGGTAATTCACCGGTCAGAACAACGTCAGAAATACAAAAATGTCCACCCGGTTTCAATACCCTGAATATTTCGTGGAAGATCTTTTTCTTGGAGGGCAGCAGATTAAGAACACAATTGCTTATCACCACGTCAGCCACATGATCGGGAACGGGCATGGTTT
The DNA here is from genome assembly GCA_001603455.1 of Bacteroidales bacterium Bact_09. GTDB lineage: Bacteria > Bacteroidota > Bacteroidia > Bacteroidales > UBA932 > DMER64. The sequence goes on along the minus strand of LUZA01000115.1, from coordinate 3,944 downwards.
CTATATCTCCCGCATGAAATTCTACATTGGAATATCCAAGAGCAGAGGCATTCTGTTTTGCCTTAGAGGTCATTTCAGGGGTAAAATCTATGCCTTTCACGCGACCTGTCTCTCCCGTATGCGCTCGGGCTACAAAACAATCGTTTCCCGCACCCGATCCCAAATCAATGACAGTATCACCCTTGCGTATGCGGGCAAATTCGGTAGGCAATCCGCAACCCAGACCAAAATCTGCGATCCTTTCATATCCCTCCAGGGGGCTGTAATCTTCTTTCATTGTAAACCGCATCTGGCCAGAGCAACAGCATCCCACTCCGCAACAGGAGTTGTTTTTTACGATCTGTCCGTATTTGCTCCGGATCATGTCTTTTATTTTCTTATCATCCATGATTTTTATCATTTTGGAAAAATTTTTCGAACATCTTCCCGGCCATAGACCAATTTTCTTTGTTTATACAGTATTTGACAGTAGGCGGGGTTATAGTTCCCTGTATGATCCCTGCGTCTTTCAATTCGTGCAGGTGCTGCGATAAGGTACTTTTTGCCACGGGGATCTCCAAGGACATGTCTCCATGATAACAACAAGACTGGCTCAGCAACATTTCTATGATAGCTATGCGGACCGGATGCCCCATGGCTTTGGCCAGACGCGCCAGTTGTTTTTGTTTGCTAGTAAATGCTTTTTTTCCGACCATCTTCATATGTTTTATTGTTCGCAAAATTACGAATAATTTTATTGTTCGCAAATATACGAACAACTAAAAACCCATTTATGGAACCAAACCTCAGATAAGTCCTGCACCTGAAAAACATGGTTACCTTAGGTCTGGGAACCAATATGGGTACGAGATTTGTTATAAGATTTTTTGTTAAGAAATTATACAATGAAAAAGACGGAAAAAAGTAAAATATTCATCCTTATTGCGATCGCGGTTTTGATAGCCGCTTTGATCAGGATCCCGCAAATATTCGGTTTTGGTATCGAGACCTCCTTCTTCTACGAAAAAAATGCAGCACTTATTGTCTTTCTGGGATTATCTCTTTATGTGCTTTTTACTGCAGAAAGATTCCGGATGGATCATCTGATCATCACACTGTCTTTTTTTATTCTTTGTACTTTGTATGTAAACCTGTTGCCCGGGAACATCAATAAAGATGTATTACAGCTGGTCTGGATACACATGCCCCTCATGCTGTGGTGTTTTTACGGGTCGCTTTACACTGCATTCGACAGAAAAGACATCGGTAAAAGAATAGCATACATCAAATACAACGGGGATTTGGCAATCTTGGGTGCAGTATTAATAATAGCAGGAATGATCTTCTCTGCAGTTGCCATGGGTCTGTTTTCTGCCATAGAGATGGATATTGAAAAGTTCTATATGGAATATATTGCCCTCACTGCAGTAGCAATAGCTCCGGTTGCGGTAACTTACGTAATTCAGAAATATCCCCGGATTACCCATAAGATCGCACCTCTGGTCGCCCGGATCTTCAGTCCCCTGGTTGCAGTGATGTTGTTGTTCTTTCTTGCAGCCATGATCATTACATCTAAAAGTCCTTATAACGACAGACAATTTTTATTGGTGATCAATTTGCTATTGGCAGGCGTCACGGCTCTTGTTGTTTTCTCCATTACCGGAACGGCTGCACAGGAAAAACAACGCTATACGCGTATCATGCTTTTAATACTTACCCTTGTAACGCTCATAATCAACGTGGTGACATTGTCGGCCATAATCTACAGATTGGGAGAATTCGGATTTACGCCCAACAGAACAACCGTTTTGGGCGCAAATATTCTGATCTTTGGGAATCTGATATTGCTTGCCATTGATCTTTTCCGGGCCAATTTTGGAAAAAGAGAGGTCAGCCAGGTAGAACGGACCACAGCCCGCTTTTTGCCGGTTTATGCACTGTGGACCGTCATTATTGTATTTTTGTTTCCCTGGATATTTTCTACATCCTGAAGTTGGTCAGCTGGTCAGTGATATCAAAACCATAAGAGGGATACTCGTACATTTTGAAACGGGGCTCCGTTTCTCCCCTGGTATAATTCCATATGGAATCGTAGTCGTTGGGATTTTCACCTATCTCTTTCAGTTGTCTCAGGTATGCTGCTACCGATTTGTTTTCCATAATATACACATTCCCCATTTGATCTATGACGGGACTGTGTTTGCGGTTCCGGTCGTGATCAAAGCTCAGGATGCGTTTTCCCTGCGGGGTTACCGCTACCATTTCATACGTCATGCTTTTACCTATCCCGGGCAGGTTGAGCACGTTCCGGTCAGTAGCCAGGAAGGGCAGTTCATGTTCTTTCATAAAAGCCTTCACCTCTTTGTATACGTTATCTCCTTTTTCAAAGATCCGGCACAAACCATCTTCCTGCTGCGGAGTAAGCAGTCCCATCACTTTTTCTTCTTCCTGTTCCTGGATAGAACGGCAATTGGGCGCGAAGACCGCGTAATTTTCATCGAAACCTTTCACCGAAAACGTATAATAAGAAATTACTCCCAGCTTATTGAGCTTTCTTCTCAATTGTGCCGTATGTCCTCGCCGGGAAGCAGCAACAGTGAATACCAGCTGATTGGTAATGAACCAGCCGGTAGAAAGGATCTTCTTTATGGCGCGTTTGGCTTCCAGTGTGATTTCCAAGGGACTTTCGAAGTGTGTCTGAATAATGAATTGTTTGAACCCTATCGTAGAGGCTTTTTCTTTGAAATCCCTCAGAATTTCAATCAATTCATCGTCAATGCGCATGGGGAGATATGCCAGAAGTCTTGTACCCAGCCGGATCCGTTGCATTTCGGCGTATTTTTGCCCGTCAGGACGGCTTTCATTGGCTTTCTTTTTTCTCAGGGCCATTTTATACACTGCATTCAACAGTTTCTTAAGTGTTTTATTTTGACTCATAAGCGCATCTCCGCCGGTTATCAGAATATCACGCAACTGGGTGTCTTCTTCAAAATACTTCATCAGTGAGCGGAGTTTTTTGTTCCAGGTTTCTTGAGGTTTCAGTTCTTCCAGTTTAAAGTTGAGGTGTTGGTTCTGAAAGTCGTACATTCTCTGACAGGATGCACACAATCCGCCACAGGCTCTTCCTACCGAATCGGGTATGAGAATAGCTACATCGGGATACCGGCGGTGAATGTTGTGGCTGTTTGGCAGCAACCACCCTGCGGCATTGGGTTTTCCGGGCTGCACCCGGTCTTCCCGCTCCCAGGCAACAATATTCCCGAAAGCATCGACCAGTTCCCTGGAGTAGATCACATAGTTGCGGATGGCCAGGTCGTTATATGCTTTGTCTGTAGTGTCAAGCAGGGAAAGGTAGTAGGGTGTGGCAAAGGTGGGTATGCCTTTTCTGCGGGCGTCTTTTAAAAGTCTCATAGTCTCGTCCGGAAGGGAATTATTCAACATTATATTCAGTTCCGAAGGGTTACGTGCTGCCATAGTCAGATGAAACTGATAATCATTCCACCATTTCTCCACCATGTTGTACTTGGACAGATAAGAACTACCTTCAGGGAAAACATACTTTCCGTGTTGACGATTTTCTATCCGGGCCATCAGCAGCCGTATGATCCTTTCTTTGTTTTCTTCCCTTATCCTGACAATCCGGGGGCTCAGTCCGGAGTTCCATCGTTTCATCCAGTTGATTGTTTTTTGAGCATCCGGCTTGCTGATCTCGGGATTTTCCAGTAATTCAAACTGGTGATAGAATTCCAGGATGAAATCTGTTGTTATGGTGTTATTCACCTCGTCGCGCAGCCATTCCCAAAAAAGTGTTATGGTTTTTATCTCTAAATTCTTTCCAATTGATAATTCAAAAACGGTTGTATTGTCATTTTTAATCAGCGTTCTGAGGCTGGCAGCTGCCTTGCTCTGATTGTGGGGATGTTCCGAAATGTATCGGTAAAGATCATTCCGGAAAGAGTCTTTGT
>LUZA01000114.1 GCA_001603455.1 Bacteroidales bacterium Bact_09 | reverse complement strand
ATATAACATACACGCGTATTGAGCAAAAAATTAAAAGTCAAGCAGTTATACTAGGTGCAAAAGTCCTCAAACGGAGGCTTTTGTATCAGTGCTGGTTTGTGTTTTGTAATATTCCCCATGCTTTTGTCTTGTAAGCACTCCGCCACTTATGCAGCGTGCAATTTGTTTATCGGCGGTGCTTTCGGAAATACCTAAACGTTGGGCGGTTTGAATGTAAGTCGTGCGGTTTGGTGTTGCTGATTGGCGATTTGAAGAAAGAAAACATCGCTTGCGGTGTTTCTTCCTCTGGCTATATTCCGGATTTATAAACGGATTTTTGAGCGTTAGCGTAAAAATTTCGTTTTTCGCCAATGTGCAAAAACATTTCTTTGTTCAAAATAGCCAAGAGTTCATCGCCCGACTGTTTGTAATGAAGTTCAGCAAATTCGAACGCATCGCCTGATAGGATAGCGTTTTCGCTATCCTCGTGGCGGGCGTGTTCTTTGTCAAAAACGGTATGCAAAACATCGTCTTTCTCAATCCAAACGTGCAAAGTAGGTTTGTTGGAATTAAAGAGATTGCGGACAAAGCTGCAATCTCTTCCTTTAATCGTCATTACAACCTCATCGGGATAATATAATCGCAAAATGTGCGAATAGATATTTGTCCCGTAGTGGGTTTTGTCTAAAATGGATTCTTTACTTATCGTCGCCATAATTCCTGATTTTAAACATAGTGTAGTTGTCTGTGAGGATTTTTTGAATATTCTGTTTGCGGATTCCAATGCAGGCAAGTCCATTTTCGCGGTCCAGATGGGGGATCATATTTCCAGGTACCGGAAAGTGCTTTATGTGGATTGTGAGTTGTCGGAGAAGCAGTTCCAGTTGAGGTACACAAGCAAGGAGCTGGGATTCCGGTATGTTTTCTCGGACAATTTCTTCCGGGCGGAAATCGATCCGGAGCATATCGGGGTGCAGAATTATGAAGAGGCCATCATTAAGGACATTGAGGAGGCGGCCATCCAGACGGATTCCAGGATCGTGATCATCGACAATCTGACCTACCTGTGCAACAGTTCGGAAAAGGGGGATGTGGCCGGGTTGTTCATGATGAAGCTGATTGCCCTGAAGAAGAAGCACTCCCTCACCCTATTGATCATCTCGCACACGCCCAAGCGGAATCTGAGCAATCCCATTTCACAAAACGACCTGGCCGGCTCGAAGAAGCTCTACAATTTCTTTGACAATGTGTTTGCCATCGGGCAATCGGCAAAGGACAAGCGGATCAAGTTTGTCAAGCAGGTGAAGGTCAGGGCCAGCGAATACATTTACGACTCGGACAATGTGATCATTTATGAAATTACCAATGATGGCGGGTATGTGCATTTCCTGCACAAGGGCTATGGGAAGGAATCGGAACATCTGAAGGATAAGTCGGAGGAGGATGAAGCGCTGACACGTTCCAATATCCGGTCGCTGCACAGGGACGGGAAATCGATACGGGAAATTGCCGACCTGGTGAATCTGAGCAAAACCACAGTGCACCGGATCATTGCACAGGAGAAGAAGAAAGAGGCGGTTTCGCTGGAGGATGCTGTTTTGGATTTGGATGATATTCCGGATGGGGTGGCTGGAACGGGCGGGGGTGGTTTTCTGATGGGTGATGCTGTCCAGCGTGGAGATGGTGTTCTTTGCGGGGGAGGTGTCCCGGGCGGGGATGTGGGACAGGCGGGACAAACGGGACAGTGTGGGACAGTTCCGGGGGTGGCGGGACAGTACGGGACACGACCGGCGGTAGTGGAACATTGTGAGACAGTGTCTGCGGCAGCGGAACAAAGGGATCCTTTCGTGTTTGATATCTCTGAAAATCTGGATTTCTTATGACGGATGCCCACACATACAGCCTGCAGACTTACAAGGGCCCGGGGAGCCGGCATGCTTGTCCCGCTTGCGGGGACAAACTCTGTTTCACGTTCTATGTGGATGAAAACGGGGATTTTTTGAACGAGGTGGTGGGAAGGTGCAACCACGAAAGCAGTTGCGGGTATCATTACACGCCGAAGCAATTTTTTGCGGATAATCCCTCGGCCCGGCACGACTGGAAGGAGAACTTTTTCCGCGTACCTCAACCAGTAGTAAAAAACACAGTAAAAAAACAATTATGGACCATAAAGACAGATATCGTAAAAAGCACGGTAAATCCGGAAATAGACAGCGATTTCACCCTGTTTCTGACCGGTTTGATCGGGAGGGAAAACACCGTCAACATCGTAAAAGAGTACCTTATAGGCGTCACCAAAAGCAGGGACGTGATTTTTTACCAGATAGATACGGAGGGTCGCTGCAGGACTGGGAAGATCATGAAGTACGACCGGAAGACGGGGAAGCGTGTCAAGGATGAAAAAGTGGGAGGACGGATTACCTGGGTTCACTCCGTTTTGAAACAGTCCAGTGATCCCAAGTTGCGGTTGCCGGCAGGTTGGGAGTTGACCCAGTGCCTGTTCGGGGAGCATCTGTTGAGGCAGTATCCGCTCAAGAATGTTGCCTTGGTGGAAAGTGAGAAAACCGCGGTGATTTGCAGTTCATTCTGGCCGGAATACATTTGGCTGGCTACTGGGGGAAAGTCACAGCTCAACGACCGGTTACAGGTTTTGAGAGGCCGTAAGGTGGTGGCCTTCCCGGACGTGGACGGGTACCAAGAATGGAAAGAGAAGCTGTCCCAGTTGCGGGGTGTTGACATTGTTGTGTCGGATGTTCTGGAGAAAGAGGCCTCTTTTGAGGACAGGGCCCAGCATGTGGATATTGCGGATCTGCTGATACGGCAGCACAGGAAAGAACATATTGAAATTACCCCGGTGGAGAGGTATGAGGATCCGAAGTTACATCCCACTTTTTTGAAGTTGAAGGGGCTGGTGGGTGGGTGTAATATGGAGGAGCTGGCGGATGTGGACAATATTAAGGGGCCGGCAGATGTTGGCTATATGGAGGAACTGGCTTTGCTGGTTAATGAGCTGGATTTGGAGGTGGAGGGGATTAGTAGAACAATGTCCAACCCTTAAATATATTTGTTAAATTTACCCAGTGGTCTGAATATGCGGTAGTATTATATTGCTCTAAAAATTGAATAGGACTAAGGAAGGAATCTTCAGATTTTTCTTTACATGCAGTAAACATCAGAGATACTAACA
>LUZA01000009.1:9970-42281 GCA_001603455.1 Bacteroidales bacterium Bact_09 | reverse complement strand
TGAGCAGTTTATTGGCAGAAAGATGGGGAGGATATAAAAAAAAGTCGGGGCGAAATGACTCGAACATTCGACCCCTTGCACCCCATGCAAGTGCGCTAGCCAACTGCGCCACGCCCCGCTTTTTAGAGTCGCAAATATACAGCTTTTTTGTGAATTTTATATATTTATAATAAAAATACAATGGAAACCATCAAATGTCTTATCGCCGGAAGCGGTCCGGCGGGCTACACTGCGGCTATTTATGCAGCCCGTGCCAATCTACAACCCGTTCTTTATGAAGGGGTACTGAGGGGAGGCCAATTGACCACTACGACTAAGATAGAAAATTTTCCGGGATATCCCGATGGAGTAGACGGGAACCGTCTGATGGAAGATCTGCGGATCCAAGCCCAAAGGTTTGGCACCGATCTCAGAACAGGGATCTTAACGGAAACAAGGCTCAACCAATCACCTTTTTGGATCAAACTGGATGATGGGACTGAAATTCTGGCAAGAACCCTAATCATTGCCACGGGTGCCACCGCCAAATACCTGGGCCTCGAGTCGGAGCAGAAATTCAAAGGGATGGGCGTTTCGGCCTGTGCCACTTGTGATGGCTTTTTCTACAGAGGCAAAGACGTGGCAGTAGTAGGAGGCGGAGATACTGCCTGTGAGGAAGCCATCTATCTTTCCGGTCTTTGCCGGAAAGTCTATATGGTAGTCAGGCGCAATGTGTTCAGGGCATCAAAAGTGATGCAGCAAAGGGTCGCCTCTACTCCTAACATAGAGGTGTTATGGGAGCATCAGACACGTGAGATTCTGGGTAATAATACGGGCGTTACCGGAGCCCTCCTGGTCCACAGTTCTGGTAGAGAAAAGACCATAGATATTCACGGCTTTTTCCTGGCCATAGGTCATCATCCTAACTCGGAACCTTTCCGACCCTGGGTTGAGGTCAATCCGGAAGGGTACATAATTACACGTCCCAAGAGTTCCGAAACAAACATAAAAGGTGTATTTGCTGCTGGAGATGTACAGGATCCCAAATACCGCCAGGCGATAACGGCAGCCGGTAGCGGTTGCATGGCTGCAATCGATGCGGAACGATACTTGACAATGCAGTCTGGCCTATAATTTGCTAAACTGTCGTATATTTGCATCCGATGTTATTGATGAAAAGACTATTATTACTGATTTCGGTTTTTTTTCTGACGGTTGCAGCAGCCTGTGTCAATCAATTTGAAACCCTCCTGCGCAGTACCGATTATGATTTAAAATTCAGGAAAGCCATTGAATATTTTGAAGCCAGAAGATATTCAAGATCACAACCATTACTGGAACAATTGCAAATGGTTTACAGGGGTACCACGCGGGATGACACACTGCAATATTACCTGGGACTTAGTAATTACCATTTGAATGATTACGTAACGGCAGAGGATAATTTCAAGCAATTTGTGGAAATTTTCCCGCGCAGTCCCTTTACAAAACCTGCCCGTTTCCTGAGACTTGACTGCCTGTACCAGAACACATACCGTTCCGAGCTTGACCAGCAACCCAGCCGTGTTGCCATAGCTTCTATTGAAGAGTTTCTATATGATTATCCCGGAAGTGAGTATGAAACTGTTTGCAGGAAAATGCTCAAGGACCTGTACCAGCGTCTGGATTGTAAGGCTTTTGAATCTGCCAAACTATACTATACCATTGAAGATTACAAAGCGGCTACTCATGCATTGAAGGAAACGTTAAAGGATAATCCGGAAAGCAATTATCGTGAAGAAATCCTGTATTATATTGTGGCGGCCAATTACCAGTATGCAAACAATAGCTTGCCTGAATTACAGCGGGAGCGGTTTCTCAATGTCATAGATGAATATTATAATTTCATAAGTGAATATCCGGATTCGCAATACCGCAGAGAAGTGGACAACATGTTCAGGAAGGCCCAGCAATTTACAACAAGAAACAATAATTAATCATATATATGGAAAGCAAGAAGCAACCCGTACCCGAAACAACCATAACACGTGATATTTCCAAATTGTCGGAAAAAACGGGAAACGTTTACAAGACAGTGATGATCGTCGCTCAAAGGGCCAATCAAATAGCCTCCGATGTCAAAAAAGAATTGAATAGCAGGCTGGAAGAATTTTCAAATTTTGCAGACACCTTGGAAGAAACATTTGAAAACAGGGAACAGATAGAAATTTCACGATATTACGAACGGCAGCCCAAGCCTACACTGATTGCCATAAAGGAATTTGAGGACGAAGAAACATACTACAAGCAGGTTGAAGAACCTAAAGAATAATATTGCTATACTCGCTGAGCATATCCAATTATGCCCTCATCAATGTTCTGGACGTTGAGTTTTCCGAGGGCCTTACTATCATTACCGGCGAGACCGGTGCTGGTAAATCTATCATATTGGGTGCGCTCTCTCTTGTTCTTGGACAAAAGGCCGATGTTGGCGTTCTCAGGGATCCGTCTGTCAATGCCGTGGTCGAAGCCTGTTTCAGGATCCCCCAAACTGAAAACGAGATCGGACAACTTTTTGATCAGAACAAGGTGGATTTTTCAAATGATCTGACCATCCGGCGCATCATCTATCCCAACGGAAAAAGCCGTTCTTTTGTGAATGACCAGCCAGTCAATCTTTCATTTCTCAGATCTTTGGGCAATGCGCTTATTGACATACATTCCCAGCATGAAAACCTGTTACTGGCAGACGCCGATTATCCTGTAAAGGTGGCCGATGCTTTTGCCGGACTGGGGCCTGTGGTAGATCACTATAAAAAAAAGCACAGAGATGTGCTGGATCTGTCGGCCCGGGTATGCTCTTTGCGCGATTCCTGTGATCAGATACAAAAAGACCTGGATTATCTTTCTTTTCTGTACAATGAACTGCAGGCAGCAAAATTGGAGGATGGCGAACAGGAGGAACTGGAAAAGGAATTGGGTATGCTGGAACATGCTGCAGAAATCAGGCAATCGCTCTTCCAGATCACAGCCATACTGGAAGAGGGACAGATGCCGGTATTGGCAGGCATTAAGGAAGCTTCCAGGATAGCTGCTGCCATTGCAACCCAAAATCCCGATTTCGAAGATATGCTTGTGAGGATGGAACAGGTACGGATAGAACTCAAAGATTTGGCCCAGGAATGCACACGATTCCTGCAGCAAGTCCGGGATGATCCGGGCAGGCTCGAATCGGTTGCCCTCAGGCTGAACACGATCTATTCCCTGCAGCATAAACACCATGTGCAGACAATAGGGGAATTGCTTGCCATAGAGAAAAATATAGCAAGAAAGCTGGATGAAGCCGTGAACGATTCTTCAACCCTGGATGAACTGGAAAAAGAACTGGAACAGGCTATTCAGGAACGGAACTCCCTTGCCGGGCGTTTGCATCAGGAACGCAATGACTGCCTTAAAGATCTTTCACAACAGTTATGCACAAGGCTGGCCTTACTGGGAATCCCCGATGCACAGGTAGATTTTGTCATACAGAAGAACCCGTCATACGGGCTGCTGGGGAACACCCACATGGAAATTATGTTTTCCGCCAACAGGGACATGTTTCCCAGGGAATTAAGCAGTATTGCCTCGGGGGGTGAGATGTCACGCCTGATGTTATGTGTCAAATCCGTCATTGCTCAAAATTCCGGGTTGAGCACCATCATTTTCGATGAGGTTGATCTGGGTGTATCCGGGAAAATTGCCGATTGTATGGGAAATATGATACACGAGCTCTCGGGGTGCATGCAGGTTCTTGCTATAACACACCTGCCCCAGGTCGCAGCAAAGGGGAACGCCCATTATCTGGTCAAAAAAGATGTCATTGAACAAGTAACCGAAACCCGCGTTCTACCGCTCGAGGGTGAAGCGAGGGTTATGGAAGTGGCCAGGATGTTGAGCGGGTCGAGTATTACATCTGCTGCCATTCAAAATGCGAAAGAATTGCTAAACAATAAATTATGAGAGTACTGATACTGGAAAATTACGATCGTCTTTCTGCCTGGGCAGCCAATTATATAGCAGATAAGATCAATGCCTTTGCACCCGATGCCGGGAATCCCTTTGTACTGGGCCTTCCAACCGGTTCTTCTCCGCTGGGCACCTACAGGGCGCTCATATCTTTGTACAAAGAAGGAAAAGTATCCTTCCGCAACGTGGTCACCTTCAATATGGATGAATATGTGGGCATACCGGAGGATCATCCGCAGTCATACCATTATTTCATGTGGGAGAACTTTTTCAGGCAGATCGATATCAGACCGGAAAATATCCATATCCTGAACGGGAATGCACCTGATCTGGTTGCTGAATGCGCTGCCTATGAAGAAGCGATCCGAAAAGCAAGGGGTATACGTCTTTTTTTGGGAGGTGTGGGACCAGATGGTCATATTGCTTTCAATGAACCGGGTTCGTCTCTTGTTTCCAGGACCAGGATCAAAACACTGACTACCGATACACTGTATGCCAATGCGCGCTTTTTTGACAATGACATAGCCAGGGTTCCCAAAACGGCACTTACCGTAGGTATAGGGACCATTATGGATGCAGAACAGGTTATGATCCTGGTTAACGGTCACGGAAAAGCCCGGGCATTACGTCATGCCATAGAAGGTTCTATATCTCATATGTGGACTATTACTGCGCTGCAGATGCACCCTCAGGCAATCATAGTATGTGATCAGGCTGCGACGGGAGAATTAAGGACAGAGACAGTCCGTTATTTTATGGACATTGAAAGGGATAACCTTTGATCAGGGAAGGAGTTCCACAGTGAAATCCGGACGGTAACGGATTATCTTCGTACCTATATTGGAATAACCCCCTTCCCCGGATTTTCTGAGAAATGAAATCTCTGTCTGCAGCAAAGGTAAATGAATACTTTCCAGACAATTTTCAAAATGGCGGCCATACCGAAAAAGTGCATACATGAAATAGTAAGCCACATCATAACCCTGAAAGGCAAACTGGGAAGGTTCCCCATGGAACAAACTCCGGTATTGTTGCACGAACCGTCTGACAGCCGGATCTGCATAATCCACATAGGCAGAGACAGGCAGCACGACCTGCAATTGATGGAGTGCTGTGAGGTCCAGCGTTTCAAAACTTCGCCATTTTGACAGTCCAAACAATTCAACGGGTATATTGTCGTAAGCCATCAACAAGTGCAGGTTCCTGACGGCATCAGAGACAAAAGCCTCATTCTGTGAAGCGATAATGACCTGATTCCTGGGATTGGATTCCAGAAGACCTTTCAGAATTTCGGTAACTTCCCTTCCCTGAAGAACATCATAGGAGAAATTTCTGTAAGGGATCAGGTTGTTGTCCAGTAAGGCGCGGATACCCGGGGCAACGGTTTCTTCCCCTTCCTCGGATATAATCCAGAGAGTGGTCCCGTGGGGCTCCAGATACTTGATTAGGGATTCCTGTTGAGCCACAAGGGTGGGCTGTACCTGAAACAGATCAGGCGAGGAATTTACCCATACCTCGGCATTGCCATCCAAAGGAGATACGATCTTTGTCCCGCTGTGCCGGAAATAAGCCAGGGTGCTTCCAATTTCGTTAGAATAAACCGGGCCGATGATCAGATCGCTTCTGCCTAATCGTTCGCCAGAAAGCAGGTCATCCATAGACCTTTCGTTCCAGTCAAAAACCTGCAGTACAATCTGCATTCCCTGATTTTTCATTTCTTCAGCTGCCAAGAGCACACCCTGATAAAACTCCAGGAATCCGGGACCACTCACGTTCCCCGACAAGGGCAATATAAGCGACACCACAGGCATATATGTGCCTGTGGGAATGAAATTCCGGCATGGAGCAATCCTCTCTGCGGTTGGATGGAACTGATCCGGGACAGGAACCGTATCCTTTGGTAAGGTCTGTATTTTTTCGGCTTTTTGGGAATCAGCATCGGGAATGAGCAGTATCTGCCCTCGTGATATTTCTCCAGTAGGGAGGTTGTTCAGGAGGGCGATTTCTTTAGGGTCTACTTTGTATTTTCTGGCAATGGAATATAATGTCTCCATCCAGCGCACCTTGTGCCGGATATACTGCTGTTCCTGTGCATTAAGGCTTATCGCACCCAATAACAGGATAATGAAAAACAAGTGCCGTATCTTCATAAACGGGCCAGCATATTGCGGATGCAACCCTCCATATTATCGTAAAATGCATCGTCATAGGTGAGGGGTACAAAAGCCGTGCCTGTCAGATGTTCAAACAACTCTATATAGCGGTTAGAAATACTTTGTATCACATCGTCTGTCAACTCCGGCATCTTCTGACCGGATTGTCCGCTGAACCCGTTTTCCATGAGCCATTCTCTTACGAATTCCTTGGATAATTGCCGAGGAGGCTTTCCCTGGGGAAAATTCCGTTGAAAATCATCTGTATAAAAATACCGGGATGAATCCGGGGTATGAATCTCATCTATTAAAAGTATCTGGTCTCCGAGCTTTCCGAATTCATATTTCGTATCTACCAGGATTAGTCCCCTTTTTGCGGCCAGTTCCTGCCCCCTTGCAAACAAGGCCAAAGAATATTCTTCCAGTTTTGAGTAATCTTCCTGGGTTACCAGGCCTCCGGAGATAATCTGATCCCTTGAAATATCCTGGTCGTGAAAGCCTATAGCTGCTTTAGTAGTAGGTGTGACGATTGGAGCAGGAAATGCCTGATGTTCCCTCATGCCATCGGGCAGGGAAATCCCGCATAGGGTACGTTGACCGCTTTTATATGTTCTCCAGGAACTTCCGGTCAGATATGCCCTGACTATCATTTCAACCGGAAATGGTTCACACCTGTACCCAACAGTGACCATGGGATGGGGTGTGGCAATCTTCCAGTTAGGAACGATATCACTTGTCAGGTCCAGGAACCGGGAGGCAATTTTGTTCAGGATCTGGCCTTTGTAGGTGATCCCTTTGGGAAATACAATATCAAAGGCCGATATCCTGTCTGTTGCGATCATCACAAGAATACGCTTGTCTATTGTATAGACATCTCGTACTTTCCCGACATAGAATCCCGTTTGCCGGGAAAAATGAAACTCAGTTCCGATGACCGATTTCATAATAATCATCTATTTACGGCTTTTGGCATATTCCTGGTTAAGTCCGTCCACAACTTCTTGTGTGATATCCAGTCCCCGACTGGCTTCGATGACCGTGTTGCTGTTTCCGTCCGTGGTCAGTATCATGTCATAGTTTTTCATCACGCGGTATTCAGACAGGAACGTACGGAGGGCATCCAGTACACGATTGAGCATAACCTGGTTTTCTTCTGCTAATTCCAGTTGTTTTTGCTGTGCATACTGTTCCAGTTCCTGCTGACGGGCAGCAAGCTGGTTTTGCTGTGTTTCTGCTTGGGATCTTGTTATAAGGCCCTTTTGTACTTTTTCCTGGAAGTTGTTTACATCATTCTCAAAGGCACGACCTTTCTTGGTTAGGTCGTCTTCTACTATACGGGCTTTGGCAGAGAGATCTGACTGGAGGTCAAGGAAAAGATCGTATTTATTGAGCAGTGTATCAATGCGTATATAAACAATGCTGCCGGCAGGCGTCTGGCTTATTTCCTGGTCGGATTTTTCGGGACCGGATGCTTCGCCACCAATTCCCGTAAAGTGTAAAACATAAAGGGCTGCGACAGCAAGTGCCAGTAAGATGATGATTATCAGTGATGTCTTTTTCATAATTTATTAATACTAAGAACGTGCAAATATAATTAAAAATCGGCGAGACGCCTTAAATACATCTGAATGGTGTTTTCCAGTCCCAGGTAGATTGACTCACAGATAAGGGCATGTCCGATGGAAACTTCCAGAAGACCCGGAATAGTGCGGTGAAAAAAAGCGACATTTTCCAGGTTCAGATCATGACCGGCGTTCAGTCCCAACGAACAGGCAGCGGCCGTTTGTGCCGCCCTGACATATGGTTCAATGGCTTTATGCCTGTCCTGCCCGTACATACTGGCATAGGCTTCTGTATAGAGTTCCACCCGGTCTGTTCCGGTTATCGCAGCGGCACGGATCATCGTGGGGTCAGGGTCCACAAAAAGCGATGTCCGGATCCCGGCATCTTTGAATATGCTGACCCATTCCTTCAGTTCACGTGCAAACCGGTGCGTGTCCCAGCCAGCATTGGAAGTAATGGCGTCATGGGCATCAGGGACCAGTGTAACCTGGTCTGGTTTTACTTCAAGAACAAGTTGTATGAACGAAGGGATCGGATTGCCCTCTATGTTGAATTCGGTAGTTATTAAGGGCCTGATCTCCCGGACATCCTTGTAGCGTATGTGACGTTCATCCGGGCGCGGATGAACAGTAATTCCCTGGGCACCAAATTGTTCACAATCTTTTACAGCCTGAGTAACATCGGGTATATTGCCTCCGCGTGCATTGCGCAAGGTGGCAAATTTATTTACATTAACACTCAGTTTTGTCATTATTGGTTATCTTTGTTGCAAAAGTAAGCCAACTTATCGGCAATACAAATATGAAGGTCGTTTTTTACGGAAAGGTAATAAAAAAGGACTGGTTCCTTCCAGAAAGGGAAGACGTTACTTTTCAGATACTGGGAGATGACCGGAAATTACCACCTGGAACGGATCTGTTGGTAACTGCCGGAGGGGACGGCACTTTCCTGGAAGCGTTGGAGATAGTCGGGGATTCAGGTGTTCCCATTGCCGGAGTGAACTTTGGCCGTCTTGGTTTTCTGACTGGTTGCGGTTCCGATTTTATAGGACACCTTTTTGATTCGGTTCAAAAACGGGATTATACTTCAACCAGACATACCGTACTGACCATAGAAAGAGAAAAAAAGCAGGAGCAGATTTATCCTTTTGCCATTAACGAGATATGTATCCAACGCTTTAGTTCCGCCATGATTGAAGTGGGCGTGAAAATGAACGGAAAACATATTTCCACATACCGTGGTGATGGCATCATAGTGGCCACTCCTACAGGTTCCACCGCTTATTCGCTGAGTGTAGGCGGTCCGGTAGTTTTTCCCGAATCCGGAGTCCTGATCCTGTCGCCTATAGCACCTCACAACTTGAATGTACGTCCACTGGTCTTTCCCGATAATGCCGTTCTGGAAATCAAAGTGAGAAGCCGCAGTCCCAATGCACAATTACATCTGGATAACAGATCGGTGGTCATAGACCTTCCCTATAGCTTTATAGTGAAAAAGGCACATTTCAGCATCACAAGCCTGTCTTTTGCCGGAAACGATTTTATTACTACGCTGAGAGAAAAACTGATGATGGGTTTTGACAAGAGAAATGGAGGTCAAGATTATGAGTGAGCATAAGGATAAACTTCCCAACCACGTATGTATCATCATGGATGGAAACGGACGGTGGGCCCTGTTACATGACATGGAAAGGAACGAGGGACACCGGCAGGGAGTGGAAGCTGTACGGCATATCACAGAAGCTGCTGCCGAAAAAGGAATATCTTACCTGAGCCTTTTTGCTTTTTCCGAGGAAAACTGGGGACGTCCAAAAAGGGAAACCGATGCCCTGATGTCCCTGATAGTGGATGCCATTCACAAAGAAACGCCCACCCTGATGAAAAACAACATACGGTGTCTTTTTATGGGAGACCGCCATCACCTGAATCCGGACCTGCTGGAACGTATGGATCAGTGTGTGGAACAAACTGCAGACAACAACAGGATGACCCTTATTGTAGCCGTTAATTACAGCGGTAAATGGGATATATTGCAGGCGGTACAACGTATGTTGGACGAGAACCCCACCCGGGATATGCCACTTACCCAGGAATTTTTTTCCGGGTATCTTTCCACGGCGGGAATTCCCGACCCGGATCTGATGATAAGGACAAGCGGTGAAATGCGTATCAGCAATTTCATGCTATGGCAGATGGCTTATACTGAATTGTATTTTACTCCCGTACTTTGGCCCGATTTTCGCAAGCCTGACTTCGAAGCTGCCCTTGAGGCCTTTAGCAACAGAGAGCGCCGGTTTGGAAAGATTGAAGAATCTATTAATATCCCTTGAATGAAGTACCTGATTTTCTGCTTTATCTTTTTATTAACGGGACTTTCACTTTCGGCACAGATCACCGAACAAGTGGCAGTCACAGATTCAACTGCCGGAAAACAGAGTTCAGTGATGATCGATTATGCCAATCCCCGGCAATGTGTCATTGCCGGCATGACAGTAACCGGGGTAAATTATCTGAATGCAGATCAGATACTATCCCTGACAGGTCTTGCCATAGGCGATACCATTAATATACCGGGTGAAGAACTGCAGACCATCGTCAAACGGCTCTTCATGCAACGTTTTTTTTCAGATGTGGGTGTTTATGTGGACAGCCTTGTAAATGACCAGGCATTCCTGAATATCAACATTGTAGAACGGCCAAGGGTATCCCAATGGAATTACAATGGTGTCAAAAAAGGAGAGAAGACCGATATAGAAGAACGGGTCCGTCTGAGAAGAGGGAGCGAAATGTCTGATTACGTCATCAAATCCTCAAGCGAAATCATACGACGGTATTATGTGGAAAAAGGATTTCTGAATTGCCAGGTAACGGCTACGCATAAAGAGGACACCACTATAAAGAATGCTGTACAGGTCACCTTCCATGTGGACCGAAAGGCAAGGGTCCGCATAAAGCAGATCAATTTTCTGGGAAGCGATCAGCTCTCTCTCACTAAGATGCGTTTTGCCATGAAGAAGACAAAAGACAAAAGATTGTACAATTTCTTTTTCAGTAAAAAATTTGACGAAAAGGAATACCTTAACGATAAGCAGCTTTTATTACAGAAATTTCATGAACTGGGTTACCGTGATGCGTGCATAGTAAGGGATTCCATATATTATATAGACGAAAAAAACCTGGGTATAGACATCCAGATAGACGAAGGTAAAAAGTATTATTTCCGCAATATAACCTGGACGGGTAATACGCAGTACTCCAGCGAAATGCTCAATTCTGTATTGCGGATTGGGAAAGGCGATGTATATGACGTTGTTACCATGGAAGAACGGTTGTTCGGTGGCGGGAAAATGCAACAAACTAACGTATCTCAGGTATATAAGGACCAGGGCTACCTGTTTTTCCGGGTCGTGCCCGTGGAAGTGAACATAGAACAGGATTCTGTAGATGTGGAAATGCGCGTCTTTGAAGGCAAACCGGCAACCTATAACCGGATAATTATCAATGGCAACAACGTATCCAACGAAAAGATCATACGTAGGCAGGTCTTCACACGTCCCGGCTACCTTTTTAGCCAGACAGAGCTGGAACGCTCTATCAGGGAGATCGCATCTATGGGCCACTTTGACCAGGAAGCTATCATGCAGATGGGGAGCGGTTTCAACGTAGTGCCCAACCAGGTAAACAATACGGTTGACATTATATACAATGTGACCGAGAAGCCTGATAGTCAGTTTGAGATCGCAGGAGGCTGGGGAGGCAATACATTTGTGGGAACTGTGGGTATCAGCTTCAATAATTTCTCCATTAACAGGTTGTTTGACAAACAAGCATGGCGTCCCGTTCCCCTGGGTGACGGACAGACGCTTTCCCTGAGGTTCCAGACAAACGGGACGTATTACATGGCCCTGAGTTCCACTTTTGTAGAACCGTGGCTGACCGGAAAGAAACCGACCTCTTTCAGCACAAGCATTTATTACACAAGACAGACGGCTTCTACTTATTATTACCTTACCAATGATCAGTTTATGGAAGTCTATGGACTGGGTATCGGGCTGGGTACAAGATTGAAATGGCCCGATAATTATTTCGTGTTTTTCAACCAGCTGGATGTAAAGCGTTACAATCTGCAGGACTGGGGCTATTATTTTATGTTCACCGACGGCCAATCCAATATTATTGACTATACCGTTACGTTACAACGTAATTCCACAGACCAGATCATATATCCCCGTCAGGGGTCCGATTTTAAATTCGGGTTGCAGGTAACGCCTCCTTATTCGCTGTTCAGAAGCAAGGATACGGATTATGCCTCTATGACCCAGGCACAGCGGTATCGTTGGATTGAATACCACAAATGGACATTCGATGCCAGTCTGTACACCCGGCTTATTGGGGACCTGGTGCTGA
Organism: Bacteroidales bacterium Bact_09; assembly: GCA_001603455.1. GTDB lineage: Bacteria > Bacteroidota > Bacteroidia > Bacteroidales > UBA932 > DMER64. Next base: position 30,193 of record LUZA01000009.1, on the reverse strand, counting down.
TGACAAGGGCCAATTTTGGTTATCTTGGTTATTACAACCGGGAACTCGGCTATTCGCCATTCGAAGGATTCATGCTTGGAGGTGACGGAATGAGCGGATACAACACGTATGGAGCAGATATCATATCACAACGGGGATATAAAAATTATTCGCTCACACCCACCGTTAATGACGCCTATGCAGGACGTGTTTATACAAGATATACAGTCGAATTGCGTTATCCGGTGATCCTGCAGCCTCAATCCACCATTTATGCCCTTCTATTCCTGGAAGGAGGTAACTGCTGGAGTGATATGCGTGATTTCAATCCCTTCTCCGTCAAACGTGCAGCGGGAGTTGGTGTAAGGGTATTTCTTCCCATGATCGGTCTCTTGGGGATCGATTGGGGGTACGGGTTCGATACCGATTTCAGTGGCAAGAAAGGTGGTTCGAATTTTCATTTCATGATCGGACAAACATTTTAATATCATTATTATGAAAAGAATGGTTTTGTTTTTTATGGTAAGTTTGATGGCAGGTAGTCTGCTGGCCCAAAAATACGCCGTAATTCATTCCGAAAACATACTCGAGGCATTACCCGAGTATACATCAGCACAGGAGCAGATCTCACGTTTGCAGGAGCAATATCAACAAAAATTGCAGGCCGAGTTCGATGCACTGGAAGATATGTTTCAGCAATACCAGAAAGATAAGCAGGACCTTACTGCCCAGCAGAGACGTTTGCGTGAGCAGCAGATCATAGACAGGGAAAACGAAGTCAAAGAATTACGCGAACAGTATTTTGGACAGGAAGGGACCCTTGCCAAGACCTCAGAGATCCTCTTTAATCCCATCAGGGAAAGGATGCAGGAAGCCATCCGGTATATTGCCGAACGCTATGGTTACAATCTTGTCCTGGATATTGCTACGGGCATTGGAGTGGTTCATTATGTCCCTGATATCGACATAAGTAATCTGGTAATAGAAAGATTACAGGCTGTCAGGTAATTTTTTTGTACATTTGTAGTCTTTATAAACCAAAACTTATGAAACGTATAGTTACTGTCTTTACCCTGTTGTTGTGCATAGCCGGGACATCTACTGCTCAAAACCTGAAATTTGGTCACATCAATTCCCAGGAATTGATCAGCCTGATGCCCGAAAGGGATTCGGCGCTGATAAAATTGCAAAATTACACGAACGAAGTGGAAGAGACAATTACCGAAATGCAGCAGGAGTACCAGACAAAATACAACACCTACCAGCAAAGGCAGGCAACATGGACAGCTGCTGTTCTGGAAGCAAAACAGCGGGAACTGATAGAGATCCAGCAACGCCTGGAACAATTCAGCCAGGGCGCACAGCAGGAGTATCAGCAGATGCAGCAGGTTTTGTTCGCTCCTGTTTTCCAGAAGGCAAATGAAGTCATAGCCAAAATAGCCAAAGACAAAGGTTTTACATTCATTTTCGATCTGTCGGCCGGAGGTCTTGTTTACTACAATGAACAGGTAAGCGTGAACATCTTACCCATGGCAAAAAGCGAATTGGGCATTCCTGCCGAAAAGGTAGCTCCCACGCAATTGCCCGGCATGGAACAAAAATAAATCACTGATTTATGAACGGTTCATCCATTGGTATAATGGATTCCGGAATAGGTGGACTTATCGTTCACAACCACATCAAGGCGCTTCTTCCCGGGGAGCGCCTGATTTATGTGGCCGATACGGCTTACTGTCCCTATGGAACAAGGCCTGTTGAGGATATCAGGAGCAGGTGCAAGGCAATAACGCGTTTTCTGCTTGCCCGGCAATGCAAGATTATAGTGATCGCTTGCAATACAGCGACCGCTGCTGCCATAGAAACACTGCGGGATACCTTTCGGGAAACGCTTATCGTAGGCATGGAACCCGCCGTTAAACCCGCTGTGCTCCATACCCAAAGCGGAGTTGTGGGAGTTCTGGCCACACGGGGAACTTTTCAAGGATCCCTTTACAACAGGACTTTGGCGACTTTTGCCGGTAAGGTACAAGTCCTGGAACAGGTTGGGGAAGGCTGGGTAGAAGCTGTGGAAAAAGGAGCGTATGACACATCAGAGACAGAAGAAATGGTCCGGAAAACTATACAACCTATGATCGATGCTGGTGTTGACCACCTGGTGCTGGGCTGCACCCATTACCCATTTCTGGTCCCTGTCATACGCAGGATCGCAGGTCCTGGAGTTGTAATAGTCGATCCGGCTCCAGCCGTTGCCCGAAGGGTCGCGTGGTTGCTGACCGAAAAGGGATGGCTGGCAGAAAGCAGCATGAGTGACCAGGATTTATATTATACTTCCTGTAAGGATACGAGTGTACTGCCCAGTGCGGTTCCAAATGCAGCAAAGGGCGGGACTATAAACTGGAGTCCGTACACGTTCGAGAACATGGAATAGACTTCCCCAATCTGGGGCAGACGTGTGAGTGAACCAACAAATACCACATTCGTTTTACGGCAGCTTTTACATACCATGACTGCCATACTTCCAATAACCTGCAAAACCAGGTTGATCAGTGCCAGGGCCAGGTCTTCCTTACAGGCACGTGATGCTTGTTCCGTATAAAGAGGATGGCCGAGCTTTCCGAAGTTGGCGGCTGTCAGGAACGGGGGCAATTGTTCAAGCTCCTGGTCGGTTACGTCACGGATGAGCAGGTCTACGTTTTCCAGATTGCCATGGGATGCCAGTCTTACGATTTCTTTGACGGATGAGGAATCCAGGATACACTTTCCCAGACCTGTGAGCGTTCCTCCTCCTATTCCGGTTCCGCCCAGGTGGCGTATGGCATCCGGAGAAGCATCAATATATGTAGTACCGGTTCCCATATTTACAACCAGGGCTTCCTCTACTTCAGCCAGGGCAAGACCGCCCTTCCCTATAGACTCAACTTCCGGAACTATAACCGTGGGAATTCCCAGAATATTGTCCTTCACAAGGTTTGCGTGGGTTCCTGTAGCTGATATGTGTTCTATGGAATCGAGCGGGATATTTTCTTGTAGCAGAAAATGTTCCAGGGCATTGTAAAAATCCCCTACATGATCGTTGGTTTTATAATGAAAAACAGCCTGGGGAGAAGGGTAATCCTTTCCCCCAGGCCTGGTAAGGGCCATTTTAGTCAGTGTTGAACCAAAATCAAGGCCCAGTCTGAACATGTTAAATTACTCCTTGCTCCAGCATGGCACGTGCCACTTTCATGAATCCGGCAATGTTGGCTCCTTTCACATAGTTAATATAGCCGTCTTTTTGTTTGCCGTGGATAATACATGCCTCGTGTATGCTGGACATGATTTGGTGCAGTTTGGCATCCACTTCTTCTGCCGGCCAGTTGAGGTGGGCGGCATTCTGAGTCATTTCCAGTCCCGAAGTGGCAACGCCACCGGCATTGACTGCCTTCCCAGGGGCAAAATTCACTTTCGCATTTTGGAAAGCTTCAATAGCTTCAGGGGTACAACCCATATTGGAAACTTCAGCAACCAGGAGCACTTTGTTGGCGATCAAATTGCTGGCATCATTCCCGTTGAGTTCATTTTGGGTGGCACAAGGCATAGCAATATCGACTTTGACTTCCCAGGGTTTTTTCCCTGCATAAAAAACAGAACCGGGGAATTTGTCGGCGTAGGGAGCAACGATGTCGTTACCGCTGGAACGTAGTTCCAGCATATAGGCGATCTTTTCTTCATTCAGTCCGTTCTTGTCGTATATGTAACCGTCAGGTCCGGATATGGTCACGACTTTGGCTCCCAGTTCGTGCGCCTTTTTAGCAGCACCCCAGGCTACGTTTCCGAATCCCGAGATGGCAACGGTTTTATTTTTGATTTCCTGACCAATTTCCTGAAGCATATGCTGTACAAAATATACACTGCCAAAACCAGTAGCTTCCGGACGGATCAGTGAACCACCCCATGTAAGTCCCTTCCCTGTAAGAACTCCGGTATGTTCACAGGCCAATTTTTTGTACCAGCCGTAAAGATAACCGACTTCTTTTGCACCAACACCAATGTCACCTGCAGGAACGTCCGTATCGGGACCAATATGACGCCATAATTCTGTCATAAAAGCCTGGCAGAAACGCATGATTTCATTGGAAGAACGGCCGCGGGGAGCGAAATCGGATCCGCCTTTGCCGCCGCCCATTGGCAGTGAAGTAAGGGCATTCTTGAAGATCTGCTCAAATCCCAGAAATTTCAATATGGAAAGATTCACCGTCGGGTGAAAGCGAATACCACCCTTATATGGCCCGATAGCATTGTTGTATTGCACACGATAACCTGTGTTTACTTGTACATCTCCTTTGTCATCGACCCAGGTGACCCTGAATGTGAAAATCCGGTCAGGCTCTACAAGACGTTCTATGATCCTGGCTTTTTCAAATTCGGGATGCTGGTTATAGACATCCTCGATTGATTCCAGGACTTCGTGAACAGCTTGCAGATACTCTTTTTCGTGCCCGTGCTTGGCCTCGAGAGCAGCCATTATTTCTTTTGCTTTCATGATAATTAAATAAATTAAAAATGATTATTGATAGTTATACTATTATTCCACGACCCATGTATCTCCGCTTCTGAGCATATCGTTCATGCAGTGGATATTTGATTTAGTGGCTACTTCTGTAACCTGATCACGTACCATATCGTCGTAGGTACGGTCTTTGACCCGGCGGATGACTCCCAGGGCAACGGGAAGTTCAGGCCATTCCATTTCGCAAAGCATCATGTGGATTCCGTGATTCTGTTCTTCGGCATTGTGGATCAGAATGTCGTCCCTGGTAATGCCGTTTTCACCAATAGTTACTGCTTTTAGACGCACACCATCCAGGATAAGACCTTTATCCTTGTTCTTGCCAAAAATCATTGGCTCTCCATGCCGGAGTACTATGGTGCGGTCAGCGCGCACATCCCTGTCAGAAATGATATAATGTGTCTTGTCATTGAATATGACACAATTCTGAAGTACTTCTACAAGAGCGGTGCCGTCGTGTTTTGCAGCCTGTACCATGACCTCCTGTGTCAACTGCAATTCCACATCCAGGGTGCGAGCAAAGAACGTACCGCGGGCACCCATGGCCAGTGCACCCGGATTAAAGGGATGCTCAACGGTTCCGAAAGGCGATGTTTTGGTTACCGTACCCCATTTGGAAGTAGGGGAATATTGTCCTTTTGTCAAACCGTAAATTCGGTTGTTGAACAGCACTATGTTGATGTCTATGTTTCTGCGGATGGCATGGATCAGATGGTTACCTCCAATAGCCAGGGAGTCTCCATCACCTGTCATCTCCCAAACGGAAAGAGTAGGATTTGCAACCTTAATACCCGTGGCAATGGCAGCGGCCCTTCCGTGGATACTATGGAAACCGTATGTTTTCATATAATAGGGAAAACGTGATGAACAGCCTATCCCCGATACAAAAACATATCTTTCGTGAGAATAGCCCAATGCCTCACTGATCTCAGGCAATGCGCGCTGCACTGCTGCCAGGACAGCGTGGTCCCCGCATCCCGGGCACCACTTCACTTCTTGATCCGATTTGAAGTCTTGAGGAGTGAATTTCATTTTACTATCTTATTTATTGCTTCTGTTATCTCTGCTACGATAAAGGGTTGTCCCTGTACCTTGTTATATTGCAAATAAGTAAACTGGGGCAATTTAGCCCTCAGGTAATTGGCAAAATGCCCGCTGTTGAGTTCAAATACGATGATCTTTTGAAAACGACCAAAGATTTCCTCTGTGTTCAGGGGCAGCGGATTGATGAAATCAAAGTGGGCAAGTCCCACCTTTATACCATCTGACCGAAGCTGATTTTCAGCACTCAGCATATGACCGTAGGTTCCTCCCCAACTAACTATCAGCAGATCTCCTTCCTGTTCCCCAACAACCGTTTGAGGGGGAATAATCCGTGCAAGGCGGGCCACTTTTTCTGCCCGTTCATTGACCATCTGTTGGTGTACCAGGGGGTCTGAAGAAACAGCGCCTTTATGGTTCTTTTCCAGTCCGCCAACCCTGTGCTCCAGGTTGGGTGTACCTGGCAAGGCCCAGCGGGGCACCATCGTCTCTGGATCACGTTTGAACGGATAGAAATACGGTTCGCCTTCTTCAAGTTTCTGTACGATGGGCGGTTCGATACCGGGAAAATCGTTCATGTCGGGTATCCTCCATGGTTCTGAGCCGTTACCCAGAAAGCCTTCTGACAGTATAATCACAGGCATCAGGTGTTCCAGCGCATATTTGGCTGCATAAAAAGAAGCTTCAAAACAATGTGAGGGAGAATGCGGTGCGATTATGGCAATGGGGCATTCCCCGTTTCGTCCGTATAATGCCTGGTTCAGGTCTGTTTGTTCGGTCTTTGTGGGGATGCCCGTAGAGGGACCGGCACGTTGTACATCTATTATAACCAGGGGAAGTTCTGCCATGACGGCCAGCCCGAGTGCTTCTGATTTCAAGGACAGCCCGGGTCCCGAAGTGCTGGTCACAGCCAGTGAGCCTGCATAAGAAGCTCCGATGGCAGTGCATATCCCGGCGATCTCATCTTCACATTGAAGTGTTTTTACACCCAGTGCTTTGTGAATGGCAAGTTCTTCCAGAATGCCTGTTGCCGGGGTTATGGGATACGATCCGCAAAACAGGGGTCTTCCTGATTTTTCCGAAGCAGCCATGAGTCCCCATGCGATAGCTTTGTTACCGTTTATGTTACGATAGATTCCGGGTTTTTGTTTGGATGGTTTGACTATATATGTATCGGCAATGGCCTGAATGTTACCCGCATAGTTAAACCCGTCTTTGAGTACCCTTATATTCATCTCTACCAGAGATGGATTCTTGGCAAATTTTTTTCTGATGAATTCCTCAGTATGTTTGAGGGGCATATTATAAAGGAAGTAACACACCCCCAGGGCAAACATATTCTTGCACCGGACCCCTGATTTGGGATCAATCCCGCAAATGGAACAACTTTCTTTTGTCAGCGTGGTTATGGGCGGGGCAATGATATTGCGATCACTGATATTCAGTTCGGCAAAGGCATTCTCGGTAGTGAATCCTGCCTTTTCCATCCCTTTCTTGTCGAAGGTGTCTATATCCACTATGATCGTGGCATTAGGCTTGAGCCATTTTACGTTTGACTTGAGAGCTGCCGGGTTCATGGCGACAAGTACGTCACAATAATCTCCCGGGGTGTAAATGGCACTACTTCCAATGTGAACCTGAAAACCCGAGACCCCGGAAACGGTTCCCTGGGGTGCTCTGATCTCGGCCGGAAAATCCGGAAATGTAGTAATATCGTTCCCAAAGAAAGCAGCAGTATTGGCGAACAGGGATCCTGTCAATTGCATTCCATCCCCGGAATCTCCGGTGAAACGGATCACAACATCCTGAACATCGATTACATTATGCGGCATAGATCTTTTATATTGATTTATAATTTAATTTGGCAAATATAGATAAAATAATAAGGGCTGCAGCCCTTATTGTTAATTATTTGTTATAAAACACCATTATTTAGGCATTATTCGTTCTTCGGCTATTTTTTTATGGTCAGAAAGCGAAGTTACCAAAATATTTTCATATTCCCTCTGGCCTGTCCCGGCTGGGATCAGATGTCCGCAGATCACATTTTCCTTTAACCCTTCCAGTGTGTCGCTTTTGCCAAATATGGCAGCTTCCGAGAGAACTTTTGTAGTTTCCTGGAACGATGCGGCAGACATGAAGCTGTTAGTCCGCAAGGCTGCACGGGTTATACCTTGCAAAACCTGGTTGGATGTTGCAGGTATGGCATCACGGGCCTGGACGGGTTTAAGATCTTTTCGCCTGAGGGTTGAATTTTCGTCTCTGAGCCTTCGGACCGTTATCATCTGACCCGGTTTCAGGACCTGGGAATCACCCGTGTCCGTAACGATCTTTTTGTCAAAGATGATATCGTTCTCTTGCATGAACTCCCATTTGTCCACAAGCTGTTCCGGTAAAAAATGGGTGTCGCCGGGATCGACTATCTCAACTTTCCGCATCATCTGGCGTACGATCACCTCAAAATGCTTGTCATTGATCTTCACACCCTGGTTGCGGTACACGCTTTGTATCTCATTGACGATGTACTCCTGGACCTTAGTGGGACCTTGTATCAGCAGGATATCGGTAGGGGAGATGGCTCCTTCCGAAAGTGCCATACCAGCACGGACATAGTCGTTCTCCTGAACCAGGATCTGCTTGGACAGGGGAACCAGGTATTTCTTCTCTTCTCCCGTTTTAGAGCGTACAATGATCTCGCGGTTTCCTCTCTTGATTCTTCCCATGAGAACTTCTCCGTCGATTTCCGATACAATGGCAGGATTGGACGGATTACGGGCTTCGAACAGTTCGGTAACACGGGGAAGACCTCCGGTGATGTCCCTGGATTTTCCAATAGCACGGGGTATCTTAACCAAAATGTCACCTGCTTTGATCTGTTGGGTCTCGTTAACCATGATATGTGCGCCCACAGGAAGGTTGTACTGCTTGAGCTCCACCTTGTCCTTCATGATTCTGAGCGTAGGGTTACGCGATTTGTCACGGCTTTCAATAATGACCTTATCACGGTGTTGAGAGTACTCGTCTGCAGCTTCTTCACGGTAGGTCACTCCTTCTATAAGGCTATCGAAGGCTACTGTGCCGTCAAATTCGGCAATGGTAACCGCATTGTAGGAGTCCCACTCGCATATTTTATCCTTTTCTTTTACCTGGTCGCCGTTCTTAAAGTAAAGGATGGCCCCGTAGGGTATATTGTAGGAAGAAAGAGTGATATGCGTATTGTTATCCACTATGCGCATTTCTGCAGTACGGCCTATAACAATAGTCTGAGGCTCACCGGTTACTGACTTCTTGGTCAACGTCTTAAGTTCGTCAATCTCGAGGATGCCGTTGTAACGAGCTACGATCTCACTTTCCGAGGTGATGGTAGAGGCAGTACCTCCCTGGTGGAAAGTACGCAGGGTCAGCTGGGTTCCTGGTTCTCCAATGGACTGGGCTGCGATCACGCCAACCACTTCCCCTTTTTCAACCATTTTCCCGGTGGCCAGATTCCTGCCATAACACTTGGCGCAGACACCTTTCCTTGATTCGCAGGTTAACACGCTGCGGATCTCTACCTGTTCTATGGGGAGAGAGGAGATTTTTTCCGCAATCTCTTCTGTGATCTCTTCCCCGGATTCCACCAGCAAATCTCCCGTAAGCGGATCGAAAACATCATGTACACTGGTACGTCCCAGAATACGGTCGTATAGCGATTCCACAACCTGGTCCTTGTTCTTGATGGCGGTTGCCACAAGGCCCCTCAGGGTACCGCAATCTTCTTCGTTGATGATCACATCGTGGGATACGTCAACCAGACGGCGGGTCAGGTAGCCGGCATCGGCTGTCTTAAGGGCCGTATCAGCCAGACCCTTGCGGGCACCGTGGGTAGAGATGAAGTATTCCAGCACCGATAATCCTTCCTTGAAATTGGCCAGGATGGGGTTTTCAATAATCTCGGCGCTTGTCGATCCGGATTTTTGCGGTTTTGCCATCAGACCACGCATACCTGATAGCTGCCGGATCTGGGCTTTGGATCCGCGGGCTCCCGAATCAAGCATCATATATATAGGGTTGAATCCCTCATTGTCTTCCTTGAGCTGTTTTTCAAGGATGTCCGTAAGTTTGACGTTTACCCCAGTCCAAATGTCCAGGACTTTGTTGTAACGTTCGTTATTGGCTAACAGACCCATATTGTAATTAGCCATCACGCTTTCCACGTCCTGATATCCTTTCTCTATGAGCGCGGCCTTCTCTTTGGGGACAATCACATCATCCAGATTGAATGACAGTCCGCCCCTGTACGCCATATTATACCCGATCTCTTTTATATTGTCAAGGAACTGGGCTGTACGGGCAACACCGGTGGTTTTGAGTACCATATTGATGATATCACGCAATGACCGTTTTGTTAGTACTTCATTGATGTATCCCACTTCTTTAGGTACCACCTGATTGAAAAGTACCCGTCCCACGGATGTCTCAATGATATGGTTTCCAGTTGCCGGATCTGCTACAAAAACTTTCGTTCCGCGGGAAGGATTGTTCTCGTCCCTGACACAACGTACGGTGATCTTGTTCAAACGCAGTTTTATGCGCGCATGCATGTCAACCACTTTCTCGTTGTAGGCAATGATCACTTCTTCTGCATTGTAGAAGGTCATTCCTTCTCCCTTTGCCTTATTCCTTAATTTGGTAATGTAGTAGAGACCCAGGACCATGTCCTGTGAAGGAACGGTTATGGGGGCTCCGTTTGCAGGGTTCAGGATATTGTGCGAACCCAGCATCAGCAGCTGTGCTTCCAGTATGGCTGCGTTGCCCAGTGGCAGGTGTACGGCCATCTGGTCACCGTCAAAGTCGGCGTTGAAGGCGGTACAGGCCAGAGGGTGAAGCTGAATGGCTTTCCCTTCTATGAGCTTGGGCTGGAATGCCTGGATCCCCAGACGGTGCAGGGTAGGGGCACGGTTCAGCAGCACAGGATGTCCCTTCATCACATTTTCAAGAATATCCCAGATCATGGGATCTTTGCGGTCCACGATTTTTTTTGCCGATTTCACTGTCTTCACGATTCCTCTTTCAATGAGCTTTCTGATAATAAACGGCTTGTAAAGTTCTGCAGCCATATCCTTGGGAAGACCACATTCATGCATATTTAGTTCAGGACCTACAACGATCACGGAACGGGCAGAATAATCCACGCGTTTTCCCAAGAGGTTCTGACGGAAACGGCCCTGTTTACCCTTCAGGCTGTCTGACAGGGATTTGAGCGCTCTATTGGCCTCGGTCTTGACCGCATTGGATTTACGGGAATTGTCAAACAAGGAGTCAACGGCTTCCTGCAGCATCCTTTTTTCATTTCTGAGAATCACTTCAGGAGCTTTAATCTCTATAAGACGTTTCAGACGATTATTCCGGATGATCACGCGGCGATAAAGATCGTTCAGGTCAGAAGTGGCAAACCGGCCCCCGTCAAGGGGAACGAGCGGACGCAGATCGGGAGGTATCACAGGGACCACTTTCATGATCATCCATTCTGGTCTGTTGATATCTTTTGATTCGCGGAATGCTTCAACTATGTTGAGTCTTTTAAGGGCATCGGTCTTTCTCTGTTGTGAAGTTTCTACATCTGCCTTATGACGTAAATCATAGGAGAGGTCGTCCAAGTTCAGGCGTATCAGGAGCTTGTATATGGCCTCGGCACCCATTCCGGCTATGAATTTATTGGGATCTTCATCGTCCAGCATCTGGTTTTCCCTGGGAAGGGTATCCAGGATGTTCAGGTATTCCTCCTCGGTCAGGAAATCAAGTTCATTGATACCATCCTGGGCTTTAATCCCCGGCTGTATGACCACATATCTTTCGTAATAAATAATTGCTTCGAGCTTTTTGGACGGTATGCCCAGCAGATATCCTATCTTGTTGGGTGTGGAACGGAAATACCAGATGTGGGCAATGGGAACAACCAATGATATGTGACCCATTCGCTCCCTGCGCACTTTTTTCTCTGTCACTTCTACTCCGCACCGGTCACAGGTGATCCCGCGATAGCGAATCCGCTTGTACTTTCCGCAATGGCACTCGTAGTCCTTTGATGGACCAAAAATACGCTCACAGAACAATCCGTCCCGCTCCGGTTTATAGGTTCGGTAATTAACGGTTTCGGGCTTCAAAACTTCTCCGTGCGACATTTCCAGAATCTCTTCCGGGGAAGCCAGTCCTATGGTGATTTTCTTGAAGTTGCTTTTTAATTTGCTTTCTTTCTTGTAAGCCATAATCCAAATTTTATTCCAGGTTAACGCTAAGTCCCAGACCGCGCAATTCATGAAGCAATACATTCAAAGATTCGGGAATGCCCGGTAAGGGCATGGTATCCCCTTTGACGATGGCTTCGTAAGCACGTGACCGGCCGGTCACGTCGTCTGATTTGACAGTCAGGATCTCCTGAAGGATGTTTGCTGCTCCGAATGCTTCCAGTGCCCAAACCTCCATTTCCCCAAAACGCTGTCCCCCAAACTGTGCCTTACCGCCCAGGGGTTGCTGGGTAATGAGTGAATAGGGACCAATGGAACGGGCATGCATCTTGTCATCCACCATATGACCAAGCTTGAGCATATAAATAACTCCCACGGTAGCGGGTTGATCAAAATATTCACCCGTTCCTCCGTCGCGGAGGAATGTTTTGCCGTATTTAGGGATGCCTGCTTTTTCGGAAAATTCGGTTATCTCTTCGAGGGATGCCCCGTCAAAGATCGGCGATGAGAAAGATAGTCCGAGTTCTCTTCCGGCCCAGCCCAGAACAGTTTCATAGATCTGTCCCAGGTTCATACGTGAAGGTACCCCCAGTGGGTTTAGAACAATGTCCACAATGGATCCGTCATCCAGGAAAGGCATGTCTTCATCGCGTACCACTTTGGCTACAATGCCTTTGTTTCCATGCCGGCCTGCCATTTTATCCCCAACGCGGATTTTGCGTTTTTTTGCAATGTAAACCTTGGCGAGCTGCATAATTCCGGTGGGCAGTTCGTCTCCGATGGTCAGACTGTATTTAACTCGTTTGAGTTCGGCATCCAGTTCCTTGTAGCTAATCAGGTAATTATTGATCAGTTTGCGGATCTGGGTGTTGGCATGCTTGTCATTGGTCCATTTGGTGGGGTTTATGTTTTCGTAAACAATGCCTGAGAGAAGTTCCCTGGTAAACCGGGTTTCTTTTGGGATGATTATTTCTCCGTAGAGATCGGCGATACCCGGAGATGTCTTTCCCTTGAGCAAAGCCTCAAGCTTGTCCAGGAATACGTCCAGAAGCGAGTCAAAGCGGGTTTTGAAATGTTCTTCGGCCTGCTGTATCTGCATTTTGGCTATGGGCTTGATCTTCTTTGACCCCTCTTTCATCACGCGTGAAAAAAGACGTTTATCGATCACCGTTCCGTAGAGGGAAGGCGAAGCCTTGAGCGAAGCGTCCTTGACATCGCCGGCTTTGTCTCCAAAAATTGCCCGCAAGAGTTTTTCTTCCGGAGAGGGATCGCTTTCCCCTTTGGGAGTGATCTTTCCTATCAGGATATCTCCCGGTTCTACATAGGCACCTATACGGATGATCCCATTCTCGTCCAGATTTTTGGTCGCTTCTTCCGAAACATTGGGGATATCGCTTGTAAGTTCTTCCATACCGCGTTTGGTGTCACGCACTTCCATGATGTATTCGTCTACATGGATAGAGGTGAACACGTCTTCGCGCAGCATTCTCTCCGAAAGAACAATGGCATCTTCAAAGTTGTATCCCTTCCAGGGCATGAAAGCAACTTTCAGATTGCGACCCAGGGCAAGTTCCCCGTTCTGGGTGGCATATCCTTCTGTAAGGATTTGTCCCTGCGTTACTTTTTGGCCCTTTCTGACAATTGGTTTCAGGTTCACCGATGTGTTCTGGTTTGTTTTTCTGTAGATGGGGAGCTTGTAAACGGTAACCTCTGGACTGAAACTGATAAATTTCTCGTCGTCAGTTCTTTCATACCGAATATGTATTTCATTGGCATCTACGAATATTACTTCTCCCTTTCCTTCGGCCGAGATCTGTGTGCGGCTGTCCCGGACAACCGTACTTTCCAGACCTGTTCCTACGATAGGGGCTTCCGGTCTGATCAGGGGAACTGCCTGTCGCATCATGTTGGATCCCATCAGTGCCCTGTTGGCGTCGTCATGTTCCAGGAACGGAATGAGCGAAGCGGCGATAGAAGCAATCTGATTAGGAGCCACGTCCATCAGATGTACCTCTTCCTTAGTCACCACAGGATAATCTGCTTCATAGCGGCATTTGATCCTTTCATCCAGGATGTTCCCCTCATCGTCCAAATTCACGTTAGCCTGTGCCACCATGCGTTGCTCCTCTTCCTCGGCGCTCATGTATACATACCCCTTGGATGTCAGATCAACCTGTCCGTCGTTCACTTTCCGGTAAGGCGTCTCGATAAAGCCCAGGTCGTTGATCCTTGCGTATACGCAAAGGGAAGAAATCAGACCAATGTTGGGACCTTCAGGGGTCTCGATAGGGCAAAGTCTTCCGTAATGCGTATAGTGCACGTCACGTACCTCAAATCCGGCGCGGTCCCTGGAAAGACCCCCAGGGCCCAGGGCGGAAAGACGCCTTTTGTGTGTCATTTCGGCCAGCGGGTTGGTTTGGTCCATGAACTGGGATAACTGTGATGTCCCAAAGAACGAATTGATCACAGATGATAACGTCTTGGCGTTGATCAGATCAATAGGCGTGAATACCTCGTTATCGCGTACGTTCATTCTTTCCCGGATGGTACGGGCCATGCGGGAGAGGCCTACGCTAAACTGGTTGGCCAGTTGTTCCCCGACAGTACGGATACGGCGGTTGCTCAAATGGTCTATGTCATCTACCGTAGCCTTGGAATTGATCAGTTGGATCAGGTGGTTGATGATGGCAATGATATCTTCCTTTGTCAGAACCTTTATGTCTGACGGGGTATTCAGATTCAGTTTGCGATTCAGGCGGTAACGTCCCACATCGCCCAGGTCGTATCGTTTGGATGAGAAGAATAGTTTGTCTATCACATCCATAGCAGTTGCTTCGTCAGGCGGTTCGGAATTGCGTAATTGCCTGTATATGTAAATAACGGCTTCTTTTGCCGAGTTGCAGGGGTCCTTTTGCAGGGTGTTGTGGATAATCGCGAAATCTCCAATATTGGCATCTTCCTTGTGCAGCAGGATGGTTGATGCTCCTGAATCCAGGATCAGCTCTATGTGCTCCTCTTCCAGGATGGTCTTTCTGTCCAGAACAATTTCATTACGTTCTATGGAAACGACTTCCCCGGTATCTTCATCTACAAAGTCCTCAATCCAGGATTTCAGTACACGGGCGGCCAGTTGTCTGCCCAGATTTTTTTTCAGGTTGGTCTTGGTCACTTTGATCTCATTGGCGAGCCCGAAGATCTCAAGGATGTCCTTATCACTTTCAAATCCAATGGCACGTAGCAGGGTGGTGACGGGTAATTTCTTTTTCCTGTCAATATACGCATACATCACATTATTGATGTCTGTGGCGAATTCGATCCAGGAACCCTTGAAAGGTATGATACGTGCCGAATAAAGCTTTGTGCCGTTGGTATGGATACTCTGTCCGAAGAATACACCGGGAGAGCGGTGGAGCTGCGAGACAACGATGCGTTCTGACCCGTTTATGACAAAGGTCCCCCTGGGTGTCATATAGGGAATGGTTCCCAGATAGACATCCTGTATGACCGTGTCAAAATCCTCGTGCTCGGGATCGGTACAGTAGAGCTTAAGCTTTGCCTTGAGGGGTACACTGTAAGTCAGCCCCCTGTCCAGGCATTCTTCAATGGAGTAACGGGGCGGATCGATGAAATAATCAATGAATTCAAGTACAAAGTTGTTACGGGTATCGGTTATGGGGAAATTTTCCTGAAATACCTTGAACAATCCTTCATTTTTCCGGTTTTCCGGTGTTGTCTCCAACTGAAAGAAATCCTGGAATGATTTCAATTGTACCTCCAGAAAATCGGGATGATCCAGGAGGGTTTTTGATTTTGCGAAATTAATTCGCTGATTATTTGCTTTTTGAGGCATTATCTAAGGATTAGTTGAAAATAAACATTTTAACGACAAAAAGGCTTAGAACCCCTCGGGGGTCCTAAACCTGGTACCGTTCCCGATTCATACGGGAAGTGAGTCTATTTAATTTCAACTTCTCCGCCGGCTTCTTCAATTTGTGATTTGATTTGTTCGGCTTCGGCTTTGCTGGCTTTTTCCTTCAGGGCCTTGGGTGCTCCGTCAACAAGATCTTTGGCTTCTTTCAGTCCCAGACCTGTAATGTCTTTGACCACCTTGATAACCTGTAGTTTGGCCTGTCCGGCGGAAGTAAGTATAACGTCAAATTGAGTTTGTTCAGCTTCGGCAGCAGGTCCGGCGGCTCCGGGAGCGGCTGCGACGGCAACTGCGGTGGCTGCGGGTTCAATTCCGTATTCGTCCTTGAGGATGTTGGCTAATTCAATAGCTTCTTTAATGGTGAGATTAGCAATGGCTTCTGCCATTTGTTTCAATTCTGCCATGATTTTTATGATTAAAATTATATTTTACCTGTTAAATGATTATTCACGCTCGGCCAGGGTTTTTACAATACCGGCCATGTTGCTTCCGGCTGCTTCGACAGCCGATAGAAGTCTTTGGGCAGGGGACAGGATCAGACCTGCAATATCTCCAATGAGTTCTTCACGGGATTTGATATTGATTAGATTCTCCAGTTGATCTTCTCCTATATAGGCACATTCCTGAATCAAGGCACCTTTGAGAACGGGTTTCCCGTTCTCCTGGCCGAATAATTTGATCAATCTGGCCGGAGCATTGACATTTTCAGTGAACATTACAGCTGTGGAACCTTCAAGGATGGGGAAAAGCAGTTTCATTTCCTCAATACCCGCTTGTTCCAACGTACGTTTGAGCAGGGTGTTCTTGACAACAACAAGTTTGATGTTCTGGGCAAAACATTCGCGACGGAGTCGGGAGGTTTTCTCGGCATTCAGTCCATCAATGTCTACAACATAGAAATCAGGAGTTGCTTTCAGCTGATCTGCCAAACCTTCAATTATTTGTCCTTTTTGTTCTTTCTTCATAATACACAATTCTTATTCTGCAGCTGTACCTGATTTTATATCAATAGGAAGACTGGGGCCCATGGTTGTGGACATGTATATACTTTTGATATATGTCCCCTTAAGGGCCTGTGGTTTCAATTTGATGACAGTATTGAGGAACTCCTGGGCATTTTCCTGGAGCTTACCAGCATCAAATGATACTTTTCCTATAGATGCATGGATGATACCGGTCTTGTCCACCTTGAAGTCTATCTTCCCGGCTTTAACCTCTTTAACGGCTTTTCCAACCTCCATGGTTACGGTTCCCGTTTTGGGGTTGGGCATAAGCCCGCGGGGACCAAGGATACGGCCAATGGGACCTATCTTTGCCATCACCGAAGGAGTACAAATGATAACATCCACATCTGTCCATCCCCCCTTGATCTTTTCAATGTACTCGTCCAGTCCTACGTGGTCGGCACCCGACGCCTTGGCCTCTTCCTCCTTGTCGGGAGTACAGAGAACCAGGACACGTACCTGCTTTCCTGTTCCATGCGGAAGAGTTACAACGCCGCGAACCATCTGGTTTGCCTTGCGGGGGTCAACGTTTAGACGTACAGCAATGTCTACCGAAGCATCGAATTTTGTGAAGCTGGTTTGGCCGAGCAGTTCACAGGCCTCTGACAATCTGTATTGCCTGTCCGAGTCAACCCTGGCGTATACTATTTTTTGATTTTTCGTCAGTTTACTCATTTCTACATAGAAGTTTAATTAACATCTTCCGGGAATTTTCCGCTAACGGTGATACCCATACTGCGTGCAGTACCGGCCACCATACTCATAGCTGATTTCAGGGTGAAGGCATTCATATCCTGCAACTTGTCTTCAGCTATGGCACGGACCTGATCCCAGGTTACAGAAGCTACTTTATCGCGGTTGGGTTCGGCTGAACCACTCGTAATCTTTGCAGCCTCTTTTAATTGTACAGCGATAGGCGGCTGTTTAACGATAAACGAAAACGATTTATCGCTGTAAACGGTAATGATAACCGGTAGGACTTTGCCAGCCCGGTCCTGTGTCTGCGCATTGAATTTTTTACAGAACTCCATTATGTTCACACCCTTGGAACCCAGTGCCGGTCCGACCGGGGGCGAAGGGTTGGCAGCACCGCCTTTAATCTGTAATTTGATTAATCCGGCAATTTCTTTAGCCATAATGATTGATTATTTATTCTTTTTCAACCTGAACAAAGCCGAGCTCCAGCAAGGTCTTTCTGCCGAAGATCTTAACCATCACTTTCAATTTTTTCTTGTCTTCCAGGATTTCTTCAACGGTTCCGTTGAATCCGTTGAATGGTCCATCAATTACCTTGACAGCCTCTCCGACAAGGTAGGGCGTGATGTTTTCCTCTTCCCTTTCAGCCTGTTCATCCACCCGACCCAGGATCCTGTTGATCTCTGCCATGCGGACAGGAACAGGGTCCCCTCCCTTGACAGATCCCAGAAAACCCGATACATGGGGGATGCTGGTGATAAGGTGCTGAATTTCCGGCGTAAGCGCGACTTCAATCAGAATGTAACCCGGATAGAAGATACGCTCCTTACTGATCTTTTTGCCATTTTTTACTTGGTAAATTTTTTCGGTAGGGATAAGCACTTGGGACACATATTCTTCAAGATGAAGACGTTTCACCTCTCTCTCTATGTATTCTCGGGCTTTTTTTTCTTTACCTCCGGCCGCTCTAATAACGTACCATTTTTTGGTAACTTCTGTCATTTCCCTATAGTATTTAGTACAAAGCCTTGTAGAGAAACTCCATCAGATTCCTAAATGTAAAATCCATTGCAAAAATGACTATGGCAATGATGACAGATGCAACCATCACAATTATAGCACTGTTCTGCAGTTGACCCCAGGTAGGCCAGCTCACTTTGTGAACAAGCTCACTGTAGGAGTCTTTGAAATACATTCCGATTTTGCTCATTGTTTGTTTATTAACAACACGTAGAGATGGAAGCTTCTCCCGTTGTTGAGGTTATAAATACAGGACCGTAACGTCCGGTATCTGCAGGGGCAGAGCGATTCGAACGCCCATCAACGGTTTTGGAGACCGCTATTCTACCCTTAAACTATGCCCCTCTCAGACACAGGTCAGGCTATGTATAACCGGCCAAACCTGTGAGTATTCAGTTATTCCGTGGAGATCAGTCACCAATCTTTGTGATCTGACCGGCACCCACGGTGCGGCCTCCTTCACGGATGGCAAAACGGAGCCCTTCGTTAAGAGCTACGGGGTAGATCAGTTCCACATTGATGGAGACGTTATCACCCGGCATTACCATGTCCACTCCTTCGGGCAGA
The DNA here is from genome assembly GCA_001603455.1 of Bacteroidales bacterium Bact_09. Taxonomy (GTDB): domain Bacteria; phylum Bacteroidota; class Bacteroidia; order Bacteroidales; family UBA932; genus DMER64. The sequence continues at coordinate 11,182 of LUZA01000009.1, read as the reverse complement.
TGTACTTCTCCGGTAACGTCCAGTGTACGGAGAAAGAACTGGGGACGGTATTTATTGTGGAAAGGAGTGTGGCGTCCGCCTTCGTCTTTCTTCAGTACGTAGATCTCTGCCGAAAATTTCTTGTGAGGGGTAATGGTTCCCGGACGGCAAATTACCTGGCCGCGTTTTACTTCTTTCTTGTCAATTCCGCGGAGCAGCAGTCCCACGTTGTCACCTGCTTCACCCCTGTCAAGGATTTTACGGAACATTTCAACACCGGTAACAACGCTTGTCTTGGGTTTTTCACCAAGGCCAACGATTTCAACCTGTTCACCGGTTTTGATTAGTCCCGTTTCAATACGCCCGGTAGCAACGGTGCCACGACCGGTTATGGAAAAAATGTCCTCTACAGGCATAATGAAAGGTTTCTCATTGTCACGCATGGGGACAGGAATATAGGTGTCGACAACATCCATCAGTTCCATGACCTTTTCTTCCCATTGAGCTTCTCCGTTCAGGGCTCCCAGAGCGGAACCACGGATCACAGGAGCGTTGTCACCGTCAAAATTATATTTTGACAACAAATCACGAACTTCCAGTTCAACCAGGTCAAGCATCTCGGGATCATCAACCATATCACATTTGTTCAGGAAAACCACGATCTTGGGAACGTTCACCTGGCGGGCCAGCAATACGTGTTCATTGGTCTGGGGCATGGGGCCGTCGGTAGCGGCAACAACCAGAATGGAACCGTCCATCTGGGCAGCACCTGTTACCATGTTCTTAACGTAGTCGGCGTGTCCCGGACAGTCAACGTGTGCATAGTGACGATTTGCTGTTTGGTACTCTACGTGTGAGGTATTGATGGTGATACCGCGTTCTTTTTCTTCAGGAGCGTTATCAATGGAGTCAAATGAACGTATTACGGACAGACCTTTTTTTGCCAGGACCTGGGTGATGGCGGCTGTCAGTGTGGTTTTGCCATGGTCAACGTGACCGATGGTTCCGATGTTAACGTGGGGTTTATCCCTTTTAAAGGTTTCTTTTGCCATAACTTAATAATTTAATAACTCGATAATGTTAATTTGAGCCGGTGATGAGATTTGAACTCATGACCTCTTCCTTACCAAGGAAGCGCTCTACCCCTGAGCTACACTGGCTTTTGGCGCATTTTGAGCGGAAGACGAGGTTCGAACTCGCGACCCTCAGCTTGGAAGGCTGATGCTCTACCAA
>LUZA01000009.1:0-9887 GCA_001603455.1 Bacteroidales bacterium Bact_09 | reverse complement strand
TTCGAACCCACGACCTGCTGATTACAAATCAGCTGCTCTGACCAACTGAGCTACATCGGCAAAAATAACCCTGCATTTTGGAGCCGCAAAGATAAACGATTTTGACAAACTACCAAAAAAAAATAGCAAAATGCTTACGTCACCGCTATGATTCCTAAGCATTAAAACTTACCGGCAAGGGTTTCTATGGCTTTGGCAATGCTTTCAGTGTCATACCCGCATTCGTGATAAAGCTGTTTGGTTTTGCCTTGCTGTACAAATCGGTCCGGGATGCCCAACCCTGTCACCTTGCCGACGGTATCGCTGTGGGAGGCTATGTACATCGAGACCGTACTGTAGAGTCCTCCTATAAGACACCCGTCCTCCAGGGTAATCACGTTCCGGAAGTTACGCGATACATACTCCAGGACTTGCTCGTCCACAGGTTTGAGGAAACGCATGTCGTAATGCTGTACCGATATGCCTTTCCCGGCCGCTTTGGCCACAGCCGCCGCACCCATGATCCCGGCTGACCCCAGACTCAGCAGTACCATGTCTTTTCCTTCGTTCAAAAGTCGCGCCTTGCCAGGTTCCATGTAAGTGAAAGGCCTCCTCCAATCCTTAATTCCGGTGCCTGTTCCCCTGGGATAACGGATGCTGATTGTTTTATATCTTTTATCCTGTGCCGAATACAGCAGATTCCTCAATTCTACCTCATCCATAGGAGCAGCTACATATATATCAGGAATGCAGTTGAAATAGGCCAGATCAAAGGCACCGTGGTGTGTCACTCCGTCCTCTCCAACAAGACCGCCTCTGTCCAGACAAAAGACAACTTTAAGATTCTGAATGGCTACGTCGTGGATCACAGAGTCATATGCCCTTTGCATAAAACTGGAGTATATGTTGCAATAGGGCAGATATCCGGCAGCAGCCAGCCCGGCCGAGAATGTTACGGCATGTTGTTCGGCAATGCCTACGTCAAAACATCTGTTGGGCATTTCCTTCATCATGATGTTCAGAGAACAGCCACTGGGCATGGCCGGTGTGATGCCCACGATGGCCGGATTGCTGCGGGCCAGCTCCAGCAATGTGTGTCCAAAAACATCCTGGAACCTGGTCTTGGACGGGATGACGGGGTCATCATCAGTAAGCCGGTGACCTGTTTCCGCATCGAACAGGCCCGGCGCATGCCAGGTAGCCTGGTCCTTTTCTGCGGGTGCGTATCCTTTACCCTTAACGGTTAATATGTGCAGAAGCCGTGGACCCCTCAGGTTTTTGAGTCTTTTCAGGGTATTGACCAGTTGCATGACATCGTGACCCTCAACCGGACCAAAATACCTAATCCCCAGAGGCTGGAACAACGTACTGTTCTTTACCACAAGTCGCTTGCCTGCTTTGACCAGGCGCTGGACAGCATCCCGGATGGCTCCTGACCCCAGCGCTTTCCATGTCTTCATTTTTAGTTTATTGTAATGGGCAGAAGTGGTAATCTTAAGCAGTGAATTGTGCAGACCTCCCACATTGGGTTCAATGGACATCTTGTTATCATTGAGTATAATGAGCATGTCGGCATTGGTGCCACCGGCGTTATTCAGACCTTCATAGGCCAAACCGGCTGTAAGTGATCCGTCTCCGATAACGGCGACCACTTTCTCGTCGCTATTGCGCATGGAAGCAGCCATAGCATAACCCAAGGCAGCAGAGATGGATGTGGAAGAATGGCCTGTTCCAAAGGCATCATAGGAACTTTCGCTCATTTTTGGAAATCCGCTCAATCCATTGTAGCAACGGTTTTTCAGAAATGCGCTCCGTCTTCCTGTCAGGATTTTGTGGGCATATGCCTGGTGCCCCACGTCCCAGATTATCTTGTCTTTTGGAGCATTGTAAACGTAATGGAGCGCTACGGTCAGTTCTATGGTACCCAGGCTTGCTCCCAGATGTCCCGGATTGCGCGAGCAGCATTCGGTTATGTATTTTCTCAGTTCGTCACACAATTGGGGGAGTTGTTCGGGCCTTAGCTTTTTGAGGTCTTCCGGGCTGTTAATGCTTTCTATAAGATTATCCATGATAAGATCAATCCCTGATAATGGTCTGTTCCCTGTCAGGTCCCAGGGATATAATCTTGATGGGAATACCCACGGCATCTTCGATGAACCGGACATAGGTCATGAATTCAAAAGGCAATTCTTCTTCCCGGCGGACTCCGGAAAGATCCCTCTTCCATCCTTTAAATTCCCTCAATACAGGGGTTATAACGGCATTAGTGTCATAAGGAACCCGGTCTGTTCCGGCACCGTCAATCATATAAGAAGTGGCGATCTTAACGGTTTCGAAAACATCCAGAACATCTGCCTTCATCATGATCAGGTCGGTAACGCCGTTCAGAATCACTGCGTATTTCAGGGCTACCAGGTCCAGCCATCCTGTGCGCCGTGACCGTCCGGTAGTCGCTCCGAACTCTTTACCCTGTTCCCTGAGGATTTCGCCTTCCCGGTTAAAAAGCTCTGTGGGAAAAGGCCCGCTTCCCACACGTGTGCAGTAAGCTTTGAAAATACCATATACCTTGCCAACCCGTGAAGGCGGAAATCCCAGACCTATACAAGCACCTGCACAAGTAGTGGAAGATGATGTCACATAGGGGTAGAATCCGAAATCAATATCCAGCAGGGTTCCCTGGGCCCCTTCGGCCAAAATACGTTTGTTTTCGTTCAGGCAGTCATTAACGTAATACTCTGCATCTATTAGGGTGAACTGACCCATGTAATCAACTGCTTTCAGCCAATTTGCTTCACCCTGGCCGGGATCATACGCATAGTCGAATTGTTTCAGAAATTCAATATGTTTGGATTTCAGGGCTTTGTAACGTTCTTGAAAACCGGGGACCAGGATATCTCCCACGCGGATCCCGTTCCGTCCCGTTTTGTCCATATAGGCCGGACTGATTCCTTTGAGGGTGGATCCTATCCGGGAAACTCCTTTGGAATGCTCGCTGGCCGCATCTATAATCCTATGCGTAGGAAGTATCAGATGCGCCCTTTTGGAGATCATCAGACGATCCCTGACAGGTATTCCCAGAGCTTCCAGGGACCGGCATTCCTCCTCGAATGTAACAGGATCTATGACCACACCGTTACCTATTATATTAACGGTACCTTTACGAAATATGCCCGAAGGAACAGAATGGAGGACAAAGGATGTGTCTTCAAAATGAAGGGAATGACCTGCATTGGGCCCTCCCTGGAAACGGGCGATTACGGGATATTGTCTTGCCAGATAATCGACAATCTTTCCTTTTCCCTCATCACCCCACTGAAGTCCAAGAACAACGTCTACGTTCATAATAATTTTGTGTCAAAAATGGTGAGGATAGTTTTACAAAAGTACGACAAATTTTGCAGACTTGACTTATTATCCTATCTTAGATCTTCTTTTTCGCAAATCTGGAAAATTATCTAAAACCTGTATATGAATAAAGTTACTAAATTATTGAAGGATAGAGCCCTGGTGCGATGGAGCATGCTGATCCTTCTGGCATCCATGATGTTTTTTGCCTACATGTTCGTAGACGTGCTTTCTCCCCTTAAGAGTATGCTGGAAACAACGCAGGGATGGACTTCCGAGCATTTTGGAACAGTCACCGGCGCAGAGTATTTTCTGAATGTTTTTGCCCTGTTTTTAATATTCGCCGGGATCATTCTGGATAAGATGGGTGTCCGCTTTACAGCCATTCTGTCTGCTCTGGTTATGATTGCCGGGGCGGCAATCAAGTATTATGCCCTGACAGATGCGTTTACCGGATCTGGTCTGGAAGCCTGGCTCAGTTCCTGGTGGGTGTCCCTCCCCGCATCGGCAAAACTGGCTTCACTCGGATTCATGATCTTCGGTTGTGGCGTGGAAATGGCCGGAGTCACGGTTTCTAAAGGTATTGTAAAGTGGTTCAAAGGGAAAGAACTGGCTTTAGCCATGGGAATCGAAATGGCTATAGCACGTCTGGGTGTTTTTGCTGTTTTCAGGATGTCTCCCCGGGTTGCCGAGGCCATGGGTAATGTAAGCTCGCCTGTGTTGGTAAGCATGCTGCTGCTCATCATAGGGCTGCTGGCCTTTACTGTTTACTTTTTCTTTGACAGGAAGCTGGAAAGGCAACTGGGCGAATCGGGGGAAGAACAGGAAGAGGAATTCAAAGTCAGTGACCTGGGAAAACTTTTCACGAACAAAGCCTTTCTCATTGTTTCTGGGCTATGTGTCCTTTATTATTCAGCCATTTTCCCATTTCAGAAATTTGCTGCCAATATGCTGGAATGCAGGTTACAGATATCTGCAACTGATGCGAGCGATATCTTTTCATGGTTCCCTATAGGTGCTATGCTTTTAACTCCGTTGTTAGGCGCATATCTGGACAATAAGGGGAAGGGGGCCAGCATGCTCATTATCGGAGCTATACTGATGTGCCTGTGTCACCTTACTTTCGCTCTCGTTCCCGAGGCATATTTTACCAGGGGTGTGGCCTATACAGCTATAATTGTATTAGGTATCAGCTTTTCACTTGTTCCGGCAGCCCTGTGGCCCTCTGTTCCCAAACTGGTGGAGAACAGATACCTTGGTTCCGCCTATTCGGTGATCTTCTGGATTCAGAATATAGGCTTGTGGGCCTTTCCATTGCTTATCGGAGCAGTACTTGACAGAACCAACCGGGGTGTGGCCAACTCCCTGGAATACGATTATACTGTCCCGATGCTCATATTTGCCTCTCTGGGAATCCTGGCTTTTTTCCTGGGGATCTGGCTCAAGACAGAAGACCGTACCAAAGGCTATGGACTGGAATTACCCAATATAACTAAAAAGATTAGGACCGATGAATAAGGTCGCGACATTGCTCAATAATTCAAAATGGGCGCGTTGGGCAGTCCTTTTATGTCTGTCGCTGGTCATGTTTGCCTCGTATTTCTTTGATGACCAGTTTACTACCATCGGGCATATTTTCAAAAATCCCGAAATACTTGACCTTTCGTGGACATCGGGCGATTATGGCATGTACGGAGGCGCTTATTCGTTGCTGTGCGTATGGGGCGGTTTGATTATTTGCGGTATGTTACTGGACAAATGGGGCGTGCGGGTGACAGGAACTCTTTTTGTACTGCTGATGGTCGGTGGTGCAGCCCTTGTGATGTACGGCATATCGGCATCTTTCAACAACAGTACATTGTACGGATTGATGTCACGCATCTTTGAAAAGCCTTCGCTGGCCATGGCTTACGCCGGATGTGCCGTGTTTGGACTGGGCAGTGAGATTGCCGGCGTAGCGGTGACGCGTTCCATAGCCAAATGGTTCCGGGGAAAGGAAATGGCCCTGGCTATGGGATTGCAGTTGTCGCTTGCCCGACTGGGAACCGCTGCGGCTTTGATCGTGGTACCCCGTATCGTCAGCCTGAACGACACCCACATTCCTTTTGCAGAAACGGGTAAGCCCGCCCTGGTGGGTTTTACACTCCTTATGTGCGGATTGGTGGTCTGGGGTATATTCCTGGTTTTTGACAGAAAACTGGATAACCAGATCGTAGCCGAGGCCCTGAAGAACGCAGAACCAGTTTCAAAAGAAGATAAATTCCGATTCTCCGATATTTTCAAAGTGCTGGGAAACAAACATTACATACTCATATCCCTGCTCTGCGTCTTTTTTTATGCCTGTATCATATCATTCAGGCGTTTTGCCACATCCATCATCATTCCACGGTTTGGAATCGAAAGCGATATTGCCTCGGTGATGGTATCGCTCATTCCTTTCACCACCATGGTCTTTACGCCTGTTTTCGGTTCATTGGTAGATATCAGGGGTAAAGCTACCCGCTGGATGATTTTAGGTTCGTTTCTGGTACTGCTGTCCCATCTGGTCATAGGATTTGCCCCTGGATTGCCGTTTTTCGGGTATCTGGGCATTGCCATCCTGGGTATAGGGTATTCTCTGGTCCCTGCAGCCATGTGGCCTTCAGTACCCAAGATCATTCCCGATAAAAATCTGGGTACTGCCTATTCGCTTATTTACTGGATACAAAACATGGGAATGCTGCTGGTACCCATATTTGTAGGTCAAATCATAGAAAGAAATCCCAATGATGAGGTCCGTGCGGCTGTTAACGCCGAGTATCTGTTCATAGCTCTGGCTCTGGTTGCCATAGCCGTATCTTTCGTTCTGGCCCACTCTTCGGATAAAAACCCCGGATTACAACTGGATGTTCCCAATAAAGCGAAAAAAGAAAGAAAATAATCAAAAGGGCAGATCATCCACGTCTTCCTGTCCCATATCTCCTGTAATATCATTTGCAGGGGATGTATCCTGCCAGGGAGAGGGGTTTCCGTTTTTTGGAGAAGAATAAGACTGGGTAGGCGAAGAAGTTTGATTGTCGCTTCTCTTGCCCAGCATTTGCATGGTATCGGCCACGATCTCTGTGGTATATCTTTTCTGACCCGATTGGTCTTCCCAGCTCCGGGTGCGGATCTTTCCCTCAATATATATCTGTGAACCTTTACGGACGAAACGTTCTGCGATGTCGGCCAGACCGCGCCACAAGACCACGTTGTGCCATTCTGTCTGTTCCTGCAATTCCCCGTTCCGGTCTTTATACCTTTCCGATGTGGCCAGAACCAGATTGGCCACCGCTGTTCCGCTCTCAAGATGACGGACCTCGGGATCCTTTCCCACATTTCCGATTAACATTACTTTATTCAGCATAGTATTCAGGTTATTATTAACTTGCGTAAAGGTACGATCTTTTTTACAAATCCAGAAGACTGCGCATGGCATTGCGATCAGGAACCAGCCCGGTCAGGATCATAAATCCTTCTACTGCCTGATGATAAAGCCAGTGATATCCGTTCAAATATCGTGCACCCGCATGTGCTGCGGCATCATGGAGCGGTCTGAGTGTATAGGATGCGTCCAGGAGCGTATGTTTCCGTTCCAGTCCCAATCGGCCAGCAGCCACAATATCCCAGGGTATGGTGTTGACTATCAGATCACATTGACTAATAATCATAGGTATATCAGATAGCGGTAACAGACCTTTCTTGACGGTCCTGTTTGCTATAAAAACTGTGGCCCCGGCCTGTTTCAGTCCCACGGCAGCAGCCTGACCTGCCCCTCCCGCCCCAATGACCAAGGCGGTCTTACCGCCAGGATCGGTTCCCGATCCGGCAAAACTTTGTACTACACCGTAAATGTCTGTATTACAGGCCATCCAAAGACCGTTCTGCCTTACAAGCAGATTGGTGGCACCGGCTTTGTAAGCACCCGCGGTAACTACATCGGCAACTTTCAACAGATCTTTCTTGAAGGGCATGGTCACATTGACACCCTCCAGGTCCAGTTTTAACACCTGTTTCCAACCCGCCGCCGCGTCGGAAACTTCAAGGACACCATAGGTTCCTTCGCGCGCTTGCGGATAAGCGGCCCGGAAGAGCAGGGGGCTCATGCTGGCTTTAACCGGGTTCCCGATGATTGCATAAGGTCCCATAAACTTACCCGTTGCGTTGTCTTACCGCTTCAAAGCATAATATGGCCGTTGCTACGGAAACGTTCAGCGAATCGATGATTCCCCTCATGGGTATCTTTACCTCACAGGTGGCGCGTTCCCTCCAGAAAGCGCTCAGACCCCTGTCTTCAGTCCCCATGACAATGGCCGTAGGCTTTCTGTAATCGCATTTATGGTACCATATCCCGGCCTGGCAAGTTGCGGCAACCACCTGTATATCTTTTTTTTGGATCCAATTGTAAGCCAAAGCCGATGAGCAGACCAGGGTGGGGACGCTGAACAGACAACCCACGGAAGCTCTGATGGTATTGGGATTGTATAGATCTGTTAGCGGATCGCACACCAGGACAGCATGGACGCCCGATGCATCAGCTGTCCGCAAGATAGCACCCAGATTACCTGGTTTCTCGACAGATTCCAGGACAATGACCAGTGGCAATTCTGGCAGACAGATGTCTTCAGGATCCAGGGAACGGCCTTTCATGACGGCCAGAACACCTTCAGTTGAACCTCTGTAAGCGAGTTTTCCGTATAGTTGTGCATCGATCTCCAGAACCATGGAGGCCTGTTCTATGAACCGGTTTGCTTTTTCCCCGTCCCGCAATATAGCAGGACATAACAGCAGGCTTTGCATGCTGAATCCGCTTTTCAGCGCTATCTCAAGCTCCCTGATTCCTTCTATCACAAACAGGTTCTCTTCCCGGCGGGCACGGGATTTTTCCATTAGCAGCCGGACTTGTTTTATTCTGGGATTATGGACCGATGATATCATCCTGTACCGGTTATTCTGGGCGCATTTGCGGAAAGAACAACACGTCCTGGATGCTGGGCTGGTTGGTCATCAGCATGCAAAGACGGTCTATGCCTATACCCATACCCGAAGTGGGAGGCATGCCAAACTCCAGTGCCCTGATGAAGTCCATATCTATGAACATGGCTTCATCGTCGCCTTTTTCCTTGAGTTTGATCTGATCCCTGAAACGTTCCAGCTGGTCTATCGGGTCATTAAGCTCGGAATACGCATTGGCCAGTTCCTTTCCGTTGACGAACAATTCAAAACGTTCTGTCAGCCGGGGATCATTCCTGTGTTTCTTGCTCAGGGGCGAAGTCGCTTTTGGATAATCGGTTATGAAAGTAGGCTGGATAAGATGCTTTTCACAATATTCCCCAAAAATGGCATCGATAAGTTTTCCCTTTCCCATGGACGGAGTTATAGGCACTTTCAGTTCCCGGCAAGCGCTCCTCAATGCATCTTCCTCCATATCGGCAACGTCAACCCCGGCATATTGCTTTATGGCATCGATCATCGAAAGGCGTTTGTACGGCCTTTTCCAGTCAATGATCCTATCACCGAAAGGGACCTCTGTGGTGCCATGCAGTTCCAGGGCGACCTTTTCCACCAGTTTTTCAGTGAAATCCATCATCCAGAAATAATCTTTATAGGCTACGTAGATCTCCAGAACCGTAAATTCCGGATTATGGGTGCGGTCCATCCCCTCATTCCTGAAGTCTTTGGAAAACTCGTACACGCCGGGAAAGCCTCCCACTATAAGTTTCTTCAGGTAAAGTTCGTTGGCAATCCTCATGTACAGCGGAATATCCAGAGCATTATGGTGGGTGACAAAGGGGCGGGCATTAGCGCCGCCGGGAATCGGTTGCAGGATAGGGGTTTCGACTTCAAGGTATCCATGACTGTTAAAAAAATCACGCATAACATTGACCATCTTAGTCCTCTTAACAAACGGTTCCTTCACATGCGGATTGACAATCAGGTCAACGTAACGCATCCTGTAGCGTTGTTCCGGATCGGTGAACGCATCGTACACCTGACCTTCCTTTTCTTTAACTATGGGTAATACGCGCAAGGATTTGCTCAGCAATACCAAGTCTTTGGCATGGACTGAGATTTCGCCTGTTTTTGTGATAAAGGCAAAACCCCTGATACCCACAATGTCCCCAATATCAAATAATTTTTTGAATACGGTATTATACAATGTCTTGTCCTCTTCCGGGCATATTTCATCCCTTTTCACATAAATCTGGATACGAGTAGTATGATCTTGTATGACCATGAAAGAGGCTGCACCCATGATCCGGCGGCTCATGATCCTTCCGGCCAGGGTTACCTGTTGGAAATTTTCCTTCTGTGGATCGTATCCTTTCAGGATTTGCAGGGCAGTTGTATTGACGGGGAACCCGGCTGCAGGATATGGGTCTATGCCCAGATTTTCCAGTTCTTTCAATGCGTTGCGGCGGATCTGTTCCTGTTCACTGATATATTGATTTTCCATGTTTCATTAATTTTGGTAACCTGCAAAAATAAGAAAATTTTAACACGGGATAGGATTTAATTTTTACCTTTGCAGGACTAATATGACG
>LUZA01000113.1 GCA_001603455.1 Bacteroidales bacterium Bact_09 | reverse complement strand
GAATGTGGGTTTTCCAATAAGTCTTCTTTTTTTAAAATATTTAAGGAAACAGTGGGCAAAACCCCGCTGGAATACAAAAAAAGAGTTTCTATCCGGTAAACTTTTCCTCCATCTTTTACAAAACATACTTATAGATGTTGTCCGTTTTTTGAAATCAGGACCGTTTGATCATTCGTTTTCTCTTTATTTGCCTGAAAACGATTAAAATGAAACGAACGATTTTCTTTTTTTGTGTTATGATCCTAGTGGTCATTCTGGGACATGCCCAGGAAAACGGTCAGGGTAATATTCATTTTGGCGGCTATGGAAGAGGATCTGTCTATGGGGGAGGTAAGGCCTATAATATAGCATCTGCATTTTCCGAGCTATCCCTTCGTATCTCTGCCGGTAAAAGGGCTGCGTTCTTAGAATCCGACATCAGGTTCAGAACAGGGGTCCTGTTTGGTCAGAATGACCATAAGATTGTTTTAAGGGAACTTTACACCGGCTATAAAAGCCAGAAACTGGACATCATCCTTGGTAACCAGATCGTGGTATGGGGCCGTGCAGACGGATTTAATCCAACCAACAATGTTTCACCGCAGGATTATTTCTTTCTGTCTGCCGATCCCGATGATCAGAGACAGTCAAATTTCATGTTCAGACTGAATTACCGGCCGGTATCCGGTATGAAGATTGAACTTATAGGTATTCCTTTTTATAAGATGTCTGTTTACCGTTTTGATCTTATTCAAATGGGTGATTTTGTTAGTATTGGTGAGGATATCATTCCAGAAAAAAAACTTACCAACGGAACACTTGCCGTTCGTATTGACTTTGACTATCCGGCTGCCGGTGGTTCAATTTCATGGTTCAACGGATATGATCCATATCACGGTTATAAAATCACATCAATAGACCAGGCTTCGGGACAGCCTGTTGTGAACCTGGCGTCTGTTGCCTATCGCAAGACAACCGTTGGGGCAGATTTTGCCGTTCCTGCCGGCAACTGGATAATCCGGGCCGAAGCTGCATATAACAGGACCGATAATCCTGAGAACGAAATGTTCATTCCCAATCCGGATCTGAGTTATGTGGCAGGCCTGGAGACCAGTATGGCAGGATTTGCCATTGTAGGACAGTATATCGGAAAATATACGTTTGATTTTTCCCCGCTGGTCCTGCCGGATCCGGGAATCAATGCTGAAATGATCGATTACGAAAGCAGGTTATTTAACCGTAAGCTATTCAACCAGCAAGAAAAGACCAACCATGCTCTATCCCTGACCATTACCCGGTCCTTTGCCCATGAAATATTATTGGCTGAATGTACGGCTTATTACAACTTCACATCTGAGGAATGGTTTATCAGGCCAAAACTTACATGGAAAATTTCTGACGCCTTATCTGCTGCGGCTGGGGGCAATTATATGAAAGGAAAAGAACGGACTTTGTTTGGTTATTCATCGTCCATTCTGAATGGGGTGTTTGTAGAATTGAGGGTCAGTTTTTAGGATATGAAAACATCAATGCCCATTGTCCGGTTCAGGTGGTGGATCATTTTAACCACGCTACTTCTGGTTGTGGCCAGTATCATTCCGCTATTAAACATCCGCATCAATCCTGATCTTGAATCATATCTTCCGGATTCCATGATATCCAGACAAAACCAAAAGGAGATCAACGATGCTTTTGGTAACGAGGAAATTCTGCTCATTGTTATTGAAGCTCCGGATGTCCTGGAGCAGGGGACGCTTCTTCGCGTCCGGGAAATAAGTGAAGCTTTTGCACAGATGCCCCAGTTTGAAAGGGTGTATTCATTATTCCAGGCTAAAGACATACGATCCGGTGACGGCAGTATGATAGTTGAATCCCTTGTTGGTCAGATACCGCAGACAACCATAGAACGTGAAGAATTGCGCAAGGCTATTGTCTCAAACGAGCTGGCCTACAAACTTACTGTATCGGAAGATTTCAGATACCTGCTTATCATGCTTGGTTTAGACGGGACATTGACCGACGGGCAGCTTATGGAAATGGTACAGGAAACGCTCGACAGATTTCCCGGAGAAGAAAAAGTCAGTATTACCGGATTGCCTTATTTAAGAGACGAATCCAACCAAAAGATTGGACGCGATCTGATGGTTTTGTTGCCTATCGGATTGTTAGTCATGTTCTTATTTTTGCTTATTTCGTTCCGTGATCTAAAGAGTGTCTTGCTCCCATTCTCGATAGTCCTTTTTTCCATTATGATCTGTATGGCCATTATACCGGTCTTTGGCTGGGAACTCAGTCTTATTGGCGTGCTTATACCCATAATGATGATCGCTATTGCCAATAATTATGGGGTTTATTTTGTGGTGCGTTATCACGATATTTCAACTGCCGAACCAGAAATGGATGTGTTGGAAAGAGTTAAGAAAACCACGGATTACCTAAAGATGCCGGTTACCTTATGCGGATTAACTACTATAGTAGGGATTCTGGGTCTGGTGGCACACCTGCTTGTGCCGGCACGGCAAATGGGCGTGGTCACAGCCATTGGAATAACATTCGCCCTGTCGGCCAGTTTGTTGTTTATTCCTGCTGTTTTATCATTATTTAAAAAAGATAAAAAGCATAAAAAACGTTTTGTCCATACTGGGGGCTTCTTCCATTCGTTATCTGAACGCACAGCAAAACATATCGTACTGCATCCAAAAATGATCATAACGGCATTTGCTCTTTTTCTGGTATTATGTTCAGCGGGATTGTTCTTTCTTAAAACAGCACCTGATTTCAATAAGGTCCTGCCGGAAAATCATGCTTACAACAGGGCAATTACCATATTAGATAATCATTTTGGCGGTAGTAAAATAATCCAGGTGATGTTTGAAGGAAATACGACTGATCCGTTCCTGCTGCAATGCCTGGACAGGTATGAAAAGGAACTCAAAACACTGCCAAACGTCGGAACGGTTTCTTCCCTTTCTTCTGTGGTGAAAAAAATCAGTCAAGCATTGCATGATCCCGGTGAGCCGGGATATGACCAAATACCCGGATCCGGCGAGGCTGTAGCCCAATACCTGGAGCTTTATGCTTTAAGTGGAGATCCCGGAGATCTGGAGCAATTTGTAAATTTTGATTATACGAAAACACTTATGACCATCCAGTTCCATGCAGATGAACTTTCGCAGGTCAGACAAGTGTTTAGCAGAATCCGGCAACTAACCGGATCAGATTCACTGGAGCCCGTAATAGGAGGGTTCAGCTTAACCGATAAAGATTTAGGCGAATCGGTCAGGCGTGGTCAATACTATTCCTTGCTGGCTGCTTTTATTGCCATTCTTTTTTTGTTGAGTGTGATCTTCAAAAGTATAAAAGCGGGGATCATCGGTAGTTTGCCATTAATCTTTTCAGTTCTGTGTACTTTTGGACTTATGGGATGGCTCGGTATAGAGCTTAATATTGTGACTGCCCTGCTTTCCTCCATATCCATAGGATTGGGCGTTGATTTCACTATTCATATATTCTGGCGAATAAAATGGGAACTGGCCCAAGGAAATGATTATACGGGCAGTATAACCACTACGCTAAAGAGCATAGGCAGGGGGATCGTAATAAATGCATGCTCGGTTATGCTGGGATTTGCCGTACTGTTTTTATCGGCCTTTCCCCTGATCCGTTCTTTTGCTTTTCTGATTATCGTTTCTCTTATGCTATGCCTTGTTTGTGCACTGGTTCTCATACCAGCCATATGTTATTGCGCCCGGCCAAAATTCCTTGAAAAAAAGAATAAATAAAATAACCATGAAAACATTTTTTATATCACTAATGACCGTAATGATCTTATTTTCAGGATCACAACTCGCCGGACAAGATGCTGCCGCGATCAGTAAAAAATCAATGGATGTAGTAGATATGGGCTCCATACAGATGGATCTCACCATTCACATACTGGATAATAAAGGAAACGACAGGATACGGAAAATCAGAATAATCACCGGTACGTTTGATGACGTAAATAAAACCTTAATACGTTTTATTGCTCCCCCGGAAGTTAAAGGTACTTCCCTCCTTATTTATGATTACGAGGACAAAGATGATGATATGTGGATATACATGCCGGCTTTGAGAAAAGTCCGCCGTATTGTCAGTTCTGAAAAGGGAAAAAGCTTTATGGGATCTGAGTTCACCAATGCCGATATGAGCCGCCCCAATCAATCGGACTTCAATTATGAAATCTTGGGAACGGAACTCTATGAAGGTAAAATGTGCTGGAAAATTGAATCGGCCGGTATCAGTTCCGATGTCCGGAAAGCAAGCGGTTATAGTAAAACCATCAGCTTTATCGATCAGGAAAACTACCTGTGTCATAAGGTAGAGTATTATGATCTTTCAGGAAGTCTTCACCGCATTCAGTATATATCTGATTTTAGGAAACAAAAGGGAAGCAACTATATAGCCTGCCGGATGACGATGGAAAATATTCAGAACAAACGTACTTCCCAAATGACCGTAGATCATTTTGAAACAGGCATGCAATTTTCCGAAAACGCATTCTCTCCTTCCATTTTACAACAATGAAAAAATTTGCTGAAAGAGTAATTCCCCTGGTTTTGTTTTGGGTGATACCCCTGATCTCTCAAGCACAGACCCTGAATGTGAAGATAACCGGTATACGGGGGAAATCGGGTAATTTATGTATAGCGGTTTTTAAATCTGATTATGATTACCGTAACGAAAAGACCTTCCTGAAAAAATGTGTTGCCAAATCAACATTGCATAACGATTCTATTATGGTAAATATATCATTAATCCCAGGTACATATTGTCTGACAGTTCATGACGATGCCGACTGTAATGGCAGGATGAAGTACGATGTTTTAGGAATACCACGCGAGGGATTCGGATTTTCCAATTTTTACCTGAAACGTTTAAAAAAACCCTCTTTTGATGAATTTTCATTCACTATAGACCAGAACGATGTCACAGACATCAATGTCAGGATGAAATACTATTGATCGCTTATCCAGGTTATAGCAACAAGTGTAATTCAGGTTGTATAAAAGACCGGCCGGTTTGATCAAAGGCGTACTCAAAAGGAATGGATGAATCAGGAAGAATCACAACAACAGCCGTTCTTCCGGGGAGTAAAGGATCTTCTGTAGTATTGGCCGGAGGGAATCCCGGAAAACATAAATAAGAAAAGCAGTCAGTATGATGCACAGCACGATGGTCAACAGACCCCAGAGCCATTGCGATGTATTTTTTTTCCGGGTTTTGCGTTTCCGTTCCAGTACAGGGTTTTCTGCCACGGGCACATCGGGGGCTTTATTGTCATCAGGGACGGATGATCTGTCCTTGATGGTGTTAATTACGGCCTGCGTATTGGCAGGGATGGAGAGATCACATTGTAACTTTGACGGGGTTGGCAGGGGACTCAGCGACAGGGGGACTAATCCGAATCCGTTGGGATTTATAGAAACGTTCTTATCCATAACGAAGAAAATGTCTCCTTCGCGGGTTCTCCTCAATTTTCCGAATCCATCCAGGGTCACTGATTTTTCCTTTGCCAGTTTCCTTGAGATTTCTGTGATCAATTCGTCCAGTTCTTCAGGGGAATCATAGGATTTTTCCAGTAATCCGTCGTTCCAGGTTTCACTTTCCCTGAAAGAAATATGTCTACCCGGGGGCATGAGTACGTGGGATTCATGGGTAAAGGTTGCAGGCGTGTCTTCAGCCATAAAACTGCCCATATTCCCTAGGGACACTCTGTTGTGGGAACGTAATAATTCTATGCAACGGGAAGAAAGCAGGGATGTATCCATAGTTTGGGCAAATTTATACTTTTTTTTGGAAAAGATTTTGTTGGTTCAGGAAAATCCGTTTATATTTGCACTCCTGAAACGAAAAAATATTCCTCATTAGCTCAGTTGGTTAGAGCACCTGACTGTTAATCAGGGGGTCCAAGGTTCAAGTCCTTGATGAGGAGCCACAGTTTAAAGCACTTGCGACAATATGTTGTAAGTGCTTTTCGGTTTCCGATATTTGGTTTACAGTATAGCTCACGACAATGTTATGTATTTTCTTTAAATCGGTTTCAGCCTGATTATACAACTGAATCATAATTTCAGATATTGGAGATTTGCAAACTTCCGAAAAGTAATAATCATAGCCTTTTGATTTATCTATTTGGTCTGCAATTCCTTCATTTTGAATCATATCAAGCATAAAGTTTAGATCATTTTTGTAATTGAAATCATGGTTTTCAAAGTAACGTCTATAGCTGTGAAAAAACTCATGGGCTATAAAATTTACACGTTGTTGTTCAGTCATGTTATAAATGAGGTTCAAGTCGATATACAGAGCATCCTCTTCATCTTTTCCGTCGCTACTAAGAAAAAGGAAAAATATAGGTTTAAACTGAA
>LUZA01000112.1 GCA_001603455.1 Bacteroidales bacterium Bact_09 | reverse complement strand
GTAAAAGACAGATATGGCGAAAAAAGACAAAGAAATACTGGAAAATATACGCATAGAAACGGTGGCCGCCGAGGGCAACGCGTTAGCCCATGTCAACGGCAAAGCACTGTTTGTGCCCATGGCCATACCGGGTGACATTGTTCGTGTACAAATCACCCATAAGAAGAAAAGTTATATGCAGGGGTATATGCTGGAGCTGGTTACCCCGTCGCCCATGCGCCTGAAACCGTTCTGCACCCATTTTGGAAATTGCGGAGGTTGTCACTGGCAGTCCATACCCTATGATAAACAATTGGAATTCAAGCAACAGCAGGTTATAGACCAGTTGACCCGTATAGGCAAACTGGACCTCCCCACCATAATTCCTATCTTGGGCTCGGAAAAAACCGTCCGGTACCGCAACAAACTGGAATTCACCTTCTCCAATAGCCGGTGGGTGCTGATTGAAGAGCTCCGGCTGGAAGAGGGTGCTCCCCTGCCCTCGCCTTCTCCGCTTTCTCTCCGGTTCCCTACTCTGGGATTCCACGTCCGGGGCCGGTTTGATAAGGTGCTGGACATTGACACCTGTTACCTGCAGGAAGAGCCATCCAACGCTATCCGCCTGGCAATCAGGGATTATGCCATTACCAAAGGGCTTTCCTTCTTTGATCTTCGGCAACAGACCGGATTCCTGCGCACACTGATGATCCGCACCACACTTACCGGCCAGGTGATGGTGGTGGTGGTCTTTGCCCACGACAACCTGCAGGCCGGGGAAGATCATGCCGCCCGCAAGGCACTGCTGGACCACCTGCAGCGAACCTTCCCGCAGATCACCTCGCTGCATTATGTGATCAATACCAAACGCAACGACAGCCTCGGCGACCAGGAAGTGATCCATTACGCCGGAAAACCCTATATTGTGGAACAAATGGAAGATCTGCAATTCCGCATCGGCCCCAAATCATTCTACCAGACCAACAGCCTCCAGGCCTTGCAGATGTACCGGAAGATACGTGAATTTGCAGATCTTCAAGGAAATGAAACCGTTTACGACCTCTACACGGGCACCGGGACCATCGCGCTTTTCCTGGCACATCATTGCCACAAGGTGACAGGCATTGAATATGTCCCCGAGGCCATCGATGATGCCCTGAAAAACGCCTCGGCAAACCACATTGAGAACGTACGTTTCTTTGCCGGGGACATCAAGGATGTGCTAACGGCGGATTTCATTGTGGCGGAAGGCCATCCCCGTGTGGTGGTGCTGGATCCCCCACGCGCCGGGGTACACGAGAATGTGCTAAAAGTACTCCTGGAAACGGTCCCTGAAAAGATCATTTACGTGAGCTGCAACCCCGCTACCCAGGCACGCGACCTGGGACTGCTGCAACCCATGTACCGGATCACGCACGTACAGCCCGTGGACATGTTCCCACACACGCATCACGTTGAAAATATTGTAGTTGCCGAAAAAATATAGTTAATACTTCCATAAACAATGAACACAGAAGCACCCATAACAGGCACCTCTCACACCTCGGGCCTCGTTAATGCGTCGGACAGCACCATTTGTGCGCCGGACAGCACCATCTGTGAGCCAGCCACCACCATTTGTGCGCCGGCCACTCCACACGCCGTATCGGCTTTGGCCTTGATCCGCATGAGCGGGCCGCAAGCGCTGGAGATTGCCAGGAAAGTCTTTCGTTCCAAAGCCTGTCCGGATTTGACGCAAAGTGAAGGCTACCGGACGTACTTCGGACAGGTGACCAACTCGGACGGGGAACTGCTGGACGAGGTGCTGCTGAGCGTTTTCCGCGCGCCTCATTCCTACACGGGCGAAGACAGTGTGGAAATCTCGTGCCATGGGTCTCTGTACATCCAGGACGCCCTGCTCCGCACCCTGGTGGAAAAAGGCGCGGTACTGGCCGGTCCCGGGGAATTTTCTCAACGTGCTTTCATGAACGGCAAAATGGACCTGGCGCAGGCCGAGGCTGTGGCCGACCTGATCGCCTCGGAAAACCGCACCTCACACAAACTGGCCATGGACCAGATGCGGGGCGTTTTCTCGCAGGAACTTTCCACGCTGCGGTCGCGTCTGCTGGAGCTGGCCTCGCTCATGGAGCTGGAACTGGACTTTTCCGATGAAAATGTGGAATTTGCAGACAAAAAAGAGCTGCGTTCCCTCGTTGAATCGCTGCTGGAAAGCATCGGCAAGCTCTGTGATTCTTTCAGTATGGGAAATGCCATGAAAAAAGGCGTTCCGGTGGCCATTGCCGGATTGGTGAACGCCGGGAAATCCACGCTGCTGAATGCGTTGCTGGGCGAAGAAAAGGCACTGGTCACACCGGTGGCCGGGACTACGCGCGATACCATAGAAGATGTGATGGTGCTGGAGGGAATACCGTTCCGATTCATAGATACGGCCGGGCTCCGGCATATTGGCGATGTGGATGAAATGTCCCAGGAACATGTTGAAAAGTTGGGTGTGGAACGTTCCCTGGAAACCATCCGTTCCGCAGCCATCCTGATACTTGTCCTGGACGCTACCCGGCCTGAAACCTACAAAGAAAGCCTGCAATCGGTAGAATCATTTAATAATGAACACATCTTGTTCATTATTAATAAAATTGACTTGGTATATAACAAAGACGTTACATTAAAGGAGTTTATGAACACCATATATAACACATTTGTTATATTGAGTAAATCCAACACTTCTGTCTTGCCGGTGTCTGCAGCTAAAAACACTGGTATTGAGGATATTAAAAAAACCTTAGTAGCCAGAATCCGGCCGGAATTGGACCGGAACGCCATCATACTGACCAACCTGCGCCATTACCAGGAATTGCGGTCTGCGGGAGAAGCTTTAGAACGCGTCCGCGAAGGTCTGGATTATGGTTTGAGCACCGATCTGCTCACCCCGGACCTGCGCCAGGCCCTGCACCATATGGGCAGCATAACCGGTGAGATCACCCCCGACGACATCCTGGGTGAGATCTTTGGGCGTTTCTGTATAGGAAAATGATGATAACCCCATCACAAATGAGAGTTCCATCTCTTACTTATAGTTAAGGTAAAGAATTCATTGGAGCGTTTTGTGAGATGCAGTCAATAATTTGCTATTGAACCAACGGTCTTTCCTGTTTTCTTGCTAAATTTGAATAGCCATGGGCCACCAAGGGCAGTTTTCCCGGATTTTTGCCCGTGGTCAGCCCTAAAACATATCCACCATGGGCAGTTTCCCAGTGTTTTTGCCCGTGGTGCATTTTGATAGCCTTAGGGATATTTTATAAAGTCCTCATTATGTGTTGTTTGTGAAAATTAACGTTCTTTGAAAATTATGACCATGAGCACTTTCCCAGTGTTTTTGCCCGTGGTCAGCCCTAAAACATACCCACCATGGGCAGTTTCCCAGTGTTTTTGCCCGTGGTCAACCTTTTAATAATCTCCGGAGACTTTTTTGCATAAGCCTGACTCTCGTT
>LUZA01000111.1 GCA_001603455.1 Bacteroidales bacterium Bact_09 | reverse complement strand
ACATTTTTCTCTTTATAACTACAAATTACAGGAATGCAGAGACAACTCCCCTTATATTGTATAAATCAGCGGATATAGACTGCCGACAAAAGTTTGTTTTTAATCTGTTTTAACTCATGATCTTCTATAATACGGTTCCCTGCCGGTTCTTCTATTTTTACTTGAGTTAAAATCCGTGCAGGGGCCTGGCTCAGAACCACTATCCGATCTCCAAGCAGCAGGGCTTCGTCTACATCGTGGGTTACAAAGATTACGGTACGTCGGTCACCTTTCCAGATATGCAGGAACCATTTGATCAGGTTCTGCTTTAAAGCCACATCGAGTCCCTTAAGTGGTTCATCCATAAGGATAATGTCCGATGGTACGGCAAAAGCACGTGCAATGGAGACCCGTTGACGCATACCTCCGCTCAGTTGGGCCGGATAATAACCGGCAAAACCTTCCAGTTCTACTTGCCGGATGAGTTTTTCGGCTTGTTTTTTCCGCTCACCGGCATGTAGTTCCCTGTCCAGAACAAACTCGATGTTTTCTGTTACGGTTTTCCAAGGCAGCAGGCGGGGTTCCTGGAAAACATAGGAAAAGGTTTTGTTCTCAAATCCCTCCAGGGATCCTTCATCAGGTGTTATGATCCCACCGATGATATTGAGCAGGGTGGTTTTTCCACAACCCGAAGGTCCCAGTACGCAGGTTATGGTGTCTTCGGGAAATGATATGGAAAAATCCCTGAATACCGGTTTGTTGTAGCTTTTGCCCAGATTGTTGATTTGCAGACTCATAATTCTGTTCTCCAGCGTATAAGATTATGTTCTCCCCATCGGATAAGCTTTTCAAAAACAAAACTGATAAGCACCGCGATCAAAGTCCATGCGATGACCGCCTCTACATTTAAAAAAGTCTGGGCTGTCTGCATTTTGGTACCTATACCGAATTCCGGTTGGCTCAGAACTTCCCCAATGATGATGGCACGCCATCCGATCCCCATGGCACTTGAGGCACCGCTCACGATAAAGGGCATAATGGCCGGTATGTACACCGCTGTCAGGATTCTGCCTTTATCCACCCGGTAAAACCGGGCCATTTCCAACAGTCCCCGGTCTACATTCCTAATCCCGTCGGATACATTGGTGCAAATGAAGGGGAACATGGTCAGGAAGGCGATGAAAACGGGGACTGTTCCCGTCTCGAACCAAATCAGGGCCAGAAGGATCAGTGATATGACGGGTACAGAACGGACCGTTACCAGCAGGGGAGTAATAAAAGTGTTAAAACCAGGACTGATACCTGCCAGTATGCCGGTAAACAGTCCGAGTACGGCAGATACCAGAAATCCGGCCAAGCCCCTTAAAACGGTACTACCTGCCACGGCCAGAAATTCCGGTTCTGTAAAGATATGTATTACGGCCAGAAAGGTTGCCTCGGGAGGAGGTATTATAAAGGGCGAATTGAAAAGAACGGCCAGTAATTTCCAGAGGGCCAGCATCAGCAGGATAGATGCGGCGGTGATGGTTCGCTTTTTAGTAATAAAATTCTTCATCAGGCATTTTCCCTCCGGTGATCTGAGGATTCATTTCAAAAAAAACATGCAGATAGTCCTGGATCTGCCGACTAATGGCCGATGCCCTTACCAGCCGGAGCCCCGATCCCGGGATGGCCTGTTGTGCCACCTGTATATCATCCAGTATCTGGTGCCTGACTATCAGTACTGCAGCACTGTCTTGATTGTCGTTAACCCAGCGGGCGGATCTTTGGTAAGCATCAAGGATCTGTTCAACCAGGGCTGGATTGTCGCGAATTACAGTTTTTTTTGCCATAAGGGCTGTCTGTGGAATAGGAGATCCCTGAACGGACAACCATTCGCGGTTGAGGTCGAACAACATTTTTACCGTTTTATTTCGGTGCATCACCTGGCTTACCAGTGGTTCTGAGATCACTCCCAGCGAAGCCTGTCCCGAGGCTACAGCATTGGCCAGGTCAATGTGCGTGGGAAAGCGGTAGTCCAGCATAATGTCTTTTTCCGGATCGAGCCCGTTTTTTTGCAGTAGGTACCGGAAAAGCACGTCTGGCGTCATACCGCGGGCCATCACGTTGACTTTCTTATGTCTTAGGTCTTCCCATCCCTTTATGGTCGTGTCATTTCCGAACAAATAGAGCGTCCCCCATACAGGGATGGCTATCAGTTTGTATTCCAGGCCTTTATTATATACGATAGCTGCCATGGTCGTGGGCAGGACGGCAAAATCGGCACTGCCGTCCAACATCATTTTCCTTACCTGCAAGGGTTCGTTAACGATCTTGACCACAATGTCCGGATCAGTCGCATTCTCCAGACTGTCTATCAATCTTATCATACCCATGGAAGAAGGACCCTTAAGTGTGACTATAGTAAAGGTCGTTGGGTGTTTTTTTCCCCCTGTGGGATTTCCGCAGCTTACCAAAAGAAAAAAGGAAATGCTTATGAGGGTCAGTAATCGCATGATCGAAAATTTCAACAAAAATAGAACATTTTTAAGCAGATGGAAAAAATGTCTTATATTTGTGGCGCAAACAGTAAAATAGTGTCCGCACTGAGATCAGGATGTTTCTGCTCAAGGCCGGCACAACAATCAAATCAAAACAAATCTGATCTAATCCGGAGGAATTCTGATGGAAAAGAGAGTAGGAATAGTAATCATTCAAATCAATAGCCACGAGAATGTCGCACTGCTGAACGATATCCTATCACAGCATGCAGTCATTATTCTGGGAAGACAAGGTCTCCCGCGGAGTAATGGTAAAAATCTCATTTCCCTGATTCTTGAAGGTACCACTGATCAGATAGGCTCACTTACCGGCCAGCTGGGCCGGCTGGGCGGTATTCAGGTTAAGTCGGTATTATTGAAGAA
>LUZA01000008.1 GCA_001603455.1 Bacteroidales bacterium Bact_09 | reverse complement strand
TCTAACCTAATTCATTCATGATGAAAAAAACCAAAACAATCCTGACTTTCCTGTTCATTGGATTCTGTTCCTTACTCATGGCACAGAATATCCAGGTAACAGGTAAGGTTTCGGATGCGGCTGATGCCATGCCGCTTCCGGGTGCAACTATCCTTGTCCAGGGAGAACGCACCGCTTTTGTTACCGATTATAACGGTAACTATTCTATCACGTGTCCTTCGGATGCAACACTCATATTCAGTTACGTAGGGTATTTAACTGTAGAAGTGGCCGTGAATAACCGTTCCATGATTAATGTCGAGATGCGTACTGCCAATGTGCTGGATGAAGTGATAGTTACGGCACTTGGTATCACCCGTGAGAGAAAATCGATAGGGGCGGCTATCCAGGATGTAAAAGCAGAAGAAATCACTCAGGCCGGACACCTGAATATTTCTTCAGCCCTTTCTGGACGTGTGGCAGGAATGCAGGTAACCCAGGCTGGCGGGGCCATTGGGGCATCTACCCGTATTGTGGTAAGGGGGAATTCCTCGTTAAGTGGAAATGAGCCCCTGATAGTTATTGACGGGGTTCCAATAGCTAATGATAACTATATGGCAAATGCCGTGAACTACGGTTCCGGGTTGTATGATATTAACCCCGAAGACATTGAAAACATTTCGGTATTGAAAGGCGGTTCCGCTGCTTTGTACGGTATGCGGGCCGGAAACGGAGTTATTCTAATCACAACCAAATCCGGAAGATCAGCCAAAGAAGGTGTGTCCATAACTTACAACGGCAGTTTTACTGCTGACAAGATATTCAATTTGCCTCCTTTGCAGAATCTTTACGGACAGGGTTATGAAGGTGCAGAGTATGAATATAAGAAAAGCGGTTATAACGGGAGTTACCAGGACTGGGTATATAATGAACTCGGTTACAATAGTCTTGCCAGTTATTTTGGGGCGGATGAAAGCTGGGGACCACGTCTTGATATCGGACTGATGATTCCCCAATGGGACAGTCCTTTTTCAAATGGCGTTCACCAGGCGACTCCCTGGGTGTCACACCCCGATAATATCTCAAGTTTCTTCCAAACCGGTTATTCCCAAAGTCACAACATCTCTGTACTTACCAAAGGCGACCGGGCGACTACCCGGGCATCCATTGGATTCAGGGATCAGAAGGGTACTCTTCCCAACACCGATCAAACCCGTGTTTCTGCCCAGGTAAACACAAATGTGAATATAAACAAATACATTTCGTTTGATCTGAGCATGAATTATACCCGAACCCAAAGCGACAACCTTCCCCAGGGTGCCTACAACGAGGGGAACCCTATGCAATCTATCCTGCAATGGTTCGGAAGACAAGTCAATATGAAATCCCTCAGGGACCTTTATGATAAAGGCAATGACCCCTATACGGGAAAACCTTACAGCTGGTGCCCGGATTACCATCAGAACCCGTATTATACGATGTACTATAATACGAACAGTTTTGAACGCAACCGTTTCTTCGGTAAGACATCCCTGTGGTTAAAGCCTACCAGCTGGTTGCAATTTGAAGGCCGTTTGGGTTACGATTATTATGACACGTATACTAAACAAGTGGTTCTTTATCATACAGACTCCCCCGACGGAGGTTTCTGGTCCTACAACAGGAAAAACGCAGAAATCAACGCCGATTTCCTGGCTTATTTTAACAAAACTTTCGGTGATAACATGCTGAATATAAATGCCGTGCTGGGTGCTAATTACAGGGATCTAAACTACATGACATCTTCCCTTACCGCAGCGGCTCTTATTGTTCCCGGACTCTATACCATTTCCAACGTTTCCGGGAGTCCCGGTACCAGTATGGGCGGGTCTCGCATACGTGAGAATTCGGTTTATGCCAACTTGTCTCTCGGGTTTAAAGGGATGTTCTATATAGACGCTTCTGCTCGTAACGATTGGAGCTCCACCATAGAAGATCCGTTCTTTTACCCTTCAGTTTCAGCCAGCTGGCTTCCTACCGAAACGTTCCCTGTGCTGAAAGGAACTGTACTTGAATTCCTGAAATTGCGTGGTGGCTGGGCCAAAATTGGTGCCGCCACTTCTGCGTATCAGACGGACCGTTATTATACTTCTGTGGGTTATAACATTCACGGTGCAGGTCAGTTTTACAATCCGACCACTTACCCGCCTGCCGGCCTGAGACCGGAATCTGTGGAAACATTTGAAGTAGGTCTGGAGAGCAGGTTCTTCGGTAACCGCCTGGGTCTCGATGTGGCTTTGTACAATAAGAACACCACCGATCAGATCCTTTCGGCCGAGGTCTCCCGTGCGACCGGGTACAGCTCTATGAAGATCAATGCCGGGAAGATCAACAATAAAGGTATTGAGATCCAATTGACCGCAACTCCGGTAAGAACAAGCGATTTCAATTGGGATATTACCCTGAACTGGGCCAAAGATCAAAGTATGGTATTAGAGCTTTATAAAGATGAAGCTACGCAACAGGATATTAGGATCTACACTATCGGTTCGTCCTGGTCGGTCTATACCCAGGCCCGGATAGATGAGCCCTGGGGCACCATTTACGGGACTGGTTCAGTAACAGATGACGACGGGAATATTATTGTTGGGGCCAACGGCAGGGCAAAACGCCAAAGCAGGGTGTTGGGAAATGTCAATCCCGACTGGACCGCCGGGTTGAATATGGATTTCAGTTATAAAAACCTTTCTTGCGGTTTCCTGGTGGACTTCCGGAAGGGGGGGGATGTGTTCTCCGTTTCCCAGATGTTCGGATCCTATACCGGAATCTATGAATATACGGCAGCTAAAGGAATCCGTGAGAATGGTGTAGTATTTGGGAAAGACATTCTTACAGACAGAACATTCTTAAAAGAAGACGGTTCGGTCAATGACATTGTAGTAGCACCATCCACTGCATTTTCTGATTTTTACAGCAACCGTTCTTATTCAATATTTGACGGCTCTTATGTGAAACTGAAAGACTTTTACATTACCTATAGCATTCCCGCATCCAGATTTTCCAAGAACAGCCTGGTTAAGGCTTTCAATGTGTCACTTGTGGGAAATAACGTTGCTATACTCTGGCTACATAAATCCAATATTGCCAAGGTGGATCCTGAATCAAGCATGAATTCCGGAAATAGCGGAGTAGGGCTGGAATCCAACTCTTACATGCCCACCCGTAGCATTGGTCTTAAAGTAGGCATTACTTTCTAATCCCAAATAATTGAAGACATGAAAACACAAATACTTAAATATTCTTTAATCGCCGTTTTCGGTGTGCTTTTGTTGGGGTGTACAAAAGACTTTAAAAAGATCAATACGAACCCCAATGCTTCTGCCGATGCTCCCATCACCAATGTATTGGCTTATTGTATCAGGTATACCTGCAGTACTTATTTTGATGCATGGGCAGACATGAACGAACCCAGTACCTACGGAGGTCATCTGGCTAAAAAACAATACATAGATGAGGCCCGCTATGTTTTCCGCCCCGGTGTGGTTCAAAACAATTGGCATTATCTATATATTACCCTCAATAACGTCAGGGATGTCATGAACCGGGCTAATGAAGAAGGGCTGACCAACATGGCAAATGTAGCCAAGGTATGGGAAGCTGTAATTGTGCAGCTGGGAACAGACAGATGGCGTGATATACCTTATTCAGAGGCTGTAAGTTTAGACAAAGGTATCATTACTCCAAAGTATGATACCCAGGAGGAAATCTATCCTGCCATCATGAACCTTCTAAAAGAAGCTGCCAACGGATTGAGTACCGGCGGTAATGACGAGCTTGGTGTAGGGGATATCCTTTTCTTTGGGAACACAGATGCGTGGCTCCGTCTGGCCAATTCGCTCCGATTGCGCATGGCTATGCGTCTTGCCAACGTAAATCCGACCCTGGCAAAACAAGTTGCCGAGGAAATTGCGGGTAATCCTTCCAAATATCCGCTTATCAAAGAGAACAGTCAAAACGCTTTCTTCTGGTGGCCTGGTGAATCGCCCTATTATGAACCTTGGGCAAACGATTTCCGTACACGAGATGACCATTGTATTTCCGATATTCTTGTGAACGTATTGAAAGATCTGGATGACCCGCGTCTTCCTGTCTATGCAAAACCTAACGGTTATGGTGAATATGTTGGATGCGAAATAGGGGGGACCGATGCCATAACTCCCGGTCACGCCATGAAGTATTCACTTATCGGAGCACGTTTCCGTGAAGATCTGGCAGGTTTTTCGCCTATCTATCGTGCAGCAGAAACGTATTTCCACCTTGCCGAAGCTGCTGCCCGCGGATGGAATGTAGGTATATCTGCAAAGGATGCCTATGAAGCCGGCGTTACAACATCTTTGGATGAGAATGGTGTTGCCTCTGAAGCTGCAGCTTACCTGGCTGGATCCGCTGCTTTTAACGGTAAGCTGGACCAGATTTTCTTGCAGGAATGGATCTGCCTTTTCAAACAGGGGATGGAGGCATGGTCGTTGTATAGAAAGACCGGTATTCCCACAACACACCATATTGCCCGTTCTCTTGCGGAAAGTGGCTATTCAGGACACGATACGCCTCCGCTGCGTTATCCTTACCCAATCAATGAAGGTTCTCTCAACAAAGCCAATTCGCAAGGTCCCATGTCTGATGTGACCGATGACTTCTGGGGAAAGAAGATGTGGTTTGATACCCGAACAGGAATAAAATAGAGCATATCTTTAATCTGAACGAAAGAGGGTGACTAAAGAGTCAAGTTGACTGATAGTCACCTTCTTTTTTCTGTTCAAGCTGGCCTTTTCGTCTATTTTTTTATGGTTCAACTACAAAAAGCCGTAAGCTTTTCCGTAGGAAAGATGCTGCTGCAGGAAATCCTGCGCATACTCCAGTTTCAGGTCCCTGAGATTTCCTTTTTTGTCGTACACGGGAATGATGTTGGGATTCAGAAATCCGCCATAAGGTTTCAGATTAAGGGCGGCATAACGTTCCAGGACCTCTTTGTGCAGTTGCTGATCGACCTTTATGGCGTATTGTTCTACAAGTGCCTTGCCGGCCTGGTAATCCCCCTCTGACTTGATACGTTGTATCTCGCCCAGCAACGAGGCAAATAGTTGACGAAGCTCCTTAAAATTATTGATCACAAAGAAAGTTTTTCCGTCTCTGATCTTTTTTTCTATGGCTTTGCCATTGTGCAGCGCCCATGAAGCTATGAGCTGGCGACACTGCATATGCGCCTGGGTGATGTTCCTGCCCGGCTCTATCCGGACGAGCTGGGTAAACAACCCGTTGCGGATGTAATTGATGTATTCGGCCTTATAGGCTGTTGTATCGGGTATGATGCCCAATTCCACCAGTTGGGGATCGGCTATGTAGTACAAGGCAAATAGATCTGCCCGGGCTTCTTCCAGGGGTGAACTGTAGTCACCCAGTGCATTGGATGACACGCCCGGCAACAACTGCCCGGAACCATGACCCAGGCACTCATGCAGGTCGGTATGCAGATCTCCGGTAAGGGTTCCGTATTTCTTCAAAAACGCGACTTCTTCCTGATTCCAGGAAAATTCATCCAGCATGTTTTTGGGGGACTCCTCTGCCGCTTTATCGTAAGCATTGGTTATATTGGCGATAGTCACGGATTTGGACCCATATTCCTTTCTGATCCAGTCTGAATTGGGCAGGTTTATTCCAATAGGCGTGGAAGGATATGCGTCTCCTCCGAGCATGGCTACGTTGATCACTTTTGCCGAGACTCCGGTGACCTTTTCTTTCCTGAAAAGCGGATCTATGGGGGAGTTGTCCTCAAACCATTGCGCATTTTCGCTTATGATAGCCGTTCTGCGGGAAGCTTCTCTGTCGATAAAGTTCACATTGCCTTCCCAGGATCCTTTTCTTCCCAGGGGATCTCCGTAAACTTCTATAAATCCATTTATAAAATCTACAAATGTGTCCGTATCCTGAACCCATGCCATATTGAAAGCGTCCCACAAAGCCAGGTCCCCTGTCTGATAATAATCTATCAGGGTTTTGATATAGGATGCCTGCCCGGGGCTTTCTGCCACCAGCGCAGCTTTTTCCAGCCAGTAACATATCTGACTGATCGCCGGGCCATAGAGCCCGTCAATTTTATAGGTTTCCTCATAGATCTTTCCATCCTTTTTTACCAGCCTGCTGTTAAGTCCGTATTCCACGGGGCGGGGATCGTTGGGGTTTTCTATTGCGGCGTAAAAGGTTTCGGCTTCTTTCCGGTTCACACTACTGTAAAAATTGGTAGCCGAACTGAGTAGCAGATCGTCTTTTTTTCCATCGCTTTTTCTCATTGAATAGAGATCCGGGTCACACATCAGATCAACCATAGAGTCAATAGTGGCAGATACTTGTGAATTTTCCAAAAGGTGTTTTATATAATCGGCTGAACATCCTGGCAGGATCTTCTCTTCTGCATAATGATGGTGGATGCCATTACTGAAGAACACACGTTTTGCATAGATGATAAACTCCTTGAATTCAGCTGTTTCCCTGTCACCTGTGTATGTTTCAAGGATATTTTCCAGGCATTTTCTTACCTCCAGATTGTGTTTGAAATTCTGATCCCAGAATATGTCCCGTCCGCATTTTGCAGCTTCTCCCATATAATAAATAAATGATTTCTGCTCCAGTGTGAGATCATCCCATCCCGGTACTTTGTACCGGATGATTTTTATATCTGCAAACTCATCTACAAGATATTTAAATTCAGTTTCCTGTGTTTTTATCTGTTTGTTGTTCTGGGTACAGGAAAACCCTGCGATGCCTGCAAGACAGGCAAAGGCAATTTTCATTATTTTCATTGTTATGCTAATGGTTACGGATTTTTTGCACACACCGGTTCAGATGACGTACCAAGGTAAAAGCAGTAATGGCTACGGGAATGACTACGGGAAGCCATGATAGGAAACCGCTTCCCTCCGAAGGGAAAAATTTCCCGTTGGCAAGTCCGGCAGGGATGCTGTCCCTTATGCGGTCTTCAAGTCCTTTGATATGCCATTCCAGAGAATTGCGCTCTGCCCTGAGCTGTTCTATAGTTGTTATCTGCGAATATATGGTCTTTCTGCTTCTCATAGGTTAATCCTCCCTGGCATTGGGGTCCTTTTCTTCAAAAAACATCTTGGCGAACAACCGGACAAAGTTGTTAACGAACAATCTCTTTCGCAAGAGAAAAAGGATAAGGAACAAAAGCAGGAAAAAACCGCCCGTGATGAAAGATGCCGCGACTGCGTTATCAAGTACCGTACCCAGCCATTTATTGGCTCCAGTTGCCAAAAAGATCAATGCCGTCAGGAGTATAAGTATAAGCAGAAAGGTCCCCAGAAACTGGTTTATCACCAGACTGAAGTTCTCGACCAATCCCAATTTGAACGCATCTGATTTCAGTCCAAGGTATTCCTTAACCGATTCTTTAATATTCATTGCGTCTTTCTTTATGCTTCCAGACCTTCTTCCTGATTTTTGGGAAAGTGTTTTTGGTATTCTTTTTTGATCTCTCCAACTCTCTTGTCAATGGTCTCTTTGATCTTTTCCCTTGTTTCACTCCCTTTGGCAGGAGCGAACAGCAGTGCCAGCGTGGCACCTATTACGGCACCACCCAGTAAAGCGAATACATGCGAACTTTTCATAACACTATTGTTTTAGGATGATTTTATCTCTATACAAAGATAGAAAAAAGGATTATCTTTACGCTATGAATAGGGTTAAATTGTTGTATCTGTATGTTTTTTGCCTATCTCTGACTGCTTGTCAAAAATGTATCATCCCCTGCGGCAGGTACGAACACAACCTGCTGGTGTACATGGCCGCTGACAACAGCTTGTCGGATCTGGCCACTGTGAACATGGATGAAATCATTACCAATGCCTCTATACCATCCGATCATGCCCTGTTCGTATTTATTGACAAGAGGAACGAAGGAGCTTATCTTATCAGGACAAGAAACAGGAACAGTACTGTCCTGCTGGATACTTTGTACCGGTATGGATCTGTGAACTCGGCCCAACCAGAGGTTTTAAAACAAGTGATAGGTCATGCCAGGGAAGAATGCCCGGCACGGACTTATGGTCTGATATTGTGGTCACACGGTACCGGATGGCTTCCCAGGGGGTTGTACGGTGAAACACCGCAATATCCTATAAAGCCGTTATCGGAGGTCTCTGCATTTCAGTATGATATATATGATCCTGCCTATCCGCGGACCAAAACTTTTGGACAGGACGGAACCCGGGAAATGGAAATTCCGGAACTTGTTTCTGCATTGCAGGATTATCATCACGAGTATATATGCTTTGATGCCTGCCTGATGGCTGACATACAAACTTATTTTCAGTTAAAAGATGTATGTAATTATATCATGGGGTCCCCGGCAGAGATCATAGATACGGGATACCCATATGATAAATTGTCCTCGGTTTTGTTTCCCTATAGGGGACAGGCCAGTCTGACAGCCCTGTGCGATGCTTATTTTAACAAATACGACTCAAAAACCGGCTATAACCGTTCAGGTACAATATCGCTGGTTAGGACAGAACATATTCAGGGACTGGCACAGGCTTTCAGGGCTCTGATCAGCAATGGCGGAACTGATCCTGAAGAAGTGGATCGGTCCAAATTACAGACATATGACCGGTTAACAGAGCACGTTTTCTGGGATATTGACCAGATGGCAAGCTTGTTAGGGCATACCGGAGATTATGAAAATTTTAAAATAGCCTTGAACAAGACGGTCGTCTATAAGAAAACAACAGAAAACTTTATTACCATTCCCATAAAGTATTATTCCGGGCTGGCTGCTTATCTTCCCACCCGGGTTCTTCCCGGGATACAGTCGGCTTTCCGGACCACAGCTTGGAACACATATCTTGAGTGGGTGCCTGTGTCTGAATGATTTTGCAAACTCCGGGATTTTAATTACTTTTGCGCGCCCTGAAAGGACCATTAGTAAGGTGCCATGGGATTCGGGAATAGCCCCGGATTGAGTAACACTAAAAACAAACATTAATGAAACAATTTGAAATCAACGCACGGGAACGCGGCAACTTCACCAAAGCTGCCGTGAAGCAATTACGCAAAGAAGGTCTGGTACCCTGTGTACTGTATGGTAATGGCAAAGAAAACATTCATTTCTCAGTTTGTGAGAAAGATCTGAGGGATTTGATCTATACCCCAAATTCTTATATTATTTCTCTCAGTGTGGAAAGCAAAAAGCATCTGTGCATTTTGCACGAAGTACAATTCCATCCGGTAACCGACAGGGTTCTCCACCTGGATTTCCTGGTCATAGATCCCGGTAAACCCGTTTCAATTCAGGTGCCGGTTGCCATCTCGGGTAATCCAGAAGGAGTCCGTCAGGGAGGTAAATTGCAGATCCTTAACAGGAAACTGCATGTTCGCGCCCTTTTGAAAGACCTGCCCGACAAACTCGATATTGATGTAACAAACCTTACCCTGGGCAAAACCGTTACAGCAGGAGACCTGAAGTATGAGAAGATCCAGATATTGGCCCCCCGGAGCACTATTATCTGTATGGTCAAAATGACCAGGGCTTCTACTTCAGCTGCTGCAGAAGCTGCAGAAATAGAAGCTGAAGAAACTGAAGAAACTGCAGAAACACCCACACACGCTTAGGCGATCTTCCTGTCATGTCTTATCTGGTTACAGGACTGGGAAACATTGGGACCGAATACGCCGGTACACGCCACAATATTGGCTTTACGGTTCTGGATGTCTGGGCCACATTGCATAAAACGGAGTTTACCACTTTGCGGTACGGATCACTGGCACAGATAAGATATGCCGGAAAGGAAATATGGTTGCTTAAGCCTTCCACTTATGTGAATCTAAGCGGAAAAGCTGTTCGTTACTGGATGACGGAGGAACGGATAGCAGTGGAGAACATAATGGTTGTTCTGGACGATGTGGCGCTTCCTTTTGGAAAACTCAGGTTAAAAGCGCGCGGTAGCGATGGCGGTCACAATGGATTGAAGCATATTACCATGACACTTGGCACAGAAGAGTATGCCCGGTTACGGATCGGAGTGGGAGATGATTTTCCCAGGGGATACCAGGCAGATTACGTTTTAAGCCACTGGACCGAAGAAGAAAAAAAAGAACTGCCTTTCATTTGTAATAATGCCATTGATGCCTTGGGGCTGTTCATAAGACAGGGAATTGAACGGGCCATGAACCAGGTCAATACAGCCAAATTGGAAACTTAATGCGAATAGATAAATACCTTTGGGCCATAAGGATCTTTAAAACACGGTCCGATGCTGCTGATGCCTGCCGTGCTTCACGTGTCAGGGTAAACGGTCAGGATGTAAAGGCTTCCAGGGAGATCCGCGAGGGTGATATCATAGTGGTCAGAAAAGGTCCCGTATTTTATTCCTATCGGGTCATTAAGCCCGTAGATAAACGGCAACCGGCAAAAGATGTGTCTTTGTATGCCAGCGATATCACACCTGACGAGGAATATGCCAAACTGGATCAACCCCGCGAAACCATAGTAATATACCGCCGGAAAGGAACAGGACGTCCCACAAAAAAGGAACGCCGACAATTAGATCAGATCATGGATATCAACGGGTGATCTCCAGAAGGGAGCATTTCCTTTCTGGTACGATTTTCCAGTAATCCAAAGAAGCCGGGATCAGAAGACAGCCGTTTCCGGAAGATCCGTATGCAATTCCTTCGGATTCAACGTGCAAAGAACCTTCCAGCTCCAGATAGATCACAAATTTATCCAAGGCAGATCCATCATATTCACCCGGCCGGTCCAACTCCCTTAATCTAACCGAAAAGTAAGGTGAATCTACCAGTACTCCGGAGGTTGTTGGGGATGGAATGTGTTTTCTGTAATCGATGCAATCTATGGCGAGTTCCAGGTGCATCTCCCTGGCCGTTTCCGGATTGTGCTCCCTTCCCCAATCGTAAACGCGGTAGGTGATATCGGATACTTGTTGTACCTCGGCAATAGTCAGTCCTCCTCCACAGGCATGGATCAGTCCGGCCGGAATGTAATAGCATTCGCCTTTCTTTGGTTTAATACAATGCATTACCTGGGGCAGGGTCTCATTTTCACAGTGAGCATAAAACTCCCGGGGTGTCATTTCCTTATTAAAACCAAGATAAAGCCTGGCCTCCGGTTTTGCGTCCATGATATACCACATTTCAGTTTTTCCGTAAGCGTGATGCATCTCGGCAGCCCTTTTATCATCGGGATGTACCTGTACAGAAAGAAATTCGTTGACTGTCAGGTATTTTATCAATAAAGGAAATTCGTCTCCACAGGCATCATAAACACTAGCCCCAACCAGGTCGGCCAGATATACTTCCAACGCTTCATTGATGGTGTTCCCTTTCAGAAAACCGTTGCCGATAATCGAAGCATCATCTTCCAGACCGCTCAGGACCCATGATTCGGAGCCCCATACGCGTTCTTTTACGACAGGCTTAAAGCTCAGGGGATACAGTTTCGTCTTGTTCATAAGTCATGTTTAATGAAGGTGCAGGAGCAAGTTTTTTGTTCAGATATAGCAGAGTCAGGACCATCACGATTACTGAAACCATCAGGGCAATGTAATAAGGCTTGTTACCTATGATTGATCTGATGGATGCGTCGGCATCTATTTCCGGGAACAATCCGGCCAGAAGGAATGAGAGACCGTTATTGATGGCATGTAACGCAACGCAGGTCCAGTAGGAACGTGTTCTGTAATAGATCCAGCCCAAGAGACAGCCAATCAGAAAAGCAGGGATGGCCTGCCAGGGATTGGCATGGATTACCCCAAACATCAGAGCCGACCAGACGATTGCCTTCCAGGGGGCCATATGTTGTAACATACCTTTCAGAGCTATTCCCCGGAGCAGCCATTCTTCCAGCAGTGGAGCGGCAATGACAACAGCAATAAAAGTCGGGATATTGCTCTGGGTCATGCTGGCGAAAATCTCCTTAAGAAATTCAGGCATTTCCAGCCATCCGGTCAGGGGGTCCATGATAAAGGTGGCAGATACGATAATGACCGGTAGTAAAAGAATGAATATGGGTAGCGGAACATTTCCCAGTCTGGCGGCGGGTTGGGGATAGGGGGGGCGGCCTGTCTTGACAGCCTGGTAATAATCGTTTTTTGCCCTCAAATACACATAAAGAAAAACAAAAAGGAATGGAATCACGTATAAAACGGGCGTACTCCATCCGCTTCCCGATGCAGGAACAACCGTGCCGGGACGGATCAGATTGATAATAAAAATCACTGCTGCAGTAAAGATCGTACCGCATAACAACAAGATTACGACCATAATGAGCCAGGATTCTCCCAGCTTGGGCCTGTAGTAGTCCAAATACTTTTTCATAGAAAAATTTTACGGAAATAACGGATCGGGATACTGACCTTCCTGGTGCAGCCTGCGCAGCCTGGAAACCACATCTTCCCGGTCTTCCCGGTAGGTTACTCCAAACCAATGGGAATGGGTCCGGAGGACCTTGCACGTCCCTTCTCCTGATTTTATGATATCATTGACCATAGTAGGCAAATGGTATTCCGAGGCAGGCTCATGTGCGTGCTGTTCCAGGAACTTTTTCACAAGATGCTCTGTCTTTGGATACACGTCTGGTAAAAATCCCCAGCAGTTCATGGAACAAAGATCGTCATCGCTCAGGTTCATATTGACCATTTTACCGTTTTCGGCAGGTACGGTACAAACGATTTGTCCGTCCTCCTGTTTCCTGATCCTGAAACGTTCCACTACATCTGTCAGCAGTCCGTTTTCGTCCATTTGGCAAATGCCGCGGGAAACCGGTCCTGACGGGGAAAGTGTATTCTCCAAGCGGTAGCCGACCATAGCGTAGGAACCCCGGATAAGATCCTTTCTTTTCAGGAATTCGGCCAGTACGGTGAAAGCATTGCGACTGTAAAAATCATCGGCATTGATGATGCCAAAAGGCGTATTGACACTCTTTGAGGTTGTCAGTAGTGCATGACCGGTCCCCCAGGGTTTTTCCCTTCCTGGAGGAGGGGTATACGGAGCGGGTATATTCTGCAATTCCTGGGTAACGAATTCGAATAGAAAATGAGATCCGTAACGAGACGCACATACACGGTTGAATTCTTCACGGAATGATTCCCGTATGACAAATACGATCTTACCGAATCCGGACTGGAGGGCATCATAAATAGAATAATCCATTATAGTTTCTCCGTTTGGGCCCAGTCTGTCAAGCTGTTTTAGCCCTCCATAGCGGCTGCCCATACCGGCAGCCATGATTACTAGAGTTGGTTGCATAATGAAAAACCTGTTATATTTGTGGAAAATCTAACCCTATGCACGCGCGTTTCAAGTTTGACCGTTTACTGGCCTTGATCAGGAACAGGTATTTTATTGTAACGCTTGTTTTCATTGTCTGGATCCTTTTTTTTGACGATAACAGTTTTACAGGCTGGGTTCGTGCTTTGGGTGAGTATTCCGAGAACAAATCACAACAAAGATACTATAAAGAAAAGATACATCAAACTGAAAGTAACCTCAGAGAATTGCAATCAAACAAGGATTCCCTTGAAAAATTTGCCCGGGAAAAGTATTACTTTCATAAAGAAAATGAAGACGTCTTCATTATTTCACCAGCTCCATCAGATCCCGCAGATCGTTTCCCATATAGGTAGGAGCTCCGTCGCACGGCATATCTGACGGATTATAATAAAACTGATCTATACCAAAGACCTGGGCCCCTTCAATATCGTTCTGGAAATTGTCTCCTACCATTAGCGTTTCTTTTTTCTTCCCGTGGATGGAAGTAATGGCCGCCGTGAACATTTTTGGATTGGGTTTGTGGTATCCCACTTCTTCCGAAATAAATATCCTATTACCGAAAAAATGATCCAACCCGCTATTGCGGACCTTGTTGTATTGAACCTGCTTGAACCCGTTTGTCACCAGAGCCATTTTACAGCCTTTACTTTTCAGATATTCCAGGACTTCGCGGGAATGAGGCATCAGTTTGGTTTTGGTTGGCATCATTTCCAGATACTGCTCCCCGAAATCCGGACCCAAAACAGAGGCATCGGGGACGCCAGCCTCTTCTAATGTGATCGCAAAACGCACATGCCGTAGTTTCTGCTGGGTAATTTGTCCTGCTTCGTACATAGCCCATAATTTTTCATTATTGGCCCGGTACATCTCATAAAACTGCCCCGGATCGCGCACATAATCCTGCAATCTGTGTCGTAGGATCAATTCCAGTATACAATCGTGCGCATTTCTGTCAAAATCCCATAATGTATTATCCAGATCGAATAGAAAAAAGCGGTATTTCATTTGGTATAATAATCTATGACCCTGTTAATGGCTCTTTGGCACACAGGACAGAATCCGGGAGCCCGGTTGGAATGCATCCGGCAATCTTTTGCCGGACGGTACATTCCTTTGGTCATATAAGCGGCCCCTTCAAATAGTCCGACACCTTCGGCGTCCATCATATCCTGCCATTTGGAGCCAAAGTCCACCTGGGTAGTGATATTGGGCTCCCAGGGTTCCACATCCAAAGGATACATGTCTATATAGGCAACTTCGGAATCATAATATTCATCTGCCAGGCCCGCAAAACTATGGCCAAACTCATGTACGAACACTTCTTTGCATGTCTGGTGGTCAGACATACTCAGTCCGTAATAATTGTAAATTCCTCCGCCCCCGTATTTTTTAGTATTGACTATGACGTAGATTGCATCGAAAGGAGATCCTGAAACGGCATTGGCCAGGAGTCTGTAATCGGGTGCCGTGAGGTAACGCTCAATGTAAAAAGTATGAAAAGCGCTCCCCAGGACCGTTTGGTTCCACAGGCCAATCCGGGGTATATCAGGTCCGGAATCTTCCGATACCAGGGGAAGCATCCAAACGTTAAAATCATCCCTGCGGGACCGGAAAGGTTCATGTTCAAAAAGATATTCGGTGAAACGGGCTGCATCCTTTCTGAATTTTTCCAATTCTTCCAACCGGTATCCTTCAGCAACAAAAAGCAGATCTACCTTGTTTTCCACAGGTCCGTTTTTCTGAAATACTTCCGGAGAGAAGGCGGGTTTTTCTTTTGAGATCAGGCAATCGTCTGGATCAATCCTGAATCTTTTCAGGGGGCGGTAGGTCCCTTCGCGCTGGATCCTTTCGTAAATTTCGAGCAATACCGTGTCTTTTGGATAAGGAATCCATACAGAGGTGTTGAAAGCCATATCACGTTCCAGTGCTTCCCGGGTAGTTCTCCATTCCATGAACAGTGAATTGAATCCTTTGGAAAACAGAAGCTCTCCCTCCTGTGAAAAAACTTTATATTGATACTCTCCATAGGTAAACGGTGCTATGAGTTGCGTTTTGGAACCGGCCCAGGGCGTTTCACTGTGCATCGACAACAGGAAAACATCCTGCATATGTGCATTTCCTGTAAATACAAGGTCTATGCGCAGGCGTTCTGCCGTGAAATGGTCATCGTAACAAACCGCCTGTGCCCGGGATACCAGGACAGGTCCCAGGCATAACATAAAAAGAAGAATGCATTTTTTCATGAACGATAGGATTTTTAGTGTCCCGTATATCCGGAAGGGGTTATCTGCAGCAGTTCGTCCTTTACTTCCTGGCTTATGTCCAGACTGCGTATAAAGGCGTGCAGGTACTCCTTATCTATGTGCAGGTTGGTCCGGGTAATTTCTTTGAGTGTTTCGTAAGGTCGGGGATAATTCTCCCTTCTAAGGATAGTCTGTATGGCTTCAGAAATTACTGCCCAGTTGTCTTCCATGTCTTTTTCTATGGCTGACCGGTTCAATAACACCTTGCCGAATCCCTTATGGAGCGATTTGAATGCCAAAAGTGTATGTGCCAATGGAACCCCCAGGTTGCGCAAAACGGTAGAATCGGTAAGGTCACGCTGAAGGCGTGATACAGGCAATTTGGCTGCCAGATGACCAAAAATGGCATTGGCTACTCCAAAATTTCCTTCTGCATTTTCGAAATCAATGGGGTTGATCTTATGAGGCATGGCAGAAGAGCCTATCTCCTGGTCCTTGATATGCTGTTTGAAATAATTCATCGAAATATAGGACCACATGTCCCGGCTAAGGTCGATGCAAATGGTGTTGATCCGGCTCAGATTATGACACAGTGCTGCTATGTAGTCGTAATGCTCTATCTGCGTAGTGGGGAAAGAACGTTGGATCCCCAGTGTTCCATTCAGAAATTTGTCGGCGAATTTATGCCAGTCGATCTGTGGATAAGCGGCGTTGTGGGCATTGAAATTCCCGGTAGAACCCCCGAATTTGCCAGTAAAAGGAATCTGTTCAAGGCTTTTGAGTTGCTCGTCCAGACGCACTTTAAAGACCATGATCTCCTTTCCCAGGCGTGTAGGCGAGGCGGGTTGGCCGTGAGTATGGGCCAGCATGGCAACGGGACCCCACTCATTGGCTCGTTCTTCCAGCATTTCTATTGTTTTCCGCAATAGAGGCAGGTATTCCTTTTGGATTCCGTGTTTCAGGCTAAGGGGGATAGCCGTATTGTTGATGTCCTGTGAGGTAAGACCAAAATGGATGAATTCACAATATTTGTTCAGGCCCAGAGCCTTCATCTTATTTTTAAGAAAATATTCAACAGATTTGACATCGTGGTTGGTAACCTTTTCCTGGGCTTTGATCACTTTGGCGTCTGTTATAGAAAAATTTTTGTACACATTGCGCAGGATGGGATACCATCTTGAGTCCACATCTCTGAGCTGGGGGAGGGGCAGTTTGCACAAGGCGATAAAATACTCCACTTCTACCTGAAGCCTGTAACGGATCAAGGCAAATTCAGAGAAATACTGATTCAGGGGAGCCGTTTGGGCATAATACCTTCCGTCAATTGGAGATATTGCCAGCAATGGGTTGAATTCCATAGAGAAAGTATTTGATTAGTTAATAAATATACTTATTTTTTTGAACAGGGTTATCATCTGGCGGGCTTCAGCAACATCATGAACCCTCAGGATGGATACTCCTTTCAACAGTAAGTGCAGATGCAGGGCCGATGTGCTTATTAATGCATCAGCGGGGGTTATGTTCAGAGGCATGTAGGTCATTCTTTTTCTTGATATCCCGGCAAGTAAAGGGGCAACCGGCTCTCCCTTATCGTCTCTGGGGACGATGGAAGGAAGTGATTCCATCACCTGAAAATTCTGGTCAACGTCTTTGTTAAAGCCAAATCCGGGGTCCAGGAAGAACTCTTTAATTCCGTGAAGGGCAGCGGTCTGGGTGATTGTCTGAAAAAAACGGGCAATGCCTTCCGGTCCTTCGTAAGGTTCCTGGTGCATGGCGATCCATGGCAGTTTGAGTGATGAGATCAAAGGCAACATGGCTTTATCATAACTCCCTGCAAGAATGTCGTTTACCCAGAATTTGCCCAAGATTGAATATGCTTTTTCTACGATGGAAGGCCTGAAAGTATCAATGGAAAAGATTGTTTTCGGAAACATCTCTTTGGCTTTTCTCAAGACAGGTTCCAGTCTGTTCCACTCTTCTTCGGGGGAAGGCCATGCTGCTCCGGGTCTTGTGGAGCATGCCCCTATGTCCACAATATCTGCCCCTTCCCGCAACATCAGTTCGATGCGACTGAGTGCATTGTCTGGTTCTATGGCACGTGATACGGCGTAAAATGAATCGGGTGTGCAGTTGATCACACCCATGACGGCAGGAAAATGTATCTTCATAATACAAATGTAATAAAAATAAAGAGAAGGGATTTTTATGTAATTTTGTACATTATGTTAATCGTACTGGAAGGTTTGGACGGAGCCGGAAAATCCACCCAGCTGAAAGCCATGGAAGTGTACTTGAAAGAACGCGGCCAATCTGTTCATTTCATGCATTTTCCACGTTATGACACTCCTGTGTATGGAACCCTGATCGCACGTTTTCTAAGGGGCGATAGTGGTGCCATTGATACGGTAGATCCTTACCTGGTTTCTTTGCTCTTTGCCGGTAACCGTTTAGAGATGGCCGGCCAGATAAAGGGATGGCTTGAAGACGGGGATATTGTGCTGCTGGATCGTTATGTATATTCAAACATTGCCTTCCAGTGCGCAAAGTTCACAAGCAGGGAGGAACGGGAGCGTTTGAGAAACTTTATTTTTCAGATGGAATACCAGCAATTTGGGATACCCAAACCCGATGTGAATCTGTTCCTGGATGTTCCTTTGCATTTTGTAGAAGAAAACCTGGGGTCCCCCAGGTCGGGAGATGACAGAACATACTTGGAGGGTAAGGATGATATACACGAAGCTTCTGTGGATTTTCAACAGCGTGTTCGTGAGGTGTACCTTGAACAGGCCAAATTTGATAGCTCTTTCAGGATCATCCCATGCAGTGACCTAAAGGGTGAAATAGCACACTGGACGGTAATATTCGAACGCATAAAACCATACCTCCCATGAGAAGAACAGCTCGTTTGGTCCTGGGATTGTTGTTCGTTTTTTCGGGCTTTGTAAAAGCTGTTGATCCTGTGGGATCTGCCCTTGTTTTCGCAGCATATTTCAATGCCTTTGGGGTTGGTTTTCTGCAACCATTTTCCCTCATCTGCGGGATAACGCTATCAACAGTCGAATGTGTACTGGGCGTGATGGTACTGCTGGATTTCAGGAAGCGTGCCGCTGCCTGGGGAATGTTCCTGTTCATGTCCTTTTTCACATTGCTTACCCTGTACCTGGCCATCTTCAATCCCGTTGAGGATTGCGGATGTTTTGGGGATGCTGTAAAACTAACCAACTGGCAGACATTTTTCAAAAATCTTATTTTTTGGCCTTTTGCCCTGATCCTGTTTTTTCAGAGGAACAGAACGGCCCCTATTGCCACCGGAATGGCAGAGTGGCCTGTATGCCTTTTTTTTGCCGTATTGATAACCGGCTTATCTGTTTATAGT
Source organism: Bacteroidales bacterium Bact_09 (assembly GCA_001603455.1). Classification (GTDB taxonomy): domain Bacteria; phylum Bacteroidota; class Bacteroidia; order Bacteroidales; family UBA932; genus DMER64. Next base: position 46,050 of record LUZA01000008.1, on the reverse strand, counting down.
TACAGGCATTTGCCGCCCGTTGATTTCAGGGGATTCAGGATCGGTAACGATATCGGAGCCTTACTGGAAGAGGCGCGAAACAATCCCGAACACATATACCGAACGGAACTGGTTTACAGCCGTCAGGGCAGGGAAGCGGTCTTTTCTCCTGATTCCCTGCCGGACAGCACCTGGATCTTTGTGGATTCACGTACCCGGGAGGTTGCAACCGGAGTTCGTCATAAGATATCAGATTTTTCAGTTCGTGACATATCAGGATATTCCATTACCGACTCCCTTCTGAAGGAAAAGGAAACAGCACTCGTACTGATTATAACAGATACCGCAAATATGGGCAGTGAGGTCTTGGAACGTCTGCTTCCTTTGGTCCGTGAAAGCAACAGACAGGGCAGGCCATATTATGCAATCAGCGCACTGGCGGCCGATTCGGTCCATAAAGTATTGCTCGGCAACGGGATCGATATGCCTGTATATCTGGCAGATAGGAAAACATTGCTGACCATGGTCCGCTCCTCGCCTGGGCTGGTTGTTCTGAAACAGGGAGTGGTTCTTGCCAAGTTTGCTTTCAGGGATATTCCTTCACCCGAAAAATGGGACAAAATTACCACCCAGGACCCGGAACTGCTCATTGCCGGGACCCGTATCAAGACCAGGCTGAGGGTGCAGTTTTTTATTGCAGCCTTACTTTTATTGATTTTCCTGCTCAAGAAGGGATTCTGGCTATCGAGATCCCGCCTTTGATCAGATGATCAGAGTTTTCTCTTGATCTCTACGATGGTATAGGATTCGATGATATCATCCACTTTGATATCATTATATCCGTCTATGTTCAGTCCGCAGTCATAACCGGATTGCACTTCCTTGACATCTTCCTTGAATCGCTTGAGGGATCCCAGTGTCCCGGTATAAATAACAATCCCGTCACGAATGATCCTGACCTTTGCATTGCGGGTAATTTTGCCTTCCTTGACCATACAACCGGCAACTGTCCCTATTTTGGATATCTTGAATACTTCCCGGACTTCAACGGTTGATGTAATTTCTTCTTTTTCAACAGGGGCAAGCATGCCTTCAATACCCTTGGTGACTTCTTCAATGGCATCGTAAATGACCGAATAGAGCCGGATCTCAATTTCTTCCTTTTCAGCCAGCTTTCTGGCAGATGAGGAAGGACGTACCTGGAACCCGATGATGATGGCGTTTGAAGCAGTAGCCAGCAATACATCAGATTCAGAGATGCCCCCCACGGCTTTATGGATCACATTTACCTGTACTTCCTCGGTTGAAAGTTTGATCAACGAATCGGAAAGTGCTTCTATGGAACCATCCACATCGGCCTTAACAATAAGGTTTAGTTCCTGGAAATTGCCAACGGCAATCCGTCGTCCGATTTCTTCGAGGGTAATGTGTTTTTGTGTTTTAAGTCCCTGTATGCGAATCAGTTGTTCTCTTTTGGCAGCTACTTCGCGGGCTTCTTTCTCATCTTCCATGGCCGTAAAGACTTCCCCGGCAGCCGGGGCTCCGTTCAGACCAAGTACAGAAGCCGGTGTCGATGGGCCTGCTTCTGTTATCTTATGACCTCTTTCGTTAAACATGGCTCTCACCTTTCCTGTGCAGCAACCACTCAGCAGAACGTCTCCCTGATGCAGGGTACCGTTCTGCACCAGTATGGTGGCCAGGTATCCACGGCCTTTGTCGAGAGAAGACTCGATGACCGTTCCCGAGGCGCGTTTTTTTGGATTGGCATTCAGTTCAAGCATATCTGCCTCGAGCAGAATCTTTTCCAGGAGTTTGTCCACATTAGTGCCCTTTTTTGCCGAGATTTCCTGACACTGATGTTTCCCGCCCCATTCTTCTACCAGTACGTTCATATTGGCAAGTTGTTCACGGATTTTATCGGGATTTGCTCCTTGTTTGTCAATCTTGTTTATTGCAAAGATCATGGGCACTCCGGCAGCTGAAGCATGGTTGATAGCTTCTACGGTCTGGGGCATGATGGCGTCGTCTGCGGCTATAATGATAATGGCCATATCGGTTACCTTTGCTCCGCGAGCCCTCATTGCCGTGAAGGCTTCGTGACCCGGCGTGTCTAAAAAAGTAATCAGACGGCCGTTTTCCAGGCGTACGCTGTATGCCCCTATATGTTGTGTTATTCCTCCCGCTTCTCCGGCTATTACGTTGGCATCGCGAATATAGTCAAGCAGCGAGGTTTTTCCGTGGTCAACGTGTCCCATGACGGTTACGATAGGGGGCCTTTCGCGCAGGTCACGCGGATCATCTTCTTCTTCCTGGATGGAATCATGAATTTCTGCAGTGACAAACTCAACCTGATATCCGAATTCTTCGGCTACCAAGACCATGGCTTCTGCATCCAGGCGCTGGTTTATGGAAACCATCAGCCCCAGATTCATACATGCATCAATAACCTTGACCACAGGAACGTCCATCAGGGTGGCCAGTTCGTTTACAGTAACGAACTCAGTTACTTTCAACAGCGTGCTTTCCATTTCCCTGCGTTCCTGTTCTTCGGCCATCCGCTGACTAACGATTTCACGTTTTTCACGACGGTGTCTCGACCCTTTGGTCTTACCCTTGCCTTCAGTCATGCGGGCATACGTTTCCTTGATCTGCTTCTGGATGGCGTCTTCGTCCACTTCTACATGGATGGGTTTGAAACGTTCTTTTCCGCGTCCCCTTGCACGGGTTCCATTATCACTCCGTTTTGGGGTGACTTTATTTACGTCAACGCGTTCCCTGTGCGGTTTCTGAATCCGTTCGCGTTTTCCCTTTTGCTTGTCGGCCTTTGATTTTTCTTTATCTTCTGCAGGCTTTTTTCTGTCAAACTGAGACAGATCAATCTGTCCCGTGATTTTGGGACCTGCCAACTTTTCAAATTCGGTTTCAATATGTACCGGTTCTTCCGGTTTTGGCTCAGGGACCGGAACCTGTTTCTTTTCTTCTTTGGGTTTTGAGTCAGGACGAGGTTCCGGGACAGGAGTAACCTGTCGCTGCTTTTTAATCCGGGTTTTTTCGGGAGGTACTGCAGCCGGTTTCTTTTCCTTCGGCTTTTCAAATTTAGCCAGGTCTATTTTGCCCAGTACAGTAGGGCCTTTACCGGGTGCTGTGTCTGTTTTTTCTTCTGTTTTTTGCCGGACAACAGGTTTTGGTCTGGGGGCAGGTTCCTGCCGGACAACAGGTTCTGGTGCAGGAGCCGGTTCGGGTTCCGGTCTGGCTTTGGGGGCAGAAGGGGCAGGAGATTCTTCCTGGGTAACATCTTTCACTTTCAAAATGATTTTTTTTGATTGTTCCTTGAGCTGCAATTCCTTGTCGAATTCCTTTTCCACAAGAGCATAAGCTTCCTCCGAGATCTTACTGTTGGGGGAAGGATCCACCTCGATCCCCTTTTTCTTCAGAAAATCAGTAAGGGTGCCAATCCCGATGTTAAACTCCTTGACTACTTTGCTGATTCGAATACCTTGTTTTTCCGACATATACTCTCCTTATTCTATTCTTTTATATCGTTTTCAAATTCTGCTCGGAGGATACGTATCACTTCTGTAACGGTTTCCTCTTCCAGATCGGCCCGTTTTACCAATTCAGGGATAGGAATGGCCAAAACACTTTTTGCTGTATCACATCCGATCTGTTTGAGCGAGTCTATGATCCACTGATCGATTTCATCGTTGAATTCATCCAGCATAACATCCTCTTCGTTCTCATCGACTTCGCGGAAGACGTCAATCTCATAACCGATGAGCATGCCAGCCAGTTTTATGTTGGAACCTCCTTTCCCTATGGCGAGAGAAACTTCGTTAGGCTTTAGATATACACCTACGCGTTTTTCTTCTTCATTGATTTTTATGGAAGATATCTTGGCCGGACTCAAGGCTCTTTGTATAAGAAGCTGCAGATTTGTAGTCCAGTTGATTATATCTATGTTCTCGTTTCTTAGTTCCCTTACAATACCGTGTATCCTGGACCCTTTAACACCAACGCAAGCCCCTACGGGATCTATCCGGTCATCATACGATTCTACGGCAACTTTTGCCCGCTCACCGGGGATTCGTACGATCTTTTTGATGGTGATCAATCCGTCGTAGATCTCGGGAACATCCTGTTCAAATAGCCTTTCCAGGAATTTCGGGGAAGTGCGGGAGAGGGTTATCACCGGGGTGTTGTTTCTCATTTCGACATTGGATACAACGGCGCGGACTGTATCGCCCTTGCGAAAATAATCACTGGGGATTTGTTCCGATTTAGGCAACAGCAGCTCGTTCCCTTCCTCGTCCAGCACAAGGACTTCCTTTTTCCATACCTGATAGACTTCTCCCATAAGGATATCGCCGGCCCGTTCCCTGTATTTTGCATATAGGTTGGCTTTTTCAATATCCATGATCCTTCCGGCCAGATTTTGTCTGAGGGTAAGAATACCTCTGCGTCCGAATTCAGAGAGTTTTACTTCTTCAGTATAAGACTCGCCAATTTCGTAGGAATCATCTATCCTGGATACTTCTTCCAGGGATATCTGCATGTTTGGATCTTCCACTTTTTCTACCACTTCGCGGTTCCGCCATATCTCAAAGTCGCCTTTATCAATGTTGATAATGATGTCAAAATTATCTGCACTTCCATACATTTTGGCAAGCTGGGAACGGAAAACATCTTCCAGAACGCTCATCATAGTAGGGCGGTCTATGTTTTTCAAATCCTTGAATTCGGCAAATGTACTGATCAGATTTAAACCTTCCATTTTGGATAATCTTTTTATTTGTAATAAAAAAGAGGACCAAGGTCCTCTTGCACATGTTCCTAATCGGCTACAAATTTAATTAATTTAGTGAATCCCAACAAATTTATTTAGTTATTTGCATTATTTCATAAATGGAACGAAATTTGTTGGAATTTAAACTTATCAGATAATATGGAACTGACAGCTGGAATTATTGCCGATCATCTGCATGGTGAAGTGATGGGTGATCCGGATACTGTAGTTACTGGTGTGGCACGTATCGAGCAGGGTAAGCCGGGAACGGCCTGCTTTCTTGCCAACCCCAAATACGAAAAATACTTGTATACAACCAAAGCATCTGTGGTGCTGATTAACAGGGATTTTGTCCCATCAGCTAAGATTCTCGCGACATTGGTAAAAGTTGATAATGCCTATACTGCAGTTGCCGTTTTACTGGGATTGTTTTCTTCTGAAAAAAAGAAAAAAGGCTGGGAATTTCCCCACAGCATTGCCCGTAAAGCATCGATCGGGAAGAAAGTCTACATCGGGGCTCACAGTTATATTGGGAAACGTGCGCGTATAGGGAACGGGGCTCAGATCTATCCCCAGGTATATATCGGGGAAAATGTCAAGATTGGGGCGGGTACCGTTTTGTATCCGGGAGTTAAAATTTATGATGATTGCATCATAGGAGAGAATTGCATCATTCATGCAAATGCGGTGATCGGTTCTGATGGATTCGGGTTTGCACCTGCTTCTGACGGTTCTTACCGGAAAATTCCGCAGACAGGGAACGTGGTTATAGAAGACAATGTAGAGATAGGTGCCAATACTGTTATTGACAGGGCAACAATGGGATCTACTATAATCCGGTGTGGTGTTAAGCTTGATAATCTGATACAGATTGCCCACAATGTGGAAGTTGGAGAAAATACGGTGATGGCAGCGCAGAGCGGCATAGCCGGTTCTACCCACGTGGGTGCAAATTGTATGGTAGGGGGGCAGGCTGGTATTGTGGGTCACCTGACTGTTGCTGCCCGTACACAGATCGGGGCTCAGGCAGGAGTCATAGGTTCTGTCAAAGAGGAAGGGAACATTTTACTGGGCATGCCAGCCATTGATCACTCCCAGTTTATGAGGGCATATGCCCTTTTCAGAAAATCCGGAAAGAAAGATAAATGAAACAGCAAACGATATCCAGCGAGATCTCATTTAGCGGAGTAGGTTTGCATACGGGCGCGGATGCTGAGATGACTCTGTGTCCTGCGCCAGAAGGATACGGGATACGTTTCCAGCGAATGGACATCCCGGGACAACCCCTTATGGAAGCAGTCTCCGATCATATAGCCAATACGGAAAGAAGTACCGTCTTGTTGCAGGAACAGGTAGGAATAAGCACTACAGAACATTTACTGGCAGCCTTTTTTGGGATGGGGATCGACAATGTGCTGGTGAAGCTGAATGGTCCGGAGGTTCCCATTCTGGACGGAAGTGCACTGCCCTTCGCCTCGGCTATTGACAAGAACGGGATCCGGCAACAGGATGCTATCAGGAAATACATGGATTTGAAGGCCCCGGTAAGGTTTTTCAATCCGGAAACCGGAACGGTGATAGAAGCAATTCCGGCAGACACGTTTACTGCCCGGGTAATCATCGATTTCAATTCAGAGGTACTCGGCCGGCAAGAGTTTACATATACCAGTAAATTGGATTTTCTGAAAGAAATTGCTTCTAGCCGGACTTTTGTTTTCCTGCATGAAGTATTATTCCTTTTTAAAAGCGGACTGGTAAGGGGAGGAGATCTTGATAATGCACTGGTCATAGCAGAAAAGGCTTTGAGCGAAGAAGATGTGGATTTATTGCGCTATATATTCAACAAACCAGACGTAAGCCTGCAGAAAGGGTATCTGAACGATGCCGGACCACGCTTTCCCGATGAATGTGCCAGACATAAGACTATGGATCTTTTAGGTGATCTTATGCTGGTGGGGAAACGTTTCAATGCCCGTGTAACAGCTTATAAACCGGGACATGCAGCTAACACAGCTGTAGCGCAGATGATCAGAAATCAAATAATAGAATAATATGTCACAAAAACTCAATGTCATTCACCCTAAAGCTATTCTTGGTCGTGGAGTAGAGATTGGTCCTTTTGCCACCATTGCTGAACATGTTGAAATTGGGGAAGGTACGATAATCGGATCTAACGTTACGATAATGGATTACGTTCGCATTGGTGCCCATTGCAGGATATTTCCCGGGGCGGTCATCGGAGCAATACCGCAGGACCTTAAATTTGCCGGTGAAGTTTCTTATGTAGAAATAGGCGATAACGTTACCATCCGGGAATATGCCACCATCAACCGCGGAACTGCTGCAAGTCATATAGGAGTAACCCGGGTAGAAGATAATTGTTTGATAATGAGCTATGTGCATATTGCGCACGATTGCCACATTAAAAAGAATGTCATATTAACTTCGTATGTGGGACTGGCTGGTGAAACACAAGTTGATGAATATGCCATCATTGGCGGGGCATCGGCTGCTCATCAGTTTACACGTATTGGGGCGCACGCTATGATCTCAGGAGGCTCCATGATAGGGAAAGACGTACCTCCCTATGTGCTGGCAGGAAGGCGGCCTCTCTGTTACGGGGGGATCAATATCATAGGTCTTCGCAGGCGTGGATTCACCTCGGAGCAGATTGAAAGGATACACGATGTATACCGTATTATTTACCAAGTTGGCTTAAACATAAGTGATGCCTGCCGCAAAGTGGAAGAAGTGCTGGATCCTTCGGAAGAACGCGAAGTAATCCTGTCCTTCATAAGGGCATCACACCGTGGTATTATCCCTTACAAAACCAAGTTTATGGAAGAAGAATGAGCGTGTGAGAGTGAAAGCAGTCTTTACAACAGCCTATTGGCCTCCGGTCGCATATTTTTCAATATTATACCCTTCAGGTGAATGGATATTGGAACAACATGAGACTTACCAGAAACAGACACTCCGCAACCGCTGTTCCATATGCGGGGCCAACGGACCTCAATGGCTGATCATACCTGTAGTGCGTAAACATGGTCTGAAGACTCCCATACGGGAAGTAATGCTGGATCTGTCAAAAGACTGGCAGCGTAATCACTGGCTTGCCATTGAATCGGCTTACGGATCATCTCCTTACTATGAATATTACAGGGAAGAGATCAGGCATTTCTATGAACTCAAAAAGACCGTTCCCCTTTTTGAGTTCAATACGGCCATACTCAAATGGTGCTTTGAAATTCTGGAAATCAGCACAATTATAAAATTCACAGAATCTTATCTGCAGGATTACGGAGATTGTGATTATCGCAGATGCCTGCCTGTGTACGACCCGCAACCATATTATCAGGTTTTTGCCCGGAAACATGGTTTTGTTCCCGGGCAAAGTATTCTGGATCTTATCATGAATGAAGGTTCCGAGGCCTGGAAGATTTTAAAAACGAACTCCAAAAGTAAGTACGATCCTCAGACGCGATAAAGTATTGAGCCCGGGTATTTGCTTATCCCCTGTATCATAGAGTGAAAATCCTTCCGTTTCACCTAAGCGATAGGAAAATCCAGCATCTGCAAAACACTTGTTTGCACGAAATCCCAATCCGCCAGATGCCATGTGCGTAGGTTCAAAACTACGTTCCGGAGATCCGTAAAAACTGTATCCGCCCCTGATGGCTATTATTTGAGCTATGCGGATCTCAGCCCCGGCCCTGAAATTATGAGCACACCGGAAACGGAATACATCCGATCCGTTGCGGATTGCTTCATTGTCCTTTTCAAATGCCCATCTGTCATAACGTTTTCCCATTTTCATGGTCCTGTAATCCACGCCTTCATAGTCGATGCTTATAAGACCAAATTTTCCAAATGTATAAGCCACTCCGGCATTAAAACGCCAGGGTGTGCGCACGTTATAAGAGTAAGAACCGACAGGGCTTCTTGTGCTTTCGCTCCCTTCTACGAAATTGGCTGTCATTTGTTCCTGCCATTCATCGGTCAGCGTAGTCCAGGTAGGAGAGGTAACACTGGCTCCCAGCCGAAAATTTTTAAATGGAATGGCTATAATTCCCAATTTCATGTTAAATCCTATACCTGTAGAGATTTGGTCGTATAAATGTGAAAAAGAAGAAAAACCAGTGTCAAAATCTTTGGGATTTTGTGATGTTTCTGTGAATTTCTCATAAGTCCGGTAATAGATATTCCGGAAAACGAGACTGTATCCTGCAAAGAAACGGTTATTAATATTGGCGCCCATATTCAGAAAATATTCCCCCATATTGCCTTTTGATTCCTTGATAAAACGCTGGTCTAAAAGACCGCCAACGCTAATTTCTTCACCGTTCAGGTTTTCTGTGGCAGCAATATACTGATTGTTTGTTCCCGGGAGAGGGTCAAGCAGGTAAGTGTTCCATGCAAGAATGGATCTCCAGGGCGCATTTGATTCGTAATAGGGATTATAGTCGTCTGTAGTCTCCAGGTCTGTATACTTAATGCCATCTGTCATGGTTGCAACGGGTGTTAGCCAGCTGGCCTTTGCATTGTCGAGGCGAACGGAGGTACGCAGTGTAAAATCTTGTACTTTATTGTATCCCGCAGCGAATGAAAGGGAAAAAGGTCCCGTGCCCAGGGTGCCCACATAGCCAATGTTGGAAATACCGCCACGGGTATAACGGTCATTGGTTGCCTGATGATTATAACTGACCTCGGAAAACTGTGTGGTAAGAGAGGGAGTTATGGTTATTTCCGAATAGGGATAAACGGCAGATGCGGCCGGGTTCAGCATAATGGAGCCAAAATCACCTCCCAGTGCAGTTACGGCATTACCCAATGCCATGGAACGTGCCGTGCCCTGGTAATTCAGGTGAGAAAACCGGAGAGCATCCCAGGCATTTTGTCCGGAAAGGGCAATAGGAACTACTAAAGCGATCAAAACCAGATACTTTTTCATTTTTTTAAGGGATCAAACATGTAAGTTATTAATACAGATCATCTGCGGTATGAACCGCCACTTGAACCGGAACGGGATACACTACCACTGCTGCTGCTTGTTCCTGAGCCCATGCTGCTACTGCTGCTTCTCATGGAACCGGTATTATTTGTGGAACGGCTCGTACCGCTGCTTCTTGAAACAGAAGATGAAGAGCTGCTCCTGTTGTATGAGCGGTTATCAAAACCGCTCGTTGAGCGGGTGTTGGTGTTATTTCTAACAGTTCTGGAACTTCCGGAATTTCCCGTATTGACAGTAGTGGAAGGCTCTTGATTTCTCCGGTAGAAACTGCGGCTGTTGCCTGGATTGGTGGTCCTGGTCGTTGACTCGGTACTGGAATTGTCCGGAGTCCTTTGAGACAGATTGGATGATCTTCTGTAGAAAGAATTCCCTGTATTTGTTTGTTCTGAGCGGGAACGGGTTTCTGAGGAATGATCCCTCCTGTAAACAGCTTCTGAGCCGGTGGTTTCGTTTATCCTTCTGTAGTAGCGGGTTCCGCTTTCAGTCGGGTTGTTATTTCTGCTCTCAACATCGGCTACGCGTTCATTCCTGTTCCCTGAGATCTGGTCTATCTGGGGGTTGGTCCTGCGGTATGATCCGCCGGAGCGGACACTTCTCGAGGCGATTACATCTTCCGGGGCAACCCGGCGTAAATTTTCCCTGGGGTTGATCCGGTTGTGAGAATCGTAATTCCCATGGTAATAATAGTATTCATACGGGTATATCCCCCATATTCCGGAATAAGACCACATATAGTAGTACGATGGATAGTACCAGGAGTTGTAACACCAATCATAATACCAGAAGTCACGATACCAGGAACGGGGATACCAATACCAGTAATTCCAGTAAGAATAAGGCATGTACCAGTATCTGTACCTGACCCAGGGACCATACCAGGGGTAGGAAAAGAAATCATTTGCCCACCAATAGTCATAGCCAAAGTCCATATTGATGGTCAATGAGAAACTATCAGATGGTTCATCACTGAACTTTTCAAGCCGGCTGGCATAGGAATCGTCCTGGGAATTCATGATCAGGTATGTAGTGCCGGGTTCCACATTTATGTTGGCAACACCTTCCGGATCTGTATACACAGTTTCCACTTTTGCACCTTCCTTCCGCGCCTGCGCAATAGTCTGATTTTTTAAATCTTCAGCTTCTTCTGCCGTAGCAAGCAGGTGTACCCGGGCAGTCACGTCCGGTCTGAAGTAGGTAGCATCGTCATATTCGGAGGATGCTACTTGATAGCCCGATCCGCATGAAACCGCAAATAGTCCTGCGAATAGCAACAATAAGATAAAATACCGTTTCATTTTGCACCTCCTGTTTTTTATTGTACCAAATTATGTACTTTTGCACCAAATATAGTAAAACCAAAGAAAAAAACAAAAATTTTTAGTAATTTTTTCAATAATTTGTTCAACAAAAATTGTACCAGTAAAAACAGAATTTATGGCAAAAGAGATCACGAACAGAGAGGAAAATTATTCGGAATGGTATAACAACCTGGTGATCAAAGCAGATCTGGCAGAAAATTCTGCGGTAAGAGGGTGTATGGTTATTAAACCTTATGGATATGCCATATGGGAAAAAATGCAGGCAGATCTTGACCGTCGTTTTAAAGAAACCGGCCATGTTAATGCATACTTTCCCCTGTTTATTCCCAAATCGTTTTTGAGCAGGGAAGCCGAGCATGTCGAGGGATTTGCCAAGGAATGCGCCGTAGTGACCCATCACCGGCTCATGGCCGATCCCGACGGAAATGGGTTGATAGCAGATCCCGCTGCACGCCTGGAAGAAGAACTTGTTGTTCGCCCCACAAGCGAGACGATTATTTGGAACACATACAGGAACTGGATCAAATCTTACAGAGATCTTCCTATTCTTTGCAACCAATGGGCAAACGTTGTCCGCTGGGAGATGCGTACGAGACTTTTCCTCAGGACCACGGAATTTCTCTGGCAGGAAGGCCATACGGCCCACGCAACGGCCCGGGAAGCTATGGAAGAAACCCGTAGAATGGTGGAAGTATACGCTTCCTTTGCCAGAGAAATTATGGCACTGCCTGTATGGATTGGCCCCAAAACAGCTTCTGAACGTTTTGCAGGTGCAGTTGAAACATTGTGCATCGAGGCACTCATGCAGGATGGAAAGGCTCTGCAGGCCGGGACGTCTCATTTCCTGGGGCAGAATTTTGCCAAAGCATTTGACGTACAATTTGCCAATAAGGAAGGGGCACTGGAATACGTATGGGCTACCAGCTGGGGCGTATCAACCCGTTTGATGGGAGCCCTGATCATGGCTCATTCAGACAACAACGGGCTGATTCTGCCGCCGAAACTAGCCCCGTTACAGGTTGTTCTGGTTCCGATATACAAGGGGGAAGATGAAAGGTCTGATATTTGCTCTCGCCTTGAAAGCCTTAAACTCCGTCTGGAGGCCAGGGGCCTGACCGTGAAACTGGACGACAGGGACAATGTCCGTTCCGGGTTTAAATTCTCGGAATGGGAAGTAAAAGGTGTCCCCGTCCGCATAGCTGTTGGTCCCAGGGACATGGCAAACAGCACGGTAGAAGTAGCTCGGAGGGATACCCTGGAAAAACAGACATTCCCATTGGAGGGAATAGAGGAAATGATCATTCAGCTGATGCAGGATATACAAGAGAACATTTACAGAAAAGCACTTGATTTCAGAGATAAAAACACCTTTGAAATAAACAGTTACGATGAATTTCGCGAGCGCATAGAGGATGGTGGATTTTTCCTTTGTCACTGGGACGGTACTCCCGGAACCGAGGCAAAGATCAAGGAAGAAACAAAAGCTACCATACGGCTCATCCCCGAGAGGGAAGATCCGAGACCGGGCAGATGTATGTACACCGGAAAACCTTCTCCGCAAAGGGTCGTTTTTGCCAGGGCTTATTAAATAATAAATTATGACAAATTCAGAAATGCGTCCAACCAGGCAGCAGATTATCCAGGGATTGAACATCAAATCCCAGTTGAAGAATAAGGTTTTTCAACAGACCCTTGAAGTGTTCAATCTGACAAAGGAAGTGCTGCATGAAATGAGCAATGATGTGAACGAACTTCTGGAAGACGGAGAGAACCGTCGCGTTCGTTTTGAATACAGAGACCGGGGCAAATTCGAGGCGGAACTGAAATTTGCAGATGATATTTTGTTGTTCAGCATGCACACCGATGTATTTCAATTTGACAGGGACCATCCCGTCTGGAAGAACGATTACGTTAAAAAGGAAACTTTTTCCACTTATTGCGGCATGATATCTGTATATAACTTTCTGACAGATTCATTCAAATACAACAGAAAGGAAGACCTGGGATATCTGGTGGCCAGGTTGTTTGTAAATAAGGATAAAAGTTATTTCACCGAAGGTAAACGGCAACAGACCAGGGATCTGGCTGATTTCGGGAAGCGGGTTATAGACAAAGCCGCCATTGTGAATATAGTGGAAACGGCCGTTTTGTATTGTCTTTCTTTCGATTTGCTGGCTCCGCCCTATGAAACGGTTGCTGTTGCCACAGTGGAACAGATGAACGCCAAGATTGACAGTGCCAAGATGCAGACAGGAAAACGTTTAGGCTTTGCCTTTTGTGCCGATGATGTTAAAGCAGACCAGAATTAAAACAATGTTTAAGAAAAAAATTTTACTGATTGGTACCGCCTTATTGCTGACAGTTGTTGTTTCCAGTGCCCAGGAAACTGTTAAGGCAGATTCTCTGGGCAAGGATGCGGTCCAGGTACCTAAGTATGAAGAATTGGTGCGCATGTATGCACGCCTGGCCGCCAAGGTTGATTCTGCAAGGCAACGGGCCATAGAGGATTCGATCCTCATAGCACGATTCATTGAAGAAAGCCGTCAGACCGCCCTTGCAGCCATGCCCGCACCTAAAAAACCGACATTCTGGACAAATACAATGCTTTCCCAGTTGAATTTTTCACAGACATCTCTGACTAACTGGGCGGCAGGAGGGAACAGTTCCATTGCACTGGGAGGTTATATTGATGCCAAGGCGAATTACGAAAAGAACAGTGTCATATTTCAGAACCGTTTTCAGATAGGATACGGATTTGTGAAAATGTTCGGGGATATTCTCAAGAAGACAGATGACAGGCTGGCATTTGATTCCAAATTCGGATACAAGGCAACAGAAAAGCTTTATTTTTCTGCTGCATTTGGTATTAAAACGCAAATGGCAAAAGGGTACAAGTACACGACTAAAGATACGACTCTTGTTTCGCAGTTTACTTCTCCTCTCAATTCCACGCTGGCGCTTGGTCTTGATTATAAACCGTTACCATGGTTATCTATGACCTTCGCTCCGCTTACGGGAGGGATCGTGGTGGTGAGTTTGCCGGAATTGAGAGAGAATTACGGAAACAAGCCGGATGAAAAGGTAAGGATGGAATTTGGAGCACAACTGAAAATAAAATTGGATAAGGAAGTTTTCGAGAATGTTAAGGTGGATACAGAGTTGGTCCTGTTTTCGGATTATCTGAACAAGCCACAGAACATCCATGTGTTATGGGACCTTTCCATATCTATGCAAGTCAATAAGTTCATGAGTGCCAATATACGTACGAACCTGATATACGATGACAACATCAAGATTGCCGATAAATACGGTAATAAAGCTTCCAGAGTACAATTCCGGGAAATTTTATCCATAGGACTTTCTTATACTATATCCAATAAATAGCCATATGGAAATGGTTGAAACTGCATTTCTCTTATCGGTAAGAAAATTGCTGAGAGACTCTTCCGGCGGCATACTTTTGGCCGTCAGCGGAGGAGTTGATTCCATGGTCATGGCACATTTGTTCGTGAAATGGCTGGAAACGAAGGAAGGTAGTCAAATGTGCCGGGAGGTTGTTATTGCGCACATGAATTTTTCATTACGCGGAGCCGAAAGTGACAGAGATCAGGGTTTTGTGATGGATTGGGCACATGAACACGGAATGGCTTTTTATACAAAAACAGTCTCTACCCTTGATTATGCAGCAGAACATCGTATTTCTGCCGAGATGGCGGCCAGGGACCTGCGCTATGACTGGTTCAGGTCACTGTGCAGGACTCATGGTTTGTTTCACATAGCCGTTGCCCACAATGCCAATGACAGGGCTGAAACCATGCTGCTTAATCTGGTCAGGGGAACAGGACTGCGGGGTCTTTGCAGCATGAGAGAGCAGAATGATATGGTGATCAGACCGCTGCTGGAGGTTCCGCGTTCCCGTATCCTTGAATATGCAAGGGAAAACAACATTACATACTGTGTGGATTCCACCAATCAGGAGACGGATTTTGCACGCAACAAAATCCGTCACCTTGTCATACCGATACTGGAACAGATCTCTCCGAATGTGGAACTGCGTATGGGGAAAAACGCCAGGAATCTGCAGCAGGCACAATTACTGCTGGATTCGGTCATAGAAAACAAGCGGATTGCCTGCGCCACCCCGCAAGGGTTCTCTATTCCGTGCCTGATACGTGAAGGTCATGTGGAATTCTGGTTGCATGCATTGTTGTCCCCCTATGGTTTTAAAGAAGCACAGATCCCGGGCATATCGGAATCCCTGCTGGGACAGAGCGGCAAAAGGCACCTCTCATGGTCACATGCCCTGTGGATAGACCGTCAGGAGATAGTAATACGCCCTCTGACTGAACCCAGGCCATCTGTGATGTTGGATTACAGGAGGATAGAACGTACTCCGGGTTTTATCATCCCAAAAGACAGTAAGATTGCGACACTTGATGCCGATAAACTGCAGTTTCCCCTGAAGATCCGGAACTGGGAACCGGGTGACAGGTTTATTCCACTTGGCATGACAGGATTCAAAAAGATCAGCGATTTCCTTGTAGATCAAAAGATTCCTGTCTATGAAAAAAAAGACATTTATGTGCTTTGTTCCGGAAACGATATCGCTTGGGTAATTGGTTGGCGTATAGATAACCGTTTCAGGGTAACAAGCGCTACTACCACGATATTGCTTGTTCATCAAAAGGAAGCCGTGCCCGGATCCCTCCCTCTCCCAGAAGATCCTGAATTTGTTCCTGAATGATAGTTTCCACACCTGTCATTGCCTTCCTTCCCGGTATCCTGATCATATCCAGGATCCTTAACGGTTTGGGATAGGTCACCAATCTGTAGTCTGTCAGGCCGGCCATACCGGCTGCCGCCCTGATGGCATCGGACAATCCGCCCTGATGGTCTGCCAGTCCGTTTCCGAGCGCATCTTTTCCTGACCAGATACGTCCATCGGCCAGATTTTCCACTGTCTGCCGTTCCATGTGCCTGTTTTGGGCAACCACGTCCACAAAACGGTTATAGGTAGATTCAACCTGCTGCCTGATGACCTGTAGTTCCTGTTCGCTCTTGCGATGGTACCACGATTCAAAATGACTGTAAGGATGGGTGTCAATCGTCTCGCTCCGTATTTTAAGAATATCAGACATGGTCCTTTCGCCGTTGAATAACAGGCTATAAACCCCTATTGACCCTGTCAGCGTACAAGGATAGGCATAGATACTGTGAGCTGTGCTGGCTATCCAGTACCCACCCGAAGCGGCAATATCTCCCAATGATACCGTTACAGGTTTGATGTCGGCGGTCAGTTGTAATTCGCGTGCTATGATCCCGGCTGCAAGCGGATCCCCTCCTGCGCTTTCCATGCGGACAACGACAGCCTTTACAGTGGAATCGTTACGATACTGTCTCAACTGAGCAGCAAAAGATTCTGCAAAAACCTGTCCCATACCTTTTCCCAGGGAAATTTCACCGGCAGCATATACCACAGCTATCTTGTCTCTGGAAATCCTGCGTTTGTGCAGTTCCCGGTAACTGTTATAATCCTGCAGGGAAATCAATGGGAGTCTGCTTTCAGGCAGCCCGTTGTAAACGGATGATAAATAGGCTATCATTTCATCTTTGTACCAGAGTTCATCAACAAGACCTGTTTCTTTTGCCTGCCGGGCTTCTGTCATGAATGTTCCTGAACAAAGATTGTTTATGGTCCCTTCTTTCAGATGGCGTATGTTGTCAATCTCCGAAGACCAGTGATCCCAGCAGGTAGCCAGGTAAGCTTTCAGTTGTATTCTTTCCGGATCTCCCATTCGCGAAGCTGTGAATGGTTCACCGCCACTTTTAAAGCTGCCGTGTTGGATAACCTGCGCTTCCAGACCCAACCGGTCCATCAGGCCTTTGTAATAATTCACATTAACACTGAATCCCTGCAGGGTGATGTTCCCGTCCGGGTTCAGGATCACCTTATCAGCCGCTGTGGCCAGGTAGTAGGCCTGTTGGGTATAGGACATGGCATAACAGATGACCGGTTTTCCGCTTTGCCGGAAGGAGATCAATGCGTTCCTGATCTCTTCTATGTGCGTCATTTGTGCATTTAAATACTGGGGGTCCACATAGATCATCCTGACAGAAGGATCTTCGGCGGCCTGTTCAATAGCCCGAATAATGGAAAGAAAGCCGGTCCCTCCTTTACCTATGCTCAGCTCCCGGGGCAGGAACCCCAGGGCTGGAAGGTCGGAATCTTGCGTAGCCACACCGTTCTCAAAAGATATGTACATGATGGCCTGGTTGGGAATGGACGGCGCTGAACTGCCCAGTCCCAGACGGATCATACTGGTTACCGACCCGATAATCATGAAAAAGCCTGTTGTCAGGACAAGGACAGTGCCCAGGACAACGGCTGCAAATGTTTTTAAAAAATCTTTCATCTGTGGCAATATTTGTTTTACAAAAGTAACCATTATATTTGCATACAGGAATGAGAAAATTTACTAAAACCGTATTCTGCCTGGTGCTTGCCGGCTTATATCTTATAGCCACGGCGGGTTTTCCTATCCACTACTGCCTGCAAGACGGATCACATTATGTATTGCTGTTTGCCAGAGATTTTTCCTGCCAGGCAATTCATGCTCAGGGAGATCAATGCCATTCCGGTTGCTGTCCTGCACATCACGATGATGATTGCTGCAGTACGCGGGTGTTTTTGGTGGATGATCCCTCAATGCCTGAAGACGAATCGGATGCTCCGGGCAGTGTCTTGGCATATAAGCTACTGGGGATGTTTTCTGCCCGTATGTCAGAGAACAGTTTTGACGTTCCCTGCGTGCAATTTGCAAGGCTTTTACATCCCAGACCTTTGGAACAATTACTTTTTCAGGAAAGCCATATGGTCCCGTTGCGTTTGTAATGGATTGTTTTACGCTATGTATGTAAGATATTTATCCATTATTAACAAAAGCAACGACCAATGAAAAGATCAATTATCAGCCTTTTTATCATATTCCCATTTTTATTACATGCACAAACTTACAGGGGAAAGGTACTTATTTCAGATAACCAAGGTAACGTTCAGCCTGCCGGTGCAGCTCTCGTTTACTGGGTTCCGGCAAATCACGGCGATCCGGTGGAACATCATGTATATACAAACGAAGACGGCACATTCCGTATTGAGGCCGCCTCTTCCCGGATGCTGGCCGCTTCTTATATGGGGTATGCAGAAGATACCGTTTTGGTGGGATTTGGACAGGACGGCATAGAATTCATTCTATATGAAGATGCAGGGACACTTCCAACGCTCGATATTACCGGTCACCGGCAGGGTAATTATATTTCCCGCATGGCTCCGGTAAAGACCGAAGTAATCACTGCAGCAGGCCTGTGCAAAATGGCCTGTTGCAACCTTGCCGAGAGTTTTGAGAATTCTGCCAGTGTCTCGGTCGGGTATTCCGATGCGGTCACAGGGGCTCGGCAGATCCGGCTTTTAGGGCTGAGCGGAAATTACACCCAGATGCTGGAAGAAAACCGTCCTGCCATGAGGGGGATCCAGGTGCCTTTCGGCCTTTCCTTTGTTCCCGGCCAATGGCTGGAAAGCATACAGATTGCCAAGGGAACAGGATCGGTAGTGAACGGTTATGAGGCGATCACCGGCCAGATCAACATGGAATACCGAAAACCCACCACACAAATGCCACTGTTCGTAAACCTGTTTCTGAACAATACGTTGAGAACCGAGGCGAACGTTGTCTCTTCGTTACAGCTCAATGACAACTGGAGTACCGTGATTCTGGCTCATGGTGCTGCGGATTTGATGCAGCACGATGCCGATGGCGACGGTTTTTTGGATGAACCGCTGACCAATCGATATTCACTTGCCAACCGGTGGTTGTACGCCGATGCTTTGGGGCTGCAGCTCCGTTTTGGATTCCGCGGGTTGTATGAAGACAGGAAGGGCGGACAAAAAGGAAATATTTGGGTAATGCCCGGACAGTCCAGGGATAACGTACTTTGGGGATCCCGTATCTTAAACAGGGGCGTCAATGCCTGGGCAAAACTGGGTATACCGCTCGTGACGCATGAGCATGAACATGAGCATGAACATGAGCATGAGCATGAGCATGAGACTGAAATTTCAGGGGAAGATGAAAATCACATAGACCCGAACATCGCCCTGGTGATGGACTACAACCTGCATAGTCAGGATGCCTACTTTGGCTTAAAGGATTTTAACGCCCTCCAACACGATGTTTTTGCCAATGCTGTTTTTATGTCGAGCATTGGCCGGCACCATAAAATTACCATGGGCGTAAGTGCCCTGTGGGAACGTCTTGACCAGGTTTTGACGGACAGGTGGCATGCGGGGGGAGAGGAGGTGTTTGACATGGGCCACCGGGAAGATATTTATGGTGCTTACGGGGAATATACGCTGCATTGGGACGATAAACTGGTTTTGATAGCCGGGGCCCGGGCTGATTTCAATACCCTCTACGGATGGTTATTTACTCCGGGTGTAAATATGCGGTATAATTTTACTGAGGACCTTGTCTTCAGGGCAACGGCCGGAAGGGGCTTCCGTTCTCCCAACAGCATTATCGACCACATAGGGGTACTATCTACCGGCCGCAGGATCCTTTTTGAAGGAACGCCCGGCCAGGAAGAGGCCTGGACCTATGGGTTGAATCTGACATTGGGTTTGCCATTCGGACACGGAGGCTCTTCTTCGCTGAGCCTGGAATATTTTCGCACCGATTTCATGAACCAGCTGATCGCCGATCAGGAATATATGTGGGATGCCCAGGTCCCTTCCATCCTTTTTTATAACCTGGAAGGCCGTTCGTTTACCAATACATGGCAGGCCGATTTTATTACCGAACCTTTTGACGGATTCTCGGTACTAGCCACTTTTCGCTACAACGATTCCAAAGTACATTTAAAAGGACAGGGGCTGACGGACCGGCCTTTGACAAGCAAATTCAAGGGAGTACTGAACCTTCAGTACACAACACCCACAGACATTTGGATCTTTGATGTTACGGCGCAATTGAACGGTCCGGCAAGGATTCCTGCATTTACCGCCGGTACCGATGAAAGGTATTCTCCGGTTTTCCCTATGTTCTATGCCCAGATTACCCGAAAATTCAATAAGGTCGAGGTTTATGCAGGAGGGGAAAACCTGTTGAATTACAGACAGCCCGATCCCATTATTTCTGCTGACGACCCCTTCTCTGACCGGTTCAATGCCAGTATTATCTGGGGCCCCCTAACGGGG
Organism: Bacteroidales bacterium Bact_09; assembly: GCA_001603455.1. Classification (GTDB taxonomy): domain Bacteria; phylum Bacteroidota; class Bacteroidia; order Bacteroidales; family UBA932; genus DMER64. The sequence continues at coordinate 25,708 of LUZA01000008.1, read as the reverse complement.
ATAAGGATTTATGCCGGTATGCGCCTGTTATTGTCTCGGTAAATTATAGATATATTTGCATAAGAGACCATCAAAAATATAGCATTATGTTGAGATCATTCCTTTGCACGCTGATCTGCACGATTACCCTGCAATCGCTGACGGCACAGGAAACGGGTGCTTGGATACGCATCAACCAGGCGGGTTACCTGCCGGGAGACATCAAGGTGGCTGTGTTCCTGTCAAAAGAAGAAACAGACCCACTCAGTTTCCGGATCCTGGACATGCGTGACGGAACGTGTGTTTTTTTAGGATCACAGGAAAACGGACTGATGGCAGAAGTCCCGGCAGCAAAATGGGGTATGGGAAAAGCCTACAGGCTGTATTTTTCCGGTTTGCAACAGGAAGGCGGATACCGCATAAGCATGGACCTGCCCGGAAAGGGTACGGTGGAATCGCCGGGTTTTCGCATTGGCGCAGAAGTATATGACGGGACAGCTGATTTTCTTTTGAATTACATGCGACAGCAGCGTTGCGGGGACAATCCCTTCCTGGATGCCCAATGTCATCAGCATGACGGCTACATAGTCCTGCATCCGGAACGCTCCGGGGAAAAGATAGATGTCAGGGGCGGCTGGCACGATGCCACAGATTACCTGCAATACCTCACGACCAGTGCCAATGCCACATTTCAGATGATGTTCGCTTACACGCAAACAGAAGATAAATCGGTATTCGGGGACCGCTTTGATGCCACGGGCCGTCCGGGTGCCAACGGGATCCCCGATATTCTGGACGAGATCCGCTGGGGACTGGAGTGGCTTTTGAAAATGAATCCGGAAGACAAGGTTATGTTCAACCAGATTGCCGATGACAGGGATCACGTGGGATTCAGGCTTCCGGTCAACGATCGGGCCGATTACGGATGGGGTCCCGGCAAAGGCCGTCCTGTCTATTTTATAACCGGGGAAAGACAGGGACTGGCAGAGCATATCAATCGGACTACCGGCGTTGCCTCCTCGGCAGGGAAATTTGCCTCGGCTTTTGCCATGGGAGCGGAATTGTTCAAAGAACTGGACCCTGAATTTGCTTCACAAATGAAGGCCAAAGCACTGCCAGCATATGTTTTTGCGGAAGAAAAACCCGGCAACACCCAGACATGCTGCGTGGTATCCCCCTATTTTTACGAAGAAGACAATTACGTAGATGACATCCAGTTGGCGGCAGCCGTTTTCCATCACCTGGGAGCAGGGGAGGAATGGCTGGAAAAGGCGGATTACTGGGGTCAGCTGGAAGAAGTGACTCCTTGGATGGAACTGGGAAGAGCCAGGCATTACCAGTTTTATCCTTTCGTGAATTTAGGGCATTATTACCTGGCATCATCGGATACGCCCATGGCAGAGAAATACACCGAATTCATGCGCAGGGGACTTGAGCATATCAGGCAGCGGAGTAAGGACTGTGCTTTTATGAACGGGGTCCCGTTTATGTGGTGTTCCAACAACATGGTCGTTGCGGCCGTAACCCAGGCCGATCTTTACAACAGGATCACAGGAGATGAGACTTATTGTGAAATGGAAGCCTCGCTGCGCGACTGGCTCTTCGGGTGCAATCCCTGGGGAACGTCCATGATTGTGGATTTTCCAAAAGGAGGTGATTATCCCGAGCGGCCCCATACTTCGTACCTGCCGACCTTGGGCAAAAGTACCCCGGGCGGCCTGATTGACGGTCCGCAGTTGAGGGAACGCCTGAAAGACCACAGTCAGTATATATCGATGGCAGACGGGGTCGAGTCTTATGCTCCCTTCAATCAGGGGGTGGCCCTGTATCAGGACGAGATCTGGGATTATGCCACCAACGAACCGACCATGGACGGAACTGCCTCGCTCAGTTATTATCTGGCACGGCGGGAGTCCGAAGGCAGAAAAGAAGCGCTGTGGCTCAGAGAAAACGACATCCGGCCGGTAACCGAAAGGGATATCAGGGGAGGAATTATACGGATAAATCCCGGATCACGTGAAATATACCTGACCTTCACGGCTGACGAACGTTTTGAAGGGGGCCGGACCGTTCTGGAAACATTGAAAAAGCACGGAATCAGGGCTTCTTTCTTCCTTACAGGCAATTGCCTTCGCAATCCCCAATGGCAGGAGCTGGTACAGGAAATCATTCGTCAGGGCCATTATGTGGGTCCTCACGGGGACAAACACCTGCTCTATGCACCCTGGGACGGAGATATTGAAAAATCTCTTGTTTCTCCCGACAGCCTGCGAAACGATATAGCCGCCAATATGGCTGAGCTGGCTCGTGCAGGAGTGGATCTTTCGCAGGTTCGCTGGTTTATGCCGTCCTACGAGCACTTCAATACCGAAACCGTACGGGTGGCTGCTTCCATGGGTTTGGAAGTGCTCCATCTGACCCCCGGCATTTTGACCAGGGCAGATTATACTACACCGGATATGTCTTCTTACAAGAGTTCCCGTGAACTGATAGAACAACTTATTGATTTAGAAAAAGAGCAGGGATTGAAGGGCGCCATTGTGCTGATTCATCCGGGAGTGGAAGCGTCCCGGACTGACAGGCTGTACAACTATCTCAACCTGATCATCAGGAAGCTAAAAAGCAGGGGATATATTTTTAACAGATTACCCTGATCCGGTGAGGGAGGCAATTTTTTTATATATTTGCCGCGTTTTAAGAAGATCCGGTTTATGTACAAAATTCTGAAAAAACGCATTCTGGCACCCAATATCTGTCTGATGGAAGTGTTGGCACCCCGTGTAGCCTCCAGTGCCCGGCCGGGGCAATTCATTATTGTTCGGGTTGGTGAAAAGGGGGAAAGGGTTCCTTTGACTATATGTGATCATGATCCGGCAGCCGGATCGGTGACCATTGTGACACAGCGGGTAGGAGCTTCTTCCCGGAAGATATTCACTCTTGAGGAAGGGGAGTCCTTTGTTGACTTTGTGGGACCTTTAGGAATGCCTTCGGAATTCATTCATGAAGATGATGAGAGCCTGCGCAAAAAAAAGTATTTATTTGTTGCCGGAGGTTTGGGAACGGCACCTGTTTATCCGCAAGTGAAGTATTTGCACCAAAAAGGAGTACATGTAGAAGTGATTATAGGGGCAAAGACTCGCGATCTGGTGATCATGGAAGATGAAATGCGGCAGGTAGCCGATCGGATTTATATCTGTACCGAAGACGGTTCTTATGGATTTAAAGGGCTGGTCACCGCAAAAATGAAAGGACTGCTTGACAACGGAACCCGTTACGACCAAGCAGTTGCTATAGGGCCTATGATCATGATGAAATTCGTAACCCTGATTGCCCGGGAATACAATCTTCCGCTAATAGTGAGTATGAATACCCTTATGGTAGACGGAACAGGAATGTGCGGTGCGTGTAGGGTGACCGTAGGTGGGCAGACACGTTTTGCCTGTGTGGATGGTCCCGAGTTTGATGCCTACCAGGTGGATTTTGATGAAGCTATGAGAAGGCAATCCATGTACAAAACACAGGAAACAGCAGCGGATCACAAATGTAAAATCGGTTTGGGGAATGACTAAGAATATAAGAGTTCCGGTACGGGAACAGGACCCGAAAGCCAGGACCGTGAATTTTGAGGAGGTCAGTTACGGTTATAATGCAGAGGAAGCATTCCTGGAAGCTTCCCGGTGCATACAATGCAAGAATCCTAAATGTGTGGCCGGATGTCCGGTAAATATTCAGATTCCCCGGTTCATCAAAGCTGTTTTAGATGGAGATATGCCCGGGGCAGCATCTATTATAGCACAGGATTCTTCGTTGCCGGCTGTATGTGGACGCGTCTGTCCCCAGGAATCGCAATGCGAAGGTGCTTGTATCATGGGAATTAAAAACGAACCTATTTCCATTGGCAAACTGGAACGGTATGTGGCTGACTGGGCACGTAAGAATAATTTTTCAACGGTAACAAAGGCTGTTCCCAATGGCAAAAAGGTTGCCGTCATAGGTTCCGGTCCCGCGGGTCTTGCCTGTGCCACAGACCTGGCCAAAGCCGGATGTGATGTGACTATATTTGAAGCCTTGCACAAACCAGGGGGTGTGCTGGTTTATGGGATTCCGGAATTTCGTCTGCCCAAGGAAGAGGTGGTGGAGTATGAGATAGGACAAGTTCAGAAACTGGGCGTGAAAATCGAATGTAATGTGGTTGTAGGCAGGACAGTAACGATAGATCAATTGTTTGATAAAGAGGGTTTTAATGCTATTTTTGTGGGATCAGGGGCTGGGTTGCCCAAGTTTATGGGTATCCCCGGGGAAAATTTCAACGGAGTAGTCTCGGCCAATGAGTTTTTAACCCGGAGCAACCTGATGGTAGCTTACAGGCCCGATTCCGATACGCCCATTTACGTAGGACAGAGGGTGGCAGTGGTGGGTGGAGGGAATGTTGCCATGGATGCAGCCAGAACTGCCTTGCGCCTGGGAGCCGGTGTAACCATTGTTTATCGGCGAACCGAGAAGGAAATGCCAGCCAGGGTGGAGGAAGTACATCACGCTAAAGAAGAAGGGGTGGCCTTCCGGATGCTGACAAACCCTGTAGCCGTTCTGGGAAACGAGAAAGGGTGGGTAACCGGTCTTAGGTGTATCCGGATGGAGTTAGGAGAACCCGATGAAAGTGGCAGGCGAAGACCTGTCGAGATCCCCGGTTCAGAATTCGATATTGTGTGCGATGTGGCTATCATTGCCCTGGGAACATCTTCCAATCCACTAATTGCCCGTACAACTCCGGGACTCACCATGAATCGCTATAACGGGATCGTTGCCGATGAAAAGGGAATCACATCGCGTTCCGGTGTTTTTGCCGGAGGGGATGTGGTTACCGGAGCTGCCACGGTGATTCTGGCTATGGGAGCCGGCCGTCAGGCGGCAAAATCAATCCTCGAATACCTGGGAGTCTGAGCGTCTGCCATGATATGGGCAGGGGCATATTTCCCGTTTTTTTCAAAGTATATAATTTTCACGTATTTTTGTACAGACCAATACAGATAATAATGGCTCATAAACCTTCTATTCCCAAAGGAACACGCGACTTTAACCCGGTAGAGGCTTCCCGCCGGAATTATATTTTTGACACAATCAGGACGGTTTTCAAGGAATTCGGTTATGCACCCATAGAAACACCTGCTATGGAAAACCTTTCCACCTTATTGGGAAAATACGGAGAAGAGGGGGACCGTCTGCTTTTCAAGATACTCAATTCCGGAGACAGTTTTGTCCCCCTGGCCGGACAAGTGGATCCCGATCCTGCTAATATCGATTCCAATGCCCTGTCTCTGAAGATTTGTGAAAAAGGACTGCGCTATGATCTGACGGTCCCTTTTGCCCGGTTCGTTGTGCAGCATCAGAATGAACTTACCTTCCCGTTCAAACGTTATCAGATCCAGCCCGTATGGAGAGCCGACAGACCACAGAAAGGCCGCTACAGGGAATTTTTCCAATGTGACGCCGATGTGATCGGTTCTGATTCACTGTACAACGAATTTGACATGGTACAGCTGGTCGAGGCTGTTTTTAACCGCTTTGACATTCGTGTTTTGCTGAAGATAAATAATCGCAAGGTACTGGCGGGTATTGCCCAGGTGATGGGATATCCCGACAGACTGACCGATATAACCGTAGCCATGGATAAATTCGATAAGACCGGGCTAGAAGGGGTGAAGCAGGAGCTTTTGGAAAAGGGTATTACACCCGAAGGGCTTTCGTGTCTGGAACCTCTATTGCTTTTCAAGGGCATAACCACGTCAAAAATTGCATTCCTGACCAGGCTCTTTGAAGATGGTGCGTCGGAGATCGGTATGAAAGGTGTGGAAGAGATCAAATGGCTGTTCTCCATGATCGAGTGCGTAGGCGTCGGTCAGTCGGTTGAACTTGATCTGAGCTTGGCACGGGGTCTGAATTACTATACAGGGGCCATCTTTGAGGTAAAGGCGCTGGATTTTTCAATTGGCAGCATATGCGGTGGGGGGAGATACGACGACCTGACAGGAATATTCGGACTGAAAAACATGTCTGGTGTGGGCATATCTTTTGGAGCTGACAGGATCTACGATGTGTTGCTGGGGCTGGACAAATTTCCGGAAAAGGTAATGAATGCACCTCGGATCGTGTTTTTCAATATGGGCAGGGAAGAAGCTGCATATGCGCTGGGATGTATGAAACTATTGCGTGCATCGGGCGTTTCCTGTGAATTGTATCCGGAAGAAGTAAAACTGAAAAAGCAGTTTGATTATGCAGCCCGCAGGGGAATCCAGAAAGCAGTCATAATTGGGAAACAGGAAATGAAAAACAATCAGGTCACATGGAAAAACCTTCTTACGGGTGATCAGCAAACTGTTGAACTTCAGGATTTTTTAAATATGTTTGGAGTTTCGGCGTAAAATTTGTATTTTTGCACTTCTATATCGCGGAGTGGAGCAGTTGGTAGCTCGTTGGGCTCATAACCCAAAGGTCGGAGGTTCGAGTCCTCCCTCCGCTACAAAGCAAAACAAGACATCAAATGATGCCTTGTTTTTTTATGCATCGCTGTAGAAATCTGCATATTCTCAAAAAGAACTGGGAGCATTGACAGAAATTGACGAATTGCACAAAGAAAGTGAAGCTTTTTACGTGCAATAGGACTTGCTCTTTTGCTTTCACCGGGAGGTAATCTTTGGCAATTACATCAAAATGTACGGCGAAGTCAGTCCGGAGAATCTGTTAAAGCCGGAAAATGTTTTTACCTGCAATACATGATAAAAGACGGCCGTTGATCAAATCACTGCGACTATCAATACAGGTAGTGCATTCACCGCAGATATCCACTCCCAGGACGGGGTGACGGTGCATGATCTCTCTGATAACAGCGTGAAGCTGCCTGTATGACATAGTACCCTGGTCCCAGTTGGTCGTTACGGTCCTGGGATCCAAAATGTCCTTGTCTATGGATAAGTAGGCAGGTAAATCGGCCCGGGGTCTGTCTGGATAAACAATGATCGTGTCATTATTACGAGGGATCGGATATTGATCAGATACACCTATAAACCATACCTGACGAACCCAGGGATTTGATTCCAGTACGGTCCGGACCCAGCCTCCGCAGGAAAGCATATCTTCAAATAAAGCCGGCTGCATGTCTGGATGATGATCTGCCACTACAAGAAGGAAATCCCTGCTTATCCTGTCTGTCCAAAATTTTGTCATATAGTGGTGGTTCCCTGAATCCAGAAAATGTACCGTCTTTACGGGATGATCTGCTATCCTTTCCTGAATGATACCTGCAGCTTCCGGATCACAATAGCAATCGGACCCTGTAATGTCCGTACAATCTATCAAAACGTGATCGTAATCAAGATAAAAAGACTGGTTTCTGTAAACCCGGGTGAAGTCCATGATGATTACCGGAGCATCCATTTTTTTCTGATAATATATCGAAATGTGCGAATATACCAAATAACGGAAAACAGAAGAAGGGTGGCGTTGTGATACCGTTACGTTTTCTGAACCCGGCTCAGAAAACGGTGGATTTCTTTTATGACGGTAGATATCTCTGACCCGGGTGCCCATTCTGTAATGCTTTTACATGCTACCATAGCATGAACCATCCGGGGATCAAACGGCAAATTTCCGATCACAGGGATATCTTCTTTTTCACACCAGCTGCGAATACAATCTGTCATATCCGGATTCAGATCTGATTTATTAATAACTACATATTTTTTAACCTGGAAACGGCCCGCAAGTTCCAGGATTCGTTTCATATCATGAAGTCCGGTTCCTGTAGGTTCGGTGACTACTACAACTTTGTCTGCTCCTGTAATGGATGCGATGGCAGCACATCCTGTGCCCGGAGGTCCGTCAATAATGATGTTTTGTGCCCCGGATTCTTTTGCAGTTATACGGGCCTGTTCTCTGACAACATTCACTAATTTGCCCGAGTTTTCTTCTCCCGGGGCAAGGCGTGCATGAATCATTTTGCCATATTGATAATTGCCTGTAGACCAATAGCTTTTATCGCATGGAGCCATGTCAATTGCGTTAACGGAACAAATCCGGGAACATAACCAGCAGCCGTCACAGGATGTTTCTACTATAGTGATCTTTCCTTTCGGATAATCCGGTTCAGTCATACGTTCAATGGCGTTGAATCTGCAATATTCCTTACATAAGCCGCATTGTATGCAAATATCATAATTGATTACCGCTTTATGTCCGGAGATATATTTTTCGGTTCTGTAATCTTCAGGTTCCAGGATCAGGTACAAATTAGCAGCGTCGACGTCACAATCTGCGACTACTGTATTCTTTTGTAAAGTAGCCAATGCGGCTGCCAGTGAAGTTTTTCCGGTACCGCCTTTACCGCTAAGAATGGAAATTTCATTTATTTTTTGCATAATCCTTCAATTGCTTTGAGTAAATTCAGGAAATGGATCGCATAAGAAGGATCTTCCCGGACCAGCAGACGGCTTTGCGAATATATCCGTGCAATATTTTTATCGAAAGGAATTTTCATCAACAACGGAATTTGTTTTTCTTCCAACCAGTCGTACACCCGGTCATCACCCAGACCGGTCCGATTAACCACAACCCCAAAAGTTTTTTTTAACTGTTCGAGTGTTTCTACGGATAATTTCAAATCGTTCAATCCAAAAGGAGTGGGCTCGGTGACCAAAACAATAAAATCAGCCGGGACAATAGTTGCAATGAAAGAACAGGAAATACCCGGAGGTGAATCTATTAGCATAATTTCTGTATCCTGAGCTTTATTGAGTGCGGCTTTGATCACCGAAATCGGAGAATAAACGCCAATATCTAAACGGGCTTCTATTGTCCGGGAATGATTTGAACACTGTTTTACAGAAACAGTACCTAATCTTTTTTCAATTTCAGTGATGGCATTGTACTGACAGGCAGCCAAACATGCTCCGCAATCATGACAAAGATCTTCTATCAGATAGATCTGTTTGTTATCGGGGAGGCAGATAATAGCGTTATAATTACACCAGTGACGGCATTTGCCACAGTAGACACAAGCCTCTTTGTCTATTACAGGAAGGTGCTGTTTGATTATCTCTGTACTGATGGTTTTTCCGTTAATGAATTCAGAAACATTCGGTTCTTCGGCATCACAGTCAACCAGCGTAACATTATGGAATTCTTTCTCTGCAACAGCAAAGAGATTGGTTGAAACGAAGGTCTTTCCGGTACCGCCTTTTCCACTGGCAATGGCAATTCTCATTATGTAAGCGAATTAATGGTCGCAAACATTTGAGCCGGTGGACAAAGATCCTTTTATCCAATCATTGACAAGTTCAACAGGGTTTTCGGACTCTGCTCCAACGCAGACCTGAATGTTTTGGTTTTTAAATAATGCAAGGGCTCTTTGACCCATACCACCGGCAATGATGTGGCTGACTCCTTTTTCGGCCAACCATGCCGGTAATAAGCCCGGTTCATGAGGCGGAGGAGTGACACGTGTTTCTGATATAATGGAATTATTGTCCACATCGATTATTGCAAATTGTTGGCAATGACCAAAATGAGCACACAAACGTCCGTTTTCCAATGGAATAGCGATTTTTTTCATAGTTGTAATGTTATTATTTTGAAACCATTTCAATAATATGGGCAATGGTCATAGTACGATCATTGACTATGACAAGCTGGATCTTCAGACTATCAAATATTGCTTTGACTTTGCCTCCGAATTCACCCGAAATCACTTTTTCAACTCCTTTGGAAGCTACCAGCTGTATAGATGCCGGGCCGGCTCCCTCCATAGCTTCTTTATTTGGATTGGGAATAAACTCTGTAGTCCCGGATTCCGTGTCGTAAATAACAAAATAGGAACAGCGTCCAAAACGGCTGTCTAAAGTTGATTCCGGGCTGTTCCCGGTGGAGGTAATTGCAATTTTCATTATTTTATGTATTATAATGTATCTGTTTCGCATTGATGGACGTCTGACGAACGGCAAAGAGGACAAATAACAGAAGGTTTGTCCTTGTCCGGGTTGTTGAAAAAACACCGGCAATTTTTGCAGGAGTACCATTCACTGGTAAAATAAACAGGACCGCCCTGAAATAAAATAGGGGCCCCTTCGGCAAATGACCTGGCTATTTTGCGCCGAGCATTTTTATATATCCGGGCAAAGGTCGGCCTTGAAATACCCATTTCCCTGGCAGCATCTGCTTGATTATTCTGAAGATAATCACTCAGACGAAGGGCTTCGAATTCGTCATAATCCAGAAGAATGGGAGCAGGTTCTACTTCACCGGCCGGTTTTATTGGACGGAATCCTTTGATTTTTGGCGGATTGGATAATTTGCGTAATTTTTTTGGTCGCGCCATATTATGAACATATGATCTTTACAAAGATAATGAACATATGTTAATAAACAAAAAATCACAGGAAACAAATCTGTTTCGGAATGTTATTTTGAAGTTTGGGCCTGACGTTGTGCTTCTTCAATCATTTTTTCATTAGGCAGGATAAAAATCTCGACACGGCGGTTTTGCAGCCTGCCTTCTATTGTATTGTTGTCAGCAATGGGCTCGTGAATTCCTTTGCCCAGAGTTGTCATCCGGGTGATGTCAACACCTTCCAATAAAAGGAAATCACGTACACTTCTGGCTCTTCTTTCTGATAATCCCTGGTTGTATTCCACTGTACCGGTGATGTCCGTATGGCCAATGATCTTGATGTTGGTATCGGGGTTCTGGTTCAGATTGGTCGAAAAATTCCGGAGGGCTGTTTTGGCGTTCTCACCTATTGCTGTCGAATTGGTGGCAAAAAGGATTCCCGATTCCAGGGTCACCTTAATGGCCTGACCTTCATTTACGATTTCGATGGAGGCATTTTCAGGCAGAATCTCTTCCAGTTCCTGTTTTTGTTTGTCCATATGATGTCCTATAAGGATTCCGGCCACACCACCCACAACGGCACCTATAGCGGTACCAACGGCCGTGTTTCCGGCAGCTGCACCTATGCCTGCTCCGGCAGCAGCTCCGGCAGCCACACCTATACCTGCTCCGACACCTGTCCTGCCAATGGTCCCGCAACTAGTCAATATCAGTGATGCAATAAGCAATCCTGTAATTAAAGTTCTTAGTGTTTTCATATTAAGTCAATAAATTTATCAAGTTTCCCGGTAAAGATACCATAATTTTAAAATCGATTTTTCTATTCGTTCTTCATTGCCTCTTGTGATTGCTCCGGAAAAGCATTCATCACTCCTTTGATACGCCACAACTGCAGGCTGTTCCATGTATTTTGCCATAGTACGTATGAGGCCGGTACAACTGAAGCTATGGGATAGGGATACATCTGTGTCATCCAGACGGCAAGCAATGCATTTTTTTGTCCCAGAGCCTGGCCACCTTCCAAAGGAGAATTGCAGGATACATTGTAGGAGGGAAATCAGCGACATGATCAGGATCAGGGGAATGCCCGAATGGTCCTGTAACGGACGATCCCTTTTTTCATACGAGGAAAGAAACGCTGACAGATCAATGCTGCAGCCAAAGGAAACACGATGATGGGGGCAACCCTGCGGATGATCATCCAGGCAGATGCCCAGAATGTAATGCCGGCCGGATGTCCCACGAACGAAAAGACAAGAGGTGCTGTCATAGCCAGAATTATGTTGTACAGGATGGTGTATGTGATCATGTTTTCCATGCGTGCTCCCAGCATCACAGCAATTACCGTGAAAGATGCCGATACAGGGGCAAGCATCCCCATCATGGCACCTTGTGCCAGCACCTTATTACCCCGTTGACAGAACTGCTATGCCTATTCGCGGTAGCGGCTTTCGATTACTTCCCAGTCAAGGATATCCCAGAATGCCTTAATATAATCCGGCCTTTTATTCTGGTAATCCAGATAATAGGCATGTTCCCATACATCACAGGTCATTATGGGTTTTTGCTTTTTTGCCAGCGGACAACCTGCATTGGATTCCTGGGTTATAGCCAGATTTCCGTCTTTTTCCCGGATTAGCCATGCCCATCCTGAACCGAACAGTGTGGCTGCCGCATTGGAGAAAGCTTCCACGAATTTATCGTAATTACCGAATTTCTTCTCAAGGGCTCTCAGGAGTTCGTTTTCCGGACGTTTTTTTGCGCTTCCTGTGGCTTTGAACTGGTTAAAATAAAATGTATGGTTGAATACTTGTGCTGCATTATTAAAAACAGGGCCTGCAGGAGCCTTGGCAATAATGGTCTCGAGAGGGGCATTTTCGTAAGGTGTACCCCCAATCAGATTGTTTAAATTATTCAGATAGGCCTGATGGTGCTTGCCATAATGATACCCTATGGTAAGGGGACTGATGGCAGGAGCCAGATCATTAGCCGAAAAAGGTAATGGAGGTAATTGATGTATCATAATAATAGTGTTTTATAGATAAGACAAATATACTCAAAATTGCTTACATTTGCTACATGGAAATATTGAGATTGGGCAAAAAGAATGAAGCGCAATATACCCGGTTGGTACAGGAGCAGCGCGACATTTTTCTGAAGAATGTTGCCAGGAACAGTTCGCCTGAAGATTTGGAGAGAATTAAGCAGGCATATGAATATGCTTACCAGGCTCACGTGAAACAAACCAGAAAAGCCGGTGAACCCTATATACTGCATCCTATAGCCGTTGCCCGTATAGTCAACGAAGAGATTGGACTGAGAACCAATCCCATTATTGCATCGCTTTTGCACGATGTTGTGGAAGACACGGCACATACGATAGAAGAGATCAGAGAGCTTTTTGGGGATGATGTAGCCTTTCTGGTAGAGGGGCTTACGAAAGAGAAAAAAGAACAGTATGAGCTTTCCATGCAAGTGGACAACATCCGCAAAATGTTGATGACCATACAGTACGATATCCGTGCCTTGCTCATAAAACTGGCTGACAGGCTGCACAATATGCGGACACTAGCTGATATGCCCCTGAATAAGCAGATGAAGATCACGGGTGAAACCGATTTTTTCTTTGCACCGCTGGCAAACCGGCTGGGGCTTTACAAGGTTAAAACAGAACTGGAAAATCTCAGTTTCAGGTTCCGTTCACCTGAAGAGTATTCAAGAATTCAGAAGGTCCTGGATGAGCATGCCATAGAAACCCAGGGCATCAGGAACAGATTTGTTGCCCCTATTGAACAGAAACTGCGTGATAATGGCATTGATGCCGTGATAACGCAGGATATCAGAAGCGTTTATTCCATATGGCGTCATATGAAACAAAAGCAGGTACCTTTCCGTAGACTGGAAAGTATATATGTATTCAATATCGTTTTCAAGCCTAAGGCGGGCGGGCCCCGCGAAATTTCTGAGAAAAACCAGTGTCTGCAGATTTATTCGTTGCTTACGGACCTTTATACGGAGAGGGTAGGCAGTTTTCATAATTATGTGGATAATCCGAAGGCCAACGGCTATGAAGCATTACACTGCATGTTCATGACAGAACACGGGACTTGGGCCGAAGTTCATATCAAAAGCGAAAGGATGGAGGGAGCTTCCATACATGGTTGTATAGTTAAGCGTAATAAAAATGTAGGCATAGGGGGCGTTGATGCCTGGGTGGAGGAATTCCGGGGAACGCTCAAAGATATGGTTTACCGTGACGGCTTTAACAACAAGGACGGTTTTTTCCTGGAAGGGGTGAAGGCAAATCTTTATAATGACGATATACGGGTTTTCACGCCAAAAGGAGAACAGATTCTGCTGCCCAGCAATGCCTCGGCACTCGATTTTGCCTATGTGATTCACTCCGAAATTGGAGATCACGCATTGTTTGCACGGGTGAACGGAATGCTATGCTCTATCAAAACGGTTCTGAAAAGAGGCGACAGGGTGGAGATTGGTACCTCGTCAAACATCATGCCGCAGAAAGACTGGCTGGACGCCGTTGTCACATATAAAGCCAAATCATGTATCAGAAGTGCCCTTCGCAAACAGAACATATCCATAAAGCCTTCAAGATACAAATTTGCCAAGTGTTGTTCTCCCCTCCCCGGGGATGAGCTGTTGGGTTTTGAAGCACAGGACGGGAGTGGAAAAGTATTTGTACATACCCGCAATTGCGAAAGGGCCATCAAATTATCTACAGAACACGGGGAAACGATAGTAAACGTAGATATCGAAGCCGATGAAACTACTTACTATCCGGCACATATCCATGCATTTGGGGTTGACCGAAAGGGCATTACCTTTGAAATATCCCAGATCATATCGGAAGAGTGGGGGCTGAACATTAACAACATGAGCGTAACCACAAAAGATGCGCTTTTTGAATGTGATATTCATCTTGAAGTAAGATCTGCCAAGGAGATCAACAATATTATCAAGAGGCTGGAATCAGTCCTGGGCGTGGAGGAAGTCAGACGGGTGAACATCAACAGGAGCTGATCATTTTTCTGGCCTCATCCAGATCTTCCGGAACATCTATGCCCTTGGAATATCCGGGTACCTCTATCATTTTAACTTTCATATTGTTTTCAAGGAACCTCAGGTTCTCCAGTTTTTCTGACAATTCCAGGGGGCCGGGTGCAATGGAGGCAAAATGCAGCAAGGCCTCCCTGCGGAAGGCATAAACCCCGATATGCCTGAACGCCCTGGCTTGGTATCCTTGGGGATCCCTGGTATAAGGTATGGGCGCCCTGGAGAAAAGGAGTGCGAATCCCTGACAGTCTGTCACCACCTTGACTACATTGGGATTACTGAATTCCTTAGGATCGCTTATGGGAGACATCAGGGAAGCCACATCAGGTGGCGGAGATTCTTTTCCTTCAAAAGCACCGAGAAGGGCTTTCAACGGGTTTGCCGAGGTAAAAGGCTCATCGCCCTGAACGTTGACGATCACATCGGCCTGCGGGTAATGTGTAGCGGCCTCGGCAATCCGGTCACTGCCGCAAAGATGTTCTCCCAAGCTCATGCGGGCTTTTCCTCCGTGGCGAACGATTTCCCCGAAGATCTCCTGACTGTCTGTCACAACGACCACTTCTTTAAAAAGTCCCGTATTCAAGGTCGCCTGATAAGTATGCAGGATAACAGTCTTATTTCCAAGCTTCTGCATGAGTTTTCCGGGAAAACGCGTGGAAGCATATCTTGCGGGGATCAATGCAATGGTATACATATCATTCAAACGTATAATTTTTAAAATAACTAAAGTCTTTCCATAAAATTGTTTCATGGTAAGTAAAATGAAGTGTATCGGCAACATTTAGTTTGTCCAAAGAAAAACCATGTAACGAAATTACATTTTTTTATTTGTATAGCGCAACATTTAATAGGTTTTACGCATCTTTGTATTATGAAAAAATTATTATACGCTCCGGTTGTTTTCTTTATACTGATACTTGCTGCAACATGTTGTAAAAAAGAGGATATGGTATATTATATCAATAGCGATCCTCAGACTTTGCATTTTGAAAAGGACGGGGGGCGTGATACGGTGGCCGTCTCATCCAACTCGGGATGGATGGTTATCATTCCCGAGAATTGGTGTAAGACAAATTTCTCATCTGTAGAAACTTCATACAAAACGGTCTTTCTAAGCTTTTCTGTTGAAAAAAACACAACGACAAAGGCACGCAGTCAAGATGTGGTCATAAGGTCCAAATCCAACAATACCGTACAGTCGGTGATCAGGATCACACAGGATGGAGGTGAGGATCCCGATGATCCTGAGGAACCTGATACTGCAGATACGTTGCTGGTTCTTCCGGCTGCTCTTGAAATATCGTGCAAGGGAGGCACTTACGGATTTTCCCTTGTTGCAGATACTACATGGACCTATCAGGGAAGCAGCGATTCCTGGTGTGATCTTGTACCGGCACAGACTGAAGGGGCACGCGGGCAATACCAGCTAACGTTCAAGGCCGATACCTCTAAGCGTTCCCAGATCAGAACCGCCACGCTCACGTTTAAAACCATTAATGATACCTTGGCTCTTTTAAAGGTGACTCAGCGTCCTTTGGGTATTTCTGTCCCGGAGGATCTGATAGACTTCCGGGACGATGTCAATGCCCTCAGGGACCTGAGTTCCTGGATGGACAGTGAAAGTACGGTTCATTTGCTGGCCGATCTGGATATGTCATCTGCAGGTAACTGGACCCCTATAGGCCTTCATACCAATGCCAGCAACTACAGCTATGACAACAGCAGCATGACAGGAGTTTTTAACGGTCACGATCACAAGATCAGTAACCTTACCATCACACAGACGTCCCTGCGGTCTGCAGGATTGTTTGGTTATGTCAGGATGGCGGAAATAAAAAACCTGGTATTGGATGAAACGTGCTCCATAATCCTGACTCCGGGTCAGTACCAAAGCCTGAATGCGGGTGGTATATGCGGAACATTGGTGGCCGGAACCATTTCCAATTGTCATTTCAATGGCATAATCAGAGTTTCCGGAAAAAGCACCACTACCGCAACGGGTGGTATAGCCGGAATGACCGATATCTTCCCTGCCAATAAACTGTCTGTCGTTTCCGGTTGTACCAACGGCGGTAGCGTTCAGGGACTGTTTTCAACGGGAGGTATTGTCGGAAGACAGAACGGAAGCATTGTTACCGGATGTAAAAACGAAGCTTATGCCAGGGTCAGGGGTACGGGAGCAGTAGGAGGCGTATGTGGATCATCTGTAACAAAAAGCAATATTAATGATTCACAGAATTTCGGTCATGTTGAAGGATCTGATGAAAAAACGGGCGGAATTAGTGGCGAACAATTCAATACGTCTGTGATTAGCGATTGCACGAATCACTCTGGCGCAGTTGTTAAGGGTACTTCACGGATTGGTGGGATTTGCGGTTATTCAGTCAATTCCTGCAATATCAAAGATTGTGATAATGCATCTGACATATCGGGCGTTTCTGAACTGGGAGGCATATGTGGAGTACAATACACGAATAGTTCCATTAGCGGGTGTTCCAATACGGGAACCATAATGGCCACAGGTGTTAGTATAGATAACAACAAAGGGACGGGGGGTGTCACCGGAAGCAATATTGGTTCAGAAGTGGTTAATTCCAGCAATACGGGACTGGTAAAGGGAATAGGTTCGGTGGGAGGCATTGCAGGATATAGTAATTATGTGATAAAGGGATGCAACAACCTGGCGGCCATCGAAGGGGTCAGATTTGTTGGAGGTGTTGCCGGAATGCTTGTAGGATCAGGATTCGTGATCTCATTTTGTGACAACAACGGCACGGTCACCGCATCTGCCGGAGCGGGGGGCATCATAGGGAATTTGACGGACAATGCTTCCATCAGTTTCTGTAATAATCTGGAAGGAGCCGATGTTTGTGCCACCGCAGGAAGTGCAGGCGGAATAACCGGTATTGCAGGCTCTGTAAAAATTACAGGATCGATTGTGTCTGATTGTGAAAATCATGCTTCTATTTCTTCCGGTAAACGGGCTGGTGGTATAGTGGCTGTGGGCTTCGGGAAAATTAAGGATTGCCTGAACACAGGTGTTGTTTCCGTACCCATGACCGATGACCCCATCGAGGAAACGGAAGGAGTTCAGGTGGACAACATTGCCCTGGCCGGAGGTATCGCTGGTATCTCTTCATCTTCTATTGAAAATGGTGTGAATAGGGGTGCTATTTCGGGCTATACGGCCGGGGGGATCGTTTCACATTTTATCAGTAAACTGAACATATATAAGATAACTAACTGTAAGAACAGCGGCCAGATCACCGGTGCAAAAAGTTCGGCTGGTATAGTGGCGACCATTACCCAGGGAGGATTCATTGAGGGTGTTGAAAATACGGGAAATGTGACCGGATCATACAATGTTGGGGGAGTGGTGGCAGAAAATATGAAAGGATCTTTGACAAATTGTGTAAATTCGGGGCAAATTACAGGAACAGAATCCGAAATGGACAATAATTATTTTACCATAGGAGGTATTTGTGGTTTCAATAGAGGCGGAAATCTGACGGATTGTGTCAATTCCGGTCCGGTCACACGAAACAGCCAGGAAGGTACCAATAAATTTGTCGGAGGCGTTATTGGTATTACTGATCAGGGAGGTGTTTATAATGGAGGCAGGCTGAAAGGTTGTTCTAATTCGGGTTCGGTAAGCGGTTATGTGGATACAACAGAAGGTAAAAATTGCTTTGTAGGAGGTTTTTGTGGCTTTTTTATGTTTGGACCATCACCTGAAGATTGCACCAATACAGGCACCGTCAACGGAGAACCTGCCAGTCCTGAGAATATGTACGGAGGAAATAACTAAAAGTTTGCAATATAACATGATAAAGCAATTCAATCCATGAAGAAAAAAGGAATCCGCATGATCACGGGACTGATGGCAATGTCCCTGCTTATTTTAATGACCGCATCCTGCCAAAAGGAATATAAAGTGTCTGACCTTTTGGGCACCTGGGCTTACCAAGACAACACAGAATACACCATCACATTCCGCGAAGACGGAACCATGGGTTATACAGCCCCCATATCGGCCCCCTCGTATACGCCTACCTACACGCTGGATGGGATCTACATTTATGTCCGGGTCATTGTAGGCAGTGCCACCATAAACGATGTGGTCGAGATCCGTTCCCTGACCCCGACCACACTGGTTGTTTATTACGACGGAGACCTTCTTTTTGACGGGCAATCCCTGAACGGGGAATATACCCTGCTCAAAAGATAGTTTCCCGCTTACAATTCCTTGATCCTGATATTGCGGAGCCACAGCTTGGACCCGTGTCCCAGGAATCCTATCTTTCCCCCTGTTCTTTCCAGCCCCGGATGCTCCCTGTCGTCAACCGGGCCTGCCGAGATATCTCCTTCCGTGATCACTTCACCGTTCAGCGTAACCCGGATGTACGTGCCTTTGACGTAGATCTCCTCCTGGTTCCATTCCCCGACGGGCCGCAGGGCATTGCGGTTGTGTGAGGGGATCACCCCATAGACCGATCCGTGGTACTGGTAATCCAGCAGCCAGGGCTGGTAAATGGAATCGAAGTGGTCCAGGATCTGTATCTCCATGCCTTCGTAGGCGGCATCCCCTGTGCCGGGTGTGCGGATGCCTACGCCGTTGTTGGCACCCGGGGTGAGTTTGAACTCGAACCGGAATATAAAATCGGAATACTCCTTAACCGTGTACAGGTCGCCAAATCCCTGCCCGGTGGGCCGGACTTCCAAGACCCCGTCCCGGGTCAGGTAATCGGTTTTGTTTCCTGTCCATTGATGCAATGTGGTGCCGTCAAAGAGTACGGTAAAGCCATCGGCTTCTTCTTCCGGGGACAGTTTGTAAGGCTCGGGACGCCGGAGTTCCCGCACGTAGATGTCGCGGTAGGCCACCTTGCTGCCGTGTGCCTGGAGCTCAATGGCCCCGTAGGGGAAGATGGGCTGTGAGCGGTCCCAGTAATTTTCCATGACCACATTGTCTACCACCAGTTCTCCGTTCAGGTACACGGTAACGCGTTCTCCCTGCATGCGAATGAAAAAGCTGTTCCATTCCCCCAGGCGGTTATCGGCCACCAACAGGGGAGCAGAAGGATTTTTCGCGTTGTTGTACAGGCCGCCCGATCCCGCCTGGGCGCCCACATGAACACGGGCAGTGTCCCAGATCTGCACCTGGGGTGAACCCCGCAGGTAAATGCCGGCATCGGCCTCGGGTCCTTCCGGGTAAAGGAGCCAGTCCACATACATTTCAAAATCCCCGTAATTCTTTGTGGTGCAAAGGTTATCGCCTTTGCCCAAAAACAGCAATTTGCCGTCTTCCACCACCCACTGGCTGAAAGCCACCTTGTCCGCTTCTTTTTGCGCCTTGGCCAGTTCCTGCGGTTTCATGTTGCTGCGTGAGATGGGATTGCCTACCAGACCCTGCCAGCCTTCCAGGTCTTTTTCATTGAAAATGCGTTCAAATCCCTTTTCTTCAGGTGTTTCGGCCAGGTATTTCTTCACGTTCTGTATGTCGTAGATGCTGTCCGGGTAACCGGCCTGTTCCATGATCCGCATCACCTTTTCCATCCACTCCGCCACCAGGGGGCCGTAGAAATCCGGATTGTTCACCGCCAGCCGGTATATGTTCATGGCCGCAGCCAGGGAGACTTCGGGATGGGCCGAGTCCAGGTAAGGAGCCGAGGCGACCATGGCCTGAAATGCACCGGTATTTTTCATCTGGGCCAGGAGTGCTGCCGTTTGTCCCGGTTCTGTGAAATGGTCCAGGCCTTTGCGCAGGTATATCACCTTTTGCGCACCGGCGGGATTCCAGCCATTGATCAGCGCAATGTAAGCATCTGCATTCCCTTCTTCCAGGTAACGTTCGCTCAGCAGGTCAACAGCCCTTTTTGTGCCGGTTGCGGCAAGGGGCGCGTAGTAAAGCGGTCTCAGCAGGGGACCGGCCTGTTGCATTCTTGCGGACAGCACGTTAAATTGTGCTTCCGGGTCAAGTCCGTACAAAGAGGCCAGGACAGCCTGCTGCAAAGGCTCTTTCAATGCAGGCTCAGCGGCCTCCAATAGCCGGAAGTATGTGTCCCGGTTATCGGGCCGGGCTACGCCGCTCAGGGCACGGGCAGCGGCCAGCCGGACTTCCGGTGAGGGATCCTGCAGGGCTTCCAGCACCAGCGGCTCATGCTCACGGGATTTCCGTACGCCCAGCAGCGCCAGGGAGGCTGATTTTCCCGGAACGGAGGTTTGCGGATAAATATCCATAACAGCCTGTATCACATTTCTTTCCGAGGCCAGCAGACACTTCAGGGCAAGGTCCGTTTTCAGGGGGTCGGTGCTGGTAAGCAAGCCGGCCAGCAGGGCGGTGCCCTGATCTGTTCCTGTCTTGAGGATGGCCCGGGCCGAGGCTTCTGCCACCTGCAGGTCCTGGTGGGTCAGCCAGGGATCGGCAATGTAAGGGATCAGCGCGGGATTGCGCTGTTCACCCAGCCAGTCCAGCACATCGGCCAGTGCCGGAGCGGAAAGGCGTTTCATCTTTTTCAACACGGCCGAGTTTACCACCGGCGAGATGAATGCGCGGGTACCTTCCAGGGCGGTCCTGCGGTAAGAACCATCAGGATCGTCCAGCGCCCGCAGCACCGTCCGCATGGCTTCCTCCTGGTGCAGGCCAAGGAGCAGCGAAAGGGCAAAGCAACGGGTTTGAGACTCGTTGCCCGGTTTGATCAGGGACTTGAGTGATTTGGTGGCTTTCCCCGGATCGGAGGGAGCAACCCGCTCCAGAAAGGTCAGAAAATCGAAATTCGGGGCATTTACCATCACGTCAAAGGCAGCCATGGTCCCGCAACGGGAAAGAGCCTGGAAGGCCAGGGGACGCTGTTGCTCATTGCCGGTTTGGGCCAGGCTCATCAGCATTTTTTCTGCCAGCGGAGATCCCAGTTTGCCCAGACCGGTGATGGTCTCGGCCCGTAAAGGAGCTCCCAGCAGCAATTGCACAGCCGTCTCGCCCCCAATGGCCGTTACGGCCCCGATGGCTGCTCCGCCCAGTTCGTCGGAGAACATATAGGGAACCAGGGCATTCAGGCTTTCGGGCGAACCCAGCATTTGCAGTTGCCTGATGAAAAAGGCCTTGATCAGGGGGTCCTCCGTTTTGTCCAGGGCTTTGGCGTAATGATGCGCCACTTCCGTGCGGACTTTTTCATCTACCCCGGGACGGGTTACATATTGTACCATGCCGTCCAGGGCATATTCTGCCTGGGGCAGGGAAGTTCCGTCGCTCCTGAGCTTTTGGGCAAGCATCAGGACTCCTTCCTCGCCCGTAGACAAAAGATCTTCCATCAACCGGCTGAAAAGGGCTTCATTGGCAGCCGGAAGCTGGTTCAGGGCATCGCCCACCTTGGTGGCGGCCGCTCTTTGGGCGTCCTGGGCGTTCAAAGAAGACAGCGTGCCCAGGAGAATTAACAGTATTACAGAGATTGTTCTTTTCATGATGTTCAGATTTTCCAGGGTCCGCGCATGGGTTGGTCCAGTAACCGGTTGGCTGCCGGATCGTTAATAAATTCAAGTGTATCGGAGTCAAAGTGCAGGGTGCGGTTCAGCCGTACGGCCACGGCGCCCATATTGACCAGCGTGCAACTGCGGAAGCCGTTGGTTTCGTTCAGGGCAAACGGTCTGCGGGTTTTGATGCATCCGTAGAAATCGGTTTCCTGGGCAGCCGGTTCCGGGAAATCGGCCAGTTTCAGCTGCCAGTCCGGGATATCGCACCGGAAGCCGCGGTAGACGTTGCCTTTCGGGCCGGCTATGTAAGGAGTCTCGGGATCCCCGAAATCATCGCCCCAGAGGACGATCTGGCATCCGTCGGCATAGGTGTAGGTTATGCTGCGCCAGGTACCCACGGCATCGTGGTGCTGTTGCGGGGCATCCACTTCTACCTTGACAGGGCTTTCATTGTCCTTGTCCAGGAAATACTGGACAGGGTCCATATAATGCTGTCCCATGTCGCAAAGTCCTCCGCCGTCGTAATCCCAATAACCGCGGAATGTCTGGTGCACCCGGTGCGGATTGTAGGGTTTGTAGGGGGCAGGGCCCAGCCACAGGTCGTAGTTCAGGTTGGAAGGAACAGTTTCGGGTACCAGGTTTTCTTTTCCGGTCCAGTAGAACTTCCAGTCGAAACCGGTGTGGCGCGATATGGTCACCTTCAGGGGCCAGCCCAGCATGCCGCTCTGTACCAGTTTTTTAAGCGGGTTCACGGTCGTGCCCAGGCCATAGAATGTGTCCTTGAAACGGAACCAGGTGTTCAATCTGAAGATGCGTCCGTTTCTCTTGACCGCTTCCATTACACGTTTGCCTTCCCCTATGGTGCGTGTCATGGGTTTTTCGCACCAGATATCCTTGCCGGCCTTGGCGGCTTCCACAGCCATGATGCCGTGCCAGTGCGGAGGGGTGGCAATGTGCACCACATCCACATTGGGATCGTTAATCAGATCCATGAAATGCTCATAGGTCCTGACCCGGTCCGGGGCCATTTTCACAGCCGCTTCCAGGTGTTTGGTATCCACATCGCAGACGGCAACCAGCCTTGCTCCTTCGTATTTGATATGTTCCCTGCCCATACCGCCGGTACCAATGATCCCTTTGGTCAGCTGGTCGCTGGGGGCAATGAAACCGTTGCCTCCCAGGACACGCCGCGGGAGGATGGTCAGGGCAGCCAGACCACCGGCTGCCCTAAGAAAATTTCTTCTGTCCAGGCTCATAAATTATCGTAGTTTATTGTTTGTATATTTTTCAAGAAGGGTATTCCGCAAGGTCCTGTATGTTTGCATGATGGTGTCGGCACACTCCTGCGCGTACCGATTCAGCAATTCGGCGGCTGCCCTGGGATTCTTCTGGTACAAGGCCAGGTATTGTTGTTCAATTTCCCGGTTCTTTTCAAAGAACTTTTCTTCCATGGGCTCCCGGAGCCGTACCAAGTCTTTTTTGGCTTCCTGGTAGCAGAGGTTCAGCAGGTTGTCCACCACATCCACGGCCCACCGCACAGAAGTATCGGAATAGTGGTTTGGATGGTATTCCATATAAACAGCCGGTGTTTTGGTCATGCCGGTGAAAAAGGGAATGTAGGGCGAGGTATAGGCATTGTCCACAAATACCCAGTAAATGCCTCCGATCCCGTCGGGCAGGTCACTGCGCAGCTGAGCGCAGAACCCGTATTCTCCGTCAACGCGCGAAACCAGGCGGCGTCTGTTGGTTTTCAGCAGTTTCTGCAACTCGGCATTGGGGAAAGGGGTGGCCAGCGGGCTTTTGACCATTTTGCCATCGGTGCCGGGAATATACCATACGGCATCATTTTCCTTGTCATAAATGGTCCCGGTGAACGTGCTCCGCTGGAAATCCATGATGTCTTTTATGGTGAAAAGCTTGTTGGGTTTGAAAGAGAAGGGATACATGCCAATGGGTTCAACCGTCTGACCGTACTGGTTCAGGTTCTGGAACGGATTGCTGGTCCAGCGCGGGGGCAGTTCCTCAAGGCCGGGATTGTACAGGGCATTGAAGAGCCATTGGCGGTGGGTGTGGGCTTCGCGCGGGGTTATCCCGGCATAGGCATTGCTCCAGATAAAGGGCATGGTGCCGTTGGGATCGTACCAGCCGTTCTCTATGGCCACACTCATATAGTTGGAAGAGGCACGGTACTGGTCGGGTTTGGAAAGGTCAATCTCTTTGATCACGCTCCAATTGGAAATGACGGCCACGTGGTCGTCCGGCAGGCGCTGTGCCGCCCAGATGCAACCCGGTTTTCCGCTGTCCTTTTTCCAGCCTTTGCCCACGGCAAAGAATTCCAGTATCCAGACCTCATCGGGATCGGCCAGGGTGACCAGTTCGGGATCTTTTCCGCAGGAAGGAAGAAAACCATAGGTTTCCATCAGGTGTGTCATCAGTTCCAGGGCTTCCCGGGCCGTTTTGCAGCGTTGCAGGGCAAAGACCTGGGCCTGTTCTATGGTCATGATCTGTTCGCCTTCTCCTTTTGTCAGTTGTAGTTCCGGCCGCTGGTTGGTGGTGCTTTCGCCAATGCACAACTGGTGTTCATTGATCTGGGAATAGGCCGAGTGAAAATAGGTGTAGGTTCGCTCCACCTGGGGAATGTAACCCAGGATCTCCCCAAGATCATCTATGGGGCGCGTATTGTCCAGTATACCCCAAAAAACAGGGGCCATGGTTCCCTTGTTAAAGCTTTGTCCCGGGATAATGCGAATGCGGTTATCGGGACCGCAATCTGTGTGTGAATTTAGCACGCTTCCGTCTACAGTGGCTTTTTTGCCTGCCACTATGACCGTGCAGGCAGATCCATCAACCCAAAATAAGGAAGCAAAAAGAAAAGAAAGAACGAATAGGATATTTTTCATAATAAATCAGGTAATGCACCGAACGTCGGTAAGTTAACAAAAGTAGACAATTTCGCTGATTTTATTAACTTAGCAAAACAATCATGAAAAATTCCCGGTTGATAGTTCTTGGTTTGTTGCTGCTGGTTTCCTGTAATACGACAATCAGGCAGCACGTAATGCAAGCTCGTCTGGCTAATCTGGACAGCCTGCTCAGCCACAGGCCCCGGGTTGTCCTGGACAGTTTGGAACAAATGGACGTATCTGAGCATCCCGGCGAAGTGCAGTCTTATTACAATTTGTTGCTAACCATAGCCAAGGATAAATCTTACGTTGATTTCACGGACGATTCCATTATATCATTAGCAGCGGAATGGTACAGGAACGGCCGTGATCCCGAAAAACTTGCCCGGTCCCTGATCTACCTGGGGATTGTCCGTTATGCGCTCAATCCCATGGACACACTGCCATACCTCCATTTGAAAGAGGCAGAAGATGTCATGAAAGTCCATGCCATAGAAGATCCGCAGCTTCAGGTGTTGCTATATGGGTATCTGGGGGATATCAACCTTAGGAACAGAAATTATCCTGAAGCTGAGGTTTGTTTTGAAAAGGGGCTGGAGGCTAGTAAAAAGGCCGGGAATCACAGAAACTATGTTTTAGCTTTTATTAACCTGTTTTACGCCAAGATGTTTTTAGGCAAAACAGGCGAAGCTGAAGATATTGTACTGCAAATTAATGCTATTGATTCAATTCTTAATGAATTAATACCATCTGTCAAAAAAGTAAATGCATTCTTTTATCAGACAGGATCGACCTTTAAAGAAGCCATCATACACTCTGTCAATGATTCTCTCAAAGGGATGTTTGAAACCGATAAACCAGGAGTATTATATAATATTTCCCAGTTTTATATGAAACTGAACCGTAT